>DAIRCP010000056.1:6809-23150 GCA_036796635.1 Prevotella sp. | reverse complement strand
TATAACTATATTTATGTATCCAGTTACTTACTCAGCACATACTTCTTCAGCCAGAGACTGAAAAACTGATCATACACTGAATAGGCACCGTCATTCTCTGTGATAAAGTCGCGTTCAAGTAGTCCTTTCACGGCAGAGTTTACCGAACTGGGCAAAGGTAAGTGGTATTTCTTGGCAAAGGTTCCGCTGGTCATAATTATCAAAAAATGATTATCAAAAAATGATAAAATGACAGATATGAAGCCGCACAAGTCAAAATTCCCGTTTATATAACATAGAAATCTCTGCCAGATGATATCGCATCTTCTGGCAGAGCAGTGCTGTAATATATAGGTATAATTGACACTGTTACTCTACACCGCCGCCTAAGGCGTGATAGAGTAAAATAACGCTTTCTATTTCACTGTATTTATCGCTTACCTCTGTAAGCCTAGCGTTTAATAATGTACTTTCAGCAGAAAGAACATCCAAATAATTTGTTGTTCCATCATCCATCAATAATCTCGTGTTTTTTACAGCCTTCATCAATTTATCTATTTCTTGTTTGTCTTTTTCTTGTTTGGCAAGTGATGTCTGCCATTGCTTCAGAGCATTGTTCACCTCTGCTCCCGCATCAAGGATCGACTGTGTATAACTCAGTGCAGCTTCTTGTTGCTGTGCTTTGGCTATCTTCAGATTAGCTTCATTCTGTCCCTTGCTGAATATGGGTTGTGTGAGTGAACCTATTGCAGAAAGTAAGAGCTTTCCCGGATTGGTGACAGCCATGCCACCACTATTGGTCCATCCTGCTGTACCGCTAAGCGTAATAGACGGATAGAATGCCGACCGTGCCTTGTTTACTCCATAAAAAGACTGTTTCAGATTATATTCTGCCTGTAACACATCCGGACGTTTGCTGAGCATAGACAAAGGAACACCTGCGGACAGGGTAACAGGAAATGTCTGACTGTCTATGGTTCCCCGCTTAATCGTCTGAGGCACTCTGCCTATCAGTGTTGACAGGGAGTTTTCCTGTTCATTGATCTGCTGTTGTAATGCCAGTGCAGAATGTTCAGCACTCAGACAGTTGGCTTCAGCTTGATTCACGGATGCTTCAGTTGCCTTGCCTGCCTCCTTCATTGCCTTCTCTGCTTTCACATTAGCGGTCCATGTAGTAACAGTCTGTTCTGTTATCTCCAGTTGCCGGTCAAGCATCAGCAGTGAATAATAATCTTCCGCTATTGTGGCTATCAGTTTAGTCATAACGGCCTGTGCATACGCTTTCTGCTGTTGGTAGGCAGCCTGTTTCTGCTCTTTGGTGTTACGCAACGATCCGAAGGCATCCACTTCCCAACTGGCTGACGCACCTAGAGAATAGGTCTTGGTGGTTTTGGCACCATCGTAACTACTCAGTTTTCCTTCCGGAGTAAGCGAAAGTGAGGGATAGAAAGCGGCACGCGACTGCTGCAGTGTAGCCTCAGCTTCATCAGTCTGTAGTTTTGCCTTCTGCAAATCAGTATTGTTCTTCAGCCCCTCGTCTATCAGACTTATCAGGTTGGGGTCTGTAAACAACTGGCGCCAGGACATCGTGGCAAGGGATGTAGTATCCGTCTCTTCCACGGAGTCTCTGTATAATCCCTGTGTCGGCAGATTCTCCGGTCTGGAATATTTGGTATATATTCCGCAACTGTCCAGTGTCATTACTGCACATATCATTATCAAACCATATATCTTTTTCATAATCAGTTTTCTTTTAATTCCAGTTCATGATTTCTTTTCGGCATCACTCTTTCCTCTATAGTCTGGAATACGATAAACGGCACTGGCTCTATAATCAGCAATGTCACCGTACCCACAAGCATACCGCCAGCCACACCTACACCCAGAGAGATATTACCGTTGGCTCCTGCACCCGTAGAAAATACAAGCGGTAGCATACCTATAATCATACAGAGGGCTGTCATCAGTATCGGTCGGAGTCGCGCAGAAGCTGCCGACATGGCGGCCTGTGCTATCGTCATGCCATGATGGCGACGTGTAGAGGCATACTCGGTAAGCAGAATAGATGTTTTGGACAACAGTCCGATAAGCATGATCAGACCTGTCTGCATATAGATATTATTCTCTACGCCAAATAGTTTTGCAAACAGGAAACTGCCCACTAATCCAAAAGGTATTGACAACATGACAGCTATCGGAATAAATATACTCTCATACAGACAACATAATATCACATAGACAAACACCAGACAGATACAGAATATCAGCACTGTCGTGGAACCGGATGATGCTTCATCTCGTGATAGTCCGCTGAACTCATAACCATACCCCGAAGGTAATGTCTGCTTAGCCACTTCCTGCACTGCTTTAATGGCATCACCTGAACTGTATCCATCGGCTGCAGAAGCACTGACAAGAATAGAACTGAACAGATTGAAACGGGTAAGACTTTCCGGTCCATACACTTTCTTGAGTGTTACGAAATTACTGACAGAGAGCATGTTGTCGTCAGACGAACGCACATACATATTATTAAGCGAATTGATATCAAGACGGAACTGCGGACTGGCCTGCATCATCACCCTGTACAGTTTGGAGAATCTATTGATGTTTGATGCATAATTGCCTCCCAGATACGATGACATCACATCCAGCACATCCGATGGTGACACATTCATCCGCTTACACTTTGCGGCATCCACATCCACCATATATTGAGGGAAACGGGAGTCGAAGGAAGTCATTGCGCTCTGTATCTCGGGGCGTTTCTTCAGCGCAGCAATAAACTGATTCGTGTATTTCTGCAGATTTCCGATAGTTCCACCCTGCCGGTCCTGTACGTATATTTCCAGTCCGTTGCTCACACCATAGCCCATAACCATTGGTGGTGCGAAAGCATACACCTGGGCATTTTTGATGCCTGCTGTCATGGCGAATATCTTACCTATCACGGCATCTTTACTATTTTGCTGTCCCTTGCGTTCGCTCCAGTTTTTCAACCGTACGATAAATGAACCGCCCGACTGACTCATGCTGCCGCTCATCATATTATATCCAGTAATCTTGGCATATAGATGTACCTGGTCTATACTCTGCAACCGTTTTTCGACATTGTCCATTGCTTTCTGTGTCTCGGAGAGAGAGCATCCCGGAGGGGTAGTCACAGCCACAAATATTGTGCCTGTATCCTCATCAGGTATCAGACCCGTCTTCGTAGTTTCCATCAATACGGCTAAAGCCACGCCAGCCACTGCCAGTGATGCACCTATTATCCATTTTCTCTTGAAGAAGAAGGCAAGCATACGTTTATACTTGTCACTCACCTGATGGAACGAGGCATCAAAAGCGATGTGGAATCTGGATGAAAAACTCAGTTTTCCGCCGTCTGCTGCTGTCTTATGAGGAGTCATTATCAAAGCGCAGAGAGCAGGACTCAGCGAGAGAGCGTTGACAGCGGATATAGCTACAGCCACTGCCATAGTTACACCAAACTGAGTATAGAATGTACCGGAAGTACCACCCATGAAACATACAGGTACGAACACTGCCATAAACACAAGACTGGTGGTGATGATGGCTGATGTAATGCCTCCCATGGCATCCACAGTTGCTTTATATCGTGACTTATATCCATCATCAAACTTAGCCTGAACAGCTTCCACCACCACTATCGCATCATCCACTACCGTACCTATCACCAACACCAAGGCAAAGAGCGTCAGCAGGTTGATACTGAATCCCGCTATATAAATAAACGCGAATGTACCTATCAATGACACAATAATGGATATGGACGGTATAATAGTAGATCTCACACTCTGCAGAAATATATAGACCACAATGATAACGAGGAAAATAGCCTCAACCAGCGTTTCTATCACATTGGATATAGACGCATCCAGAAAGTCCTTGGTGCTCATCAGGTCGGTAAGTACCACACCTTTAGGCAACTGCTGGTTTATCTCTTTGGTCAGATTGTCTATATTGGTGATAATCTCGTTGGCATTGGAGCCGGCCGTCTGCATCACCATACATATAGCACCCGGATGCCCTTTTATCTCTGTATTACTGTCATAAGATACGGCACCCAATTCCACAGTTGCCACGTCCTTGAGCCGTAACACTTCACCGTCAGGTAGTGATTTCACTACCAAATTGCCATATTCGTCAGCATTCTCATAGCGACCTCTGTATTTCAATGTATATTGGAAAGTGTTTGCTGACTGGGCACCTACTGAACCCACAGGCGATTCTATATTCTCCTCGCCCAATACACTGGATATATCGGAAGGCACCAACCCGTATTGAGCCATCTTGGAGGGATTGAGCCAAATACGCATAGAATAATCTCCACCGATGATACTCACCTCACCCACGCCTGTGATACGCTGTATTCGCGGAGCTATATTGATCTTGAAGTAATTGGTAAGAAATGTTTTGTCATAGCTGTTGTCCGGACTATACAGACACATGATCTTCAACTGGCTGGTCTGTCTTTTTTCCGTTGTTACACCTATCTTCGTCACTTCTGCAGGTAGCTGTCCCGTCACTTTCGACACTCTGTTCTGCACATTCACGGCAGCCATATCTGAATTAGTGCCTTGTTTAAAATAGATGGAGATAGTGGCAGAACCAGAGTTCGTTGCTGTAGATGTCATATAAATCATGTTCTCCACACCATTGATAGACTCTTCCAGTGGCACAATCACGCTTTTCTGTAACGTCTCAGCACTTGCGCCCGTATATGTGGCACTTACCATGACAGTAGGCGGAGCTATGTCCGGATACTGTTCCATAGGCAGATTGGCAAGTCCGATGATACCAATCAGGACAAACAATACCGAAATGCAAATAGACAATATCGGTCGGTCAATGAATAATTTCGTTGTCATAGTCTATCCTCCTCTATTTGCGATTCTGTTTTGCTTTCACTGCCATACCGTCCTGTAGCATACCAGCACCCTCTGCAATAATTACATCACCGACAGCCAAGCCACTTTCCACAATATATTCTGTACCATCATTAATAGGACAGACTTTTATCTGTGTCGAAGAAGTTTTACCGTTCACCACTTTATATACAAATACCTTATCCTGTAGTTCGTAGGTAGCCGTTTGCGGTATCACGATACAGTTACGCTTTATTACTGGCAGAAGGATACTGCCTGTGTTACCACTACGCAGCAGATGTTCAGGATTAGCAAAAGATGCCCTCACATTTACCGAACCCGTGCTTTTATCCACGACACCACTTATGGCATCTATACATCCCTTATGTCCGTACTTACTGCCATCACTCAATGTCAGTTCAACGGCAGGCATATTGGCCGTTTTCAGTGCGCCACCAAACTGGTGAGAGAAATTCAGCATCTGATTCTCAGTCAGAGAAAAATACACATGCATCGTGTGATCATCAGAAACGGAGACCAGCGGAGTTGTGACAGAGGCACTTACCAATGCACCTACACGATAGGATATCATACCAGCCACTCCATTTACAGGGCTTTTCACTTCCGTATACGACAGGTCATTCTTTGCCTTGACATATTCAGCTCTTGCCTGTTCGAGTGAAGCTTGCTGGGAACGCAAGGATATTTGTGCCTGCTGGAGGTCAAATACTGAAATAACCTTCTCATTATACAATTTCCTCTTGCTGTTCAGTGTCAGTCTGGCATTTTCCACACCAGCCACAGCACTCTCCACATTAGCCTTGGCTGTAGCCAGAGAAGCACGGTAAGGTAGCTGGTCAATAACGAAAAGCGTCTGACCTTTCTTCACCTGAGCTCCCTCATTAATACAAATCCTTGTGATTTTACCGGATACCTGGGGATAAATATCCACATCCTGAGAACCTTTGATGGTAGCAGAATAACTGGTCTGCAAAGTTCTGTCTGTTCTGCTCACAGTCATCATCTCATAACTGTTGTCGGTTGGCATCGTCTGCATTTTCTTACAACCGCTCATCAGCATGACAATGCATGCCGAAATCAAAATTGTCTGTTTCATATTCTTCTATATATTACATTGTTTTTTTCTGAAAACCGATGCAAAGGTGATAATTTATATCTAGTTGTAAGTGAATAAAAACACACCTTTGTTGGTCAAATACGAAACAAACTGCAAATATTGTTTGTGATTTGGTCATATTGCACATATCATTAGTCATAATCGAAACTAATATTATTGCAAAAATGACAAAAGCAGGTATAAAAGTTGCACTATAAGATATTAATGCCTATATTTGCACGTCCAATGTAAAAAGAAAAAGATATGGAACTCCAACAATTCATGCAAGACAAAGCCGGTTGCTATTCCGACACGTCAGATTTCTACGTATGGGAAGTAAGAAACAGTGATTTCCTTCGCGATATAGACATGCCGGATGTACATATCCAGCTATTTATAACAAGAGGCAGCATCAACGCCACCATCAACGGACGCACAGTGATTCTGCGTAGTGACAGCCTTATTGATGTACTTCATCATAAGTTTCATATCCAAGAGGCCACCCCAGATATTTCCGTCATATTCATTTTTGCCACAGAGACCTTTTTCGTTCATCTCATGAAGAACAGGCCACCCTTCCCGATAGAATATGTGATGCAGATACTTAACTATCCGGTACTGTTACTCAGTCACGACCAGGTATCCGTCATGCGTGAACGTTTTAACCTCTTATTAAGCATGCTGAAAGACACAAGCAACTATCACCAGTCTGAAATGACAAAATGCGCACTATGGATGATTTATCTTGAGATGTCCAACATCTTTATGCATGAGAAAGAAGAATCCAGAATACCACAGGAAACAGACAGAAAACACATCCTGTTCATGAAATTTGTAAAGACACTGCCACTGTATATCAAGCAGGAAAGAAGTGTGAAATTCTATGCTTCTGAACTATGTGTTTCCTGCCAGTACCTAGAACGAATCGTGAAATTAATATCCGGTGAGACTGCATATCAATGGATACAACGCAGTCTGACAGGTGAAATCAACTGTGCGCTGAAAGATACTGATATGTCTATACAGCAAATCGCCACAGAATTTGGTTTCCCCGACCAGTCCACATTCACTAAATATTACCGTCGTAATGAACATACGACCCCAAGTGAATACAGGACCAGTGGCATTTCATTTTAATAATTAAGGAGCAACTGATTCTAAGTCCCACAGGCCAAAATACTCGCTTTTATTGTTGCTATGAAACAATAAAAGTCCATAGCTCCCGCCATGGACTCTTATCTATTTCGCTAGTATGATTACATACTCTCTTTCAGTACGTCTACTACCTCTTCGGGGGTAAGTTTGCGGTAACCGGCATCCAGGATGATGGTACCTTTGGCTATGCCTTCTATCATCTCATCGGTGGCACCCAGTTCACTGATGGTGAGTGGCAGTCCTATCTCCTGCATCCAGGTGCGAAGGGCTGCGAGACCTTCTTCGGCTACCTGCTCATCGGTCTTACCCTCGGCGCAGATGCCCCATACTTCCTCGGCAAAGCGCTTGAACTTAGGCAGTCCGTCACGCATGATGTGCCGGTAGTAAGCCATGGACACACCCGCCAATGCAAATCCGTGAGGTGCATGGGTGAACGCGCCGATGGAATGACCCAGCATGTGTACCATCCAGTCCTGTGTCTTGCCGCATCCTATCAGGGTGTTGAGTGCCCAGGTGGCAGTCCACATGATATTGCTGCGGGCCTCGTAATCCTTCGGATTCTTCACAGCCTTGCGAGATGCCACAATCAGACCGCGCATGAGTCCCTCAGACATATAATCAGACGTATTGTCGTCATTACCGGAGAAATACTGCTCCATGATATGATTGAAGATGTCATAGATGCCAGCCTTCATCTGATTGTCGGGAACAGACATGGTAAACTCAGGATTGAGGATGGAGAACTTAGGCATCAGGCGGTTGTCAAACACATGGCCCACCTTAAAAGTATGCTCCGCATCCGTAATCACCGTACCTGCATTCATCTCGGAACCGGTACCGGCCATGGTAAGCACACAACCCACGGGGAGAAGCTGCTGACCCTGAGGAGGATTCTGCTGCTTGAGATAGAATGTATCCCAATAGTCACCGTCGAAATGGACGGCTGCGGATACTGCCTTGGAATAGTCACACACAGAACCTCCGCCCACTGCGAGGATGAAGTCCACCTTGTTGTCGCGTGCGATTTTTACACCTTCATGGAGTTTTTCCAGTGTAGGATTAGTCATCACACCCGGATTTTCCACCACCGTCTTGCCAGCTTCGTGGAGGATGGCTATCACCTGATCATAGATACCATTCCGCTTGATACTGCCGCCACCATAATTCATCAGCACTACGGGACCTACATTCTGAAGCTCATCCTTCAGATAATTGAGCGAATCCGCACCAAAGTAAAGTTTGGTAGGATTGTAATACATAAAGTTTCCGTTCATATTCTTTTTTCTTATAGTTAATCTTCTGGGTGCAAAGTAACAACAATTCCGCCAAACAGCCAATAAATAAATTACTGAAAATAATACCAATTTTCCGTTTTTTACCAAATAGTCATCGTTAAGTGGTTGAAATAAAAATAAAAATATTATATTTGTAACAGAAGTATATAATTGCACTGATTCACCATTTCGTAACACAGAGTATCCTATTACTTACAAAAATGTTTCTTTTGCTATTAAAAATGATTCATGAAACAAATTTGGCAGTCTCTGCATCATATTTTACAGCCTAGCTCTTAACATCCATTTATCTTTGCAACGACTTTTAAGACAAGAGTCACCTAGATCCAACAATAACAATTAACTTAAAACTTAAAGGTATGATTCACAATCTATCACTTTTAAAGAAATGCGTATTCACATTGGCCATACTGCTAATCAGCCAATGCTTGTATGCCCAACAGAAAATTACGGGCACGGTACTGTCGAAATCCGACGGTGAAACTCTCATTGGAGCTACTGTAAAGGAGGTAGGAACAAACAATGGTGTCATCACCGATTTCAATGGTAACTTCACGATCAATGTAAAGAAAGGCTCTAAACTGCACATATCTTATGTAGGTTTTACTGCTGTGGATGTAGCAGCTACTCCAAACATGAAAGTAGCACTGGAAGATGTCATGAAGCTCAACGAACTGGTGGTAGTGGGATACCAGACAGCACGCAAAGCTGACTTGACAGGTGCTGTGGGTATCGTGGATATGAAGAAGCCTATCAGCGAATCCAACCCTAACATTCTGAACTCCCTGCAAGGCAAAGTTCCTGGTGTGATGATCAGTACAGATGCTGCCCCTGGCGGTGGTGGTACTTCCATCCGTGTACGTGGTATGAGTACCATGAACGGCAATGACCCACTCTATATCATAGACGGTGTGCCAACTACAGAAAATCTGAATTCCATCAATAGTGCGGATATCGAATCCATCCAGGTACTGAAAGATGCTTCTTCGGCTTCCATCTATGGTTCACGTGCTGCCAACGGTGTGATTATCATCACTACCAAGAAGGGCTCTGGCAACAGACTCTCGATTGATGTGAATGTATCTGCCAGTATGCAGACTGTAGCAAAATCATTTGATATGCTCAACGCCCAGCAATGGGGTGAGGCTTACTGGGCTGCCTGCAAGAACAGCGGCATCACGCCCAGTCATCCTTTCTATGGCAACGGTGCCACTCCTGTGCTTGCCACTTATCTGGACAGCGAAGGCAAAGTAAAATCTGCTGATACTGACTGGCAGAAAGAAATCTACCGCACGGCATGGACTCAGAATTACGGTATCGGAATATCCAACAGCAGCGACAAGGGTACCACCTTCTTCTCTGCCAACTATACCAGTCAGGACGGACTGATGAAGGAAACATTCTTCAAGAGATATACTGCCCGACTGAACTCTACTTACAAGATTACGAAGTTTGCTACCGTAGGCGAAAATCTGACCTTGGCAAAATGGAACAATCAAGGACAGTCTGTACAGGACGACCGCGGCATACCTTATACTGCCATGCGCCAACTGGCTGCCATACCCGTATATGACAGCGACGGTAATTTCACCAATCCGCTGACTCTTGCCAACAGTGATATCTCTAATCCAATGCATGACCTGTATAACTCAAGGGATAACGAAAACAACAGTTGGAGAATATTCGGTAACGCTTATCTGGAAATAGTGCCCGTGAAAGGACTTACCATCAAGAGTAATCTCGGTATCGAGCATGTACAGTTTACGAATCAGACACTGACTCGCAAAGTTCAGACTTCTGACGTGAACAGCGTGACCCGTGCACACGGCGAAGGTGACACCTATACATGGAGTAATACAGCCAACTACAATACAAAGTTGGGCGACCACAATATCACACTGCTCGGCGGTACTGAGTATATCACCTATAAGTATGACGGACTGTCTGCCATGCGCAAGGATTATAAGTTTGAAGATGAGAACTATATGGTACTCGATGCAGGCGAAGGCACACAAACCAACAGTGGCAGTAAACAGTCATGGCGTCTGTTCTCTCTGTTCGCCAAAGCAGACTATTCTTATGCTGACAAGTATCTCTTCTCTGCTACTATCCGTCGGGATGCCACTTCCAGACTCGCCAAGGACAACAACTCCGGTGTGTTCCCTGCATTCAGCGGTGCGTGGAGATTCACCAGTGAGAAATTCCTGGAAAACCAGAAAGTACTGGTAAACGGTAAACTCCGTATCGGTTGGGGACAAAACGGTAACTCTGCCATCAGCAACAACTATGCCTACTGGAGCACTTATGCTTACAACTCTGGTAACGGTGCTTATGACCTGAATGGAACCAATACAAATGCCGTAGCAGGTATCATCACTGCCACATCCGGTAATACCAATCTGAAATGGGAGACCACCACACAGACCAACTTCGGTCTTGACCTCGGTTTTGCCAACTCTATCAATGTATCTTTCGATTACTATATCAAGAACACCAAGGACATGCTGACCATACCTCCTACCCTTTCTGTAGCCGGTGAGAATGCTTCCATGTGGATGAATACGGGTTCTATGAAGAATCACGGTTGGGAACTCACCGTGGATTATCACAGTCCTGAATATGGTGATTTCTCTTGGGACGGAAGTCTGAACCTATCCAGCTATAAAAATAAAGTGGAGAAGCTGAACAGCTTCGTGAAGACCATCGGCGGTGACTACCGTCTGATAGAGGGTGAGCCAATGGGCGTGTACTACGGATATATCGCTGACGGCATTTTCCAGAACGCAGATGAGGTGGCCAACAGCGCCGACCAGCAAGGCAAGGGCGTAGGCAGAATCAGATACCGCGATATCGACGGCAACGGCGTAGTGAATGATGCTGACCAATGCATCATCGGCGACCCTAACCCCGACTTGTCTATGGGTCTGAATCTGGATCTGAAATACAAGAACTTCACATTAAGCACCTTCTTTACAGGTGAATTCGGTTTTGACATCTACAACACCACCAAGCGCCAACTAGACTTCATGACTTATGGCGGTGTAAGCACCAACCGCGGCACATCCATACTCAATGCCTGGACTGCTGATAATACGAATACATCCATCCCAGCCCTGACTCTCAGTGACGACAACAACGAAACAAGAATGTCCACTTACTTCGTACAAGACGGAAGTTACCTGAAGATGAAATACATCAAACTGAATTATACATTCCCTGAGAAAATAATCGGCAAACTGGGACTCACCAATCTAAGTGTATTCGGACAGGTGGAGAATGTATTTACCATCACC
This sequence comes from Prevotella sp., assembly GCA_036796635.1. Lineage (GTDB taxonomy): Bacteria > Bacteroidota > Bacteroidia > Bacteroidales > Bacteroidaceae > Prevotella. The sequence goes on along the minus strand of DAIRCP010000056.1, from coordinate 11,422 downwards.
GGTTACGACGGTCTGGATCCGGAACTGCCACTCAGTACCTACGGTGCACGTGTTGACAACGCACCTTATCCTATCGCCCGCACCTTCTCTATGGGCGTAAATCTCAAATTCTAATCATCATATAAATCGAAAGCAATTATGAAACTATATAAATCATTTATCATATTAGCGTTCGCTGGTGCTGCCACCATGTCATCCTGCTCTCTGGATCAGGAACCGTACGGACAGTTTACTGCAGAACAGATAGATACCACATCAGTAGAAGGACTCTTATCAGCTGCCTACGCAGGACTGGAAGCTCACTTCTTCGGTAATAACGAGGCTTTTGCCGGACCATCCACCAACTGGGTGTTCGATGTTCGCTCAGATGATGCTTATAAAGGCGGTGGCGGACTGAGTATGGAAGCCTATATCCATCAGCTGGAAATCTCCAACCTTACAAGTGACAACCCTGTAAATCTAGACAAATGGAAGAATGATTATTATGGCATCTCACGTGTACACAAAGCGATGCTGGCTGTGGAAACATCCAATCTATCCAACAAGGCAAGTATACTAGGTGAACTCCGTCTGCTACGCGCTCACTTCTACTTCGACCTGATCAGAATATTCGAGCGCATCCCATACTTCACTGAGAATGATGATCCCAACAGTGCCACTATCGACCAATACTCACGCGACCAGATATTCAGTTTCATCAAAGCTGATTTGGAATATGCCTGGGAAAATCTTCCTGAAAGTCAGACTCAGGTGGGTAGATTCAGTAAGTATGTAGCCGCTGCCTACATGGCAAAGGTAGCTATGGAGACAAAGGACTATGATACCTGCAGTAAATACTGCGACTACGTTATCAACAGTGGAAAATATGCTCTCTATGACAACTATCTGGATATGTCGAAGATCGCTTTCAACAATAAGAAGGAGTCTATCATGGCCATCCAGTTCTCTACTGCCAACGATAATGCACACATCAACTGGTGCAACCTACTGAACACCACTTACAGTGAAGGCAATCTGTTTGGTACAGGTGATGACTTCTTCCTGGCCAGTCAGAATCTGGTGAATGCATTCCGCACAGACGATAATGGTCTGCCACTCTTCGACACTTTCAACAAAGTGAATGTAAACGCCAACTATACCGGTAATGTTGATCCACGTCTCGACTTCACAGTAGGTCGTATCGGACTCCCATTCCGCGGTCATACCTATACATCTAAATGGTGCCGTGCTTATGACGTGTACGGAGAGTATTCCGGCAAGAAAGGTCTGATAGACCCCAGTTCATCTGATATGGTCAAAGGATTCCCCTGGGGAGCATCCAGTCTGAACTTCTGCATCATCCGCTACTCAGAGGTGTTACTGTGGAAGGCAGAAGCACTCATCGAAAGCAACAAGGACTTGGAAACCGCACGCACACTGATTAATCAGATCAGAGAAAAGGCACGCCGCAGTATTGATGCCAATTATACACCGGTAGACCTTGATCCTACAGTGGCTAACTACAAGATAGAGGACTATCCCGCTACTAACTGGACACAGGACTATGCCCGCAAGGCTTTGCGCATGGAACGCCGTCTGGAACTTGCCATGGAAGGTACACGCTGGTTTGACCTCGTAAGATGGGGCACTGCCGTAAATACAGTCAATACCTATATGAAAGAGGAGTCCACCCTTCGTCCTTACTATGATGGCGCTTCCATTACCGAGAGTGAAATTTACCTCCCTGTCCCTAAAGATGAAAAGACCAATGCAGGCGGTCTGTATGGAGAATAATCAATAGTAGAACTAATAAAAACATAGAAATCATGAAGAAGTTAATATATATCATATCTGCGCTGTTCGTACTGGCACTCTCATCCTGCAGTGATGTGGAATTGCCAACGGCAGAACCCGTTCTGAAAGTGAACAATCTGGCTTACACTGCATCCGGCAGGAACGTGACAGTCACATGGGCTGTACCTACAGGTGATGTAACGGGTGTGACACTGAAATATAATGATAACGATGCCCTGTCACTGGATAAAAGCATCAGTTCATATACATTTAAGCGCGTAGCGGTGAATACCGACTTGACCTTTACAGCAAAGGCTGTATATGCCAATGGCAGAGTATCAGAAGGTGAGACGATACATGCTACCATAGAAGGCTCTGCAGCCAGCAAGCCTGGTTTCCTGATCTCTTATGACAATGCCAGTCAGATAGAGGATGATGACGAACTGGCAGCCTACAACTGGTTCAAGACTACTTATCCCGCCGGTGAGGTTATCACTCCTTCACAGCTTACCAGTGTAGACCTGTCACAATACTCGATGATATGGATGCAGATAGACCGTGTAGGTATCGGTCAGGGATGGAACAAACTGCCGAGTAGTCTGATTTCCGATGCTGCCGTTGCTGCACTGAAACAATATTATATGGACGGAGGAAGCATCCTATTGACCAAACATGCCACACAGATGATTGTCCCATTGGGACGTGTGGCAGCCGACAGAGCACCTGGTATCTTCAGCGACGGTAATGGCGGTACGGGTACCGACATCTGGACGATAAACGCAGTGATTGGAAGTGACCAAACCGGTGCAATAGACAATCGCAGTCATGCCATATTCTCTGGTCTGAGCACTTCTGATGAATACTCACACGAGACTTATCCGCTGGAAGGCCCGGGACTGAGGGAAGACCATAACTGTATGTGGGACTTGAATTCTTACGGATTCCCCGCACTCTACCCCAATGAGACCAATGTGGTTTCTGCCTTCCAGAATGAGAACTCCGCCACTGTACTTGCCACATGGGGACACGTGACAGATTGGTGCTGTGCCGGTATCGTGGAATTCAAACCTACCACTACTTATGCCGGTCGCTGCATCGCCATCGGACTGTCTGCTTACGAGTGGAAACAGAACAGCAATACAAATGCTTATCAATCAAATATTGAGAAGTTGACAAAGAATTCTATCGACTATCTGATGAAATAACAATCAGAACATATTGGTAATATGGATTAGTACTGATTTAAATAACGAAATCATGTTAGTAGTTAAGTTATCTTCAATTTTGTTAGCGTTGGCTGCCCCTGTGGTAGCCGGCGCTACCTTGGTTTCTCACTTTCCGATGGAAGTGAAGAACGGTGCCATTACAGAATCTGTTTCCGGCAGTTCATTTAACGTCAACGATGCACTGGCAGCCGAAAGTGCAGATGGTGCGGAAGGAACGGCATTACGACTGGATGGTTATTCTACTTTTGTACAGTCCAGTATCAACACATCAGAACTGAGTGGCAAGACGATGGTCATGTCTCTGTGGTGTGCCGTGGAGTCTTACCCGATGATGGACAACACACAGGCGGTGAACACTTCCACGTATATCGCCGGAAATATGTCGGACACCAACAAGAGCGGATTTGCCCTGACACTGAGTTCACAGGGTAATTATGAGTTCGACTGTTACATAGACGGTTGGAAGGTGGCCTGCAAGGCTACCACCAAACTGCCTAAATACGAATGGAACAAATTGACTGCCGTGGTCGATCTGAATGCTAAATATATCAAACTATATAGAAATGGTGAAGAAGTGGCCTCCAAAACGGTAAGTCTGAATTCCATCAAGGCGGGTGACAATACCTTTATGATTGGAAAATCACTGGATGATGTGAAGGTGGGACCGATGTATCTCAATACATTCGATGGCATCATTGATGATATCAGCATCTACAATTCTCTGGACGGTATCGCCTACAGTCAACCCGAAAATGCCGTTAACTTCTCAGTTCCTGCATCTCGCTTTGCCAATGACATCCAGCGCCCTGCATTCCACGGAATGCCTGCTGCCGGATGGACCAATGAGACGCACGGACTCACATACTACAACGGGGAATATCATCTCTTCTTCCAGAAGAACCCCAACGGTCCTTATTGGGGGAGACTACAATGGGGACATCTCACAAGTACGAATCTCTATGACTGGACAGAAGAGAAAGTAGCTATCGCACCATCAGAAGATTATGACATCAAGGGATGTTGGTCGGGATGCGTCTATACAGACCCGACCTTGACAGGAGGTAAACCTTATCTGTATTATACCGCGGTAGATAATACGAAGGCGACCATCGCCGAGGCTTATCCGGCAGATGACAATCTCACCGAATGGACCAAATACAGCAGTAATCCGATACTCAGCAGTGTTCCCGCAGGAATGAGTGCCGACTTCCGTGACTGCTATATCTTCACCAACCAGGGGGAATACTATATGATAGTAGGTTGCAGCAAGGGCAATATCGGTGCGGCTACATTACACAAATACGATGCTGCCACCAAGACCTGGAGCAATGACGGAAGTATCTTCTTCCAAGGGAAAAATGCACTCACAGCGGGTACATACTGGGAAATGCCAGTCATTGTGCCGATGAATAACGGACTGTGGCTGTTTGTGGTTACGCCGATAGGCAGTCAGCATGGCACGGAAGCTCTCTATTGGGTAGGCAATATCGGAACTGACGGTACATTCACGCCACTGGCTGATTATGCTGACAGTCCAAAAGAATTTGAATTAGGAACGATGAGCCATGACGGTTACGGTCTTCTGTCTCCTTCTTTCTGCCTCATTGAGGACGG
>DAIRCP010000056.1:0-6709 GCA_036796635.1 Prevotella sp. | reverse complement strand
CCTGATATTCTGGCAACTTCATCCTCAAAAGTGGTGCGGTCTTTAGCGCGCCGCTTCATCGATGAACGATAATTATAAATGGTCTGCGGGGTATAGAATAACAGGGTGGCTATGGCAGAACTCTCTGTAACACCGAGTCGGACAAGTGCCATAATACGAAGTTCGGGAGACAGACGGTCTATTTCTTTCTGCTCTACTTGGGCATCTGGACGAAGAAGAGCATTTAACTGTTCGATGAATTGTGGGTATAACGAAAGAAATGCTTTGTCGAACTTGGTAATAAACTCCGATGACTCTTGTTCGCTGAGCATCGCCGTATTGGAATATTTCAGCAGATCATCCGTCTGATGGGCCTTTATCTTGCGCTGAACCAGTGCACGATAACCATCAAACTTACCTATATTGGCTACACAGAGATCCAGAAACAGGTGCATCTGCTGTTCACGCAATTTATTGGCATCAGAAAGTTGTGTATTAAGCGCAGAGAGACTGTCATTGTTTTCCGACAATTTATTGTTCAGACTATTCACTTCATCATTCTTCTTTGTCAGTTCCTGCTGCTGTTGGGCAATCACATTGCGCTTTCTGCGGATAGTAAAGAACAAACATATCATCACGACAAAAGCAATATCCACAATTATTTCTGTGGCAATGAGATAATGAGTGCGAGTGGCTAACTTTTTCTGATAGGCCGCCACGATACCAGGAAGGATATTGGATATCTGAACCATTCGGAGACGATTATTATAGAAGCGGGCATCCTCCAAAGATATACTGATGTAACGGTCAGCTCTGTCGGTCTCATTCGGGTAAGTTTTATGGAGATACAGAGCGAACTGCTGTAAGGCTGCATTTTCCTTCAGTGGGCAGACCACATCACTGATGGCCGCTTTCATGGCATATTTTTCATATTCTGAATACATACCACGAGACTGATAGCACCTGGCCAGACTTAATGCTGTCATGGCATACAGACGCTCATTCATCTTACACTGTTGGAGACACAGAGTTAAATGATAGCATGCCTCTACATACTTCCCTTTAGCTTGATCCAAAATACCATGAAAATAATGATTCATTACCTCTGGCTTCCTCATATATCTGGCGTATCGAGGATTCAAGGTCAACTTGATATATTTCTCTTTCAACCAATTATTCTTTGCCTCATATTTACCTGCGAAAGGAGTTCCTGTGGTATATTCACCGAAATAATTATATGCCCAAAACAATGCATAATAGTATTCCGGTACAAGTCGCTGGTCCAATTGTGTGGTATCCAGATTGGCAATGGCTTTCTGTGCTTCCGGATACAGTCCGCCTGTTGCAAGTTCAACAATCAGATGTATGGCACTTTTCTGTTGGAAATAGGTATTACCAGACTTCCCGGCCAAAGAAGATAGTTGATGAAGACACACCAACGCTGAGTCAAAGCGAAAGGTGTAATACTCATCATACAGATCGTCAAGCAGTACCATTCGTTGTAACGTGTCCTGCGATTCACTGATCTGATTTTCTATCAACGCTATCTTGGCTTTCTTCTTTGCCACAAACTCTTCTCTACGGGCAAGATAAGAATCCAACTCTGCAAATTTGTCTTCATTGCCACATCCGCACAATACAAATATCATGCATAGAACGGTCAACAGCAAAAATATTCTTTTCCTTTTCATTTTTAGATATCGTTTTAGGTGATATGGCTGCGAAAATACAAAATACTATTCATATAACCAAATCTACTTAGGAATATTTTAAAAAAAATATTTCATACTGATTATCAATAAGTTACATTATTTTAATCTAAAAGCAATCTACTTATCATCTACATCTGGGTATAACCATTGACAAACATCCGTAAATTTGCGACAGAAAACAAAATCCATTAACTAAAAATAAAAAATGATTATGAACCGAAAAATCAAACAATTAACTATGGTAGTTGCCGTTGGCTTTGGCGCAACATTCATACCGAAGCCTCTGTATGCCAGTGTTCCTGGTAGTACGACACTAGCCTTACAGGCTGATGAGATTACTGTAAAAGGTAATGTAGTGGATGAAAATGGGGAATCAATCATCGGCGCCACTGTCATGCAGAAGGGTACAAACAATGCCACAGTGACTGATCTGAACGGCAACTTCGCGCTGAAGGTGCCAAGTGGAGTTTCTCTCGTCATCTCATACATTGGTTTTACTACACAGACAGTGAAGGCTAGTACTTCTATAAAAGTAACTCTCAAGGAAGAAAACACCAAACTGAATGAAGTGGTAGTCGTGGGTTATGGCACACAGAAAAAAGCCAACCTCACTGGTTCTGTGTCTTCTGTCGATTCGAAAGATTTAGGCAACCGCGCTTTGACCAGCGTAGCACTGGGCATTCAGGGAAAAATGCCAGGTGTAACAATTGTCAATGCAGGAGGCAATCCTGGTCGTGATGACAGTGGAACCAGTATCCATGTACGGGGTACGGGGTCATTCAACAATGCGTCGCCAATGATTATCGTAGATGGAATAGAAAGTACCATGTATGACATAGACCCGAATGATATCGAGTCCATGTCTGTACTGAAGGATGCTGCATCAGCAGCCATCTACGGTTCGAAAGCTGCCAACGGCGTCATCATCATCACCACCAAACGTGGACAGGTGAGCAAGTCGGTGGTAACTTATTCAGGAACTTTCGGATGGCAGTCGCCTACCCGCCTTGCCAAATATGTGAATTCTGCAGACTATGCCAGACTGACCAATGAGGCACGCGCCAACGAAGGATATGCCCCCATGTACACAGACAAAGACATTGCACTCTTTGAAAACGGACAGGATCCTGACGGACATGCCAATACAGACTGGCAAAACCTGTTCTATGACCAGAGCGGTTTCCAGATGACCCACAACCTGCGTGTTTCCGGCGGTACTGAGGCCATCCGCTATATGGCCAGCATGGGATATACCGACCAAAACGGTATCATCCGCAATTCAGGTATCAACAAATACAACCTCCGCCTGAACCTAGACAGTAAGGTGAGCGACCGACTGGATGCTTCTTTTAATATGGTCTATACTCGTGAGGATATCCAGCGCCCGACTGGTCCTAACGGCAATGACTATACCACCTACTTCTATGTACTCAACAAACTGTCACCTATGGTACCCTGCTACAAGACAGACGGTACTTACGGATATATCGGAGATGGTAATCCCATCGCATGGTTTGACAACAATTCCGTACAGGACCAGTTCCGCAATAACCTGCAGACCATTGCATCACTTACCTATCATCTGCTGCCTGAACTCTCCTTGAAAGGAACAGCAGCTTACAAACTCTATTATGGTGAGACACACGATATGCACAAGGCCATACAATATGATGGTACGTACAATCAGGGAACTGTGGATAAACTCAGCGAGAATATCTATCGTGACGACCGCATATCAGCCGACATCCTTCTGACTTATGACAAGTCTTTTGCCAAAGTACACAATCTCAAGGCTATGGCTGGCTATCATGCCGAACTGTACCGTAACAATGGAATCACTGGATATCGTGACAATTTCGCCAACAGCAACCTTTACGATCTGGATGCAGCCAGTGCACAAAACATGACCAATAAGGGTAACTCCGTGAAATTCTCCATGCTCTCTTACTTCGGTCGTGTGAACTATGACTACATGGGCAAATACCTCTTTGAAGCCGACCTGAGATATGACGGCACATCACGATTTGCCAGCGGTCACCACTGGGGAATGTTCCCATCCTTCTCAGCAGGATGGAGAATATCCGAAGAGAAATTCTTCGAACCACTCCGTAATGTGGTGGACAATGTAAAGATACGTGCCTCATGGGGACAATTAGGTAATCAGGACATTACTGGATATTATCCTACCGTAGCTACCTTATCCCTTGGACAGAACTATCCTTTCGGCGGCAGCATACAGACAGGAGCAGCAACGGTGAATGCCGTGAACAAAAACCTGAAATGGGAAACTACCACTACATGGGGTATCGGACTGGACCTGAACCTGCTGAATAAACTGAGCATCGTGATGGACTACTACAACAAGACTACCAACGGCATCTTGATGACCATCAATACGCCTATCACTTTTGCACTCAGCAATTACTATGATAACGTGGGAAAAATGCGCAACTCCGGATTTGAATTCTCCGCTACCTGGAATGATAAGATAGGTAAAGTGAACTATTCTATCGGCGGTAACATCGCTTTCAACAAGAATAAGATTCTCAGCATGGGCGGAACCGGTGACCAGTATCTCTATGATACCAACGGCGCCTGCTACGGAATCATGCGCGAAGGTGAGGCTGTACACAGTTTCTATGGATACAAGACTGACGGATACTTCCAGAGTGAAGAAGAGATTGCTCAGGCTTACCCTAATGGACATATCCAACTGAGCGGACGCGATCCTAAACCGGGAGACATCAAATATGTGGATGCCAACGGTGACGGTAAACTGGATGCCAATGACAGATGTGTGCTCGGCTCCTGGGATCCGGGTATCACCTTCGGATTCAATCTCAGTGCCAACTGGAACGGATTTGATATCATGGCCGTTTTACAGGGTGCAACAAATGTTCATGGATACATCACACGTGAGGGTGTGGGCTATATCAATGGCAACACATCCAAACCAACTACGCTCTGGCTGGACCACTGGACTGCTGACAACAGAAATGCAGCTATGCCTAGACTCATACAGGGTATGGAAGGATGGAGTATGCCTACCACTACAAGCGACTTCTGGATGCAGGACGCCACCTACTTGCGCATGAAAACTCTCCAGATAGGTTACAGTCTGCCTAAGACATGGTTATCAAAGATAGGACTTGCCAATGTCCGTGTATTCTATACAGCTGAGAACCTGTTTACACTCACTAGTTTCATGGACGGTTACGATCCGGAAGCTCCAGTTTCAGCAGACAACATGAAGGGTAACTACTATCCTCAGACCAAAACTCATTCATTCGGTATTAATGTAACATTCTAAAACATCTAAATATTGACCATTATGAAACTATATAAAATATTTGCAATTGCAGCTGTTACACTGACCTGTGTAAGCTGTTCGGAAGATTTCCTCAATCGTGAACCTAGTGATGCCTTGTCACCCTCCATCTTCTGGAAGACAGAAAAGGATGCAGACATTGCATTGACAGGATGCTACCGTCAACTGTATAGCCCTTATCGTCCTGAGGAGATGTGGTTCTGGGATACAGCCAGTGATAATGCTTTCTGCTATCACAACAATAAGGATTACCGCGCCATCGGCAATGGTACCATGGCCGCATCCGGCGTAAGTGTACATAACTATTTCACTTATACACAGATACGTACCTGCAATGAATATCTGAAGATGGAGAACACCATCAACTTCTCTTCTGACGCCAAGCGCAATATGTATCGGGCGGAAGTACGCATGATACGTGCCTTGTCTCTCTTCTTCCGAGTACATGCTTATGGCGATTTTCCTTTCTCTGAGGATGTCTATGAAACAGTGGAACAGTCTATGGTTCCTCGCGTGGACAAAGCTACGCTGCTGAGTTATATTAAAAAGGAATTGGAGGATATCATTCAGTACCTGCCCGCCAAAGCAACTGCCGGGCGAATCACCAGCGGTGCCGCTCAGGCTTTTCTCGTAAGAGTATGTCTGTACATGGGCGATTATACGGAAGCTGCTAAAGTAGCTAAACAGATTATTGATTCAGGCAACTATGCCATGCCTAACCTCTCCTACGAGGAATCATTCCTGAAGGCCAATGAATACAACTCCGAGGTGATGCTCTCCTTTGAGCACAACAAGGCCGGTGGCTTCGGCATGTGGGTGTTTGAGTTTCTGCCCAACGGTGCTTACGGCGGATGGTCGTCCATCGTTCCTACCCGCAGTCTGCTGGATTCTTACGAGACCATCAACGGACTCACTATCGATGAAGACCCCACATACAATCCAGAAAACCCGTTCACCAACCGTGACCCACGTCTGCGCGCCACCATTGTCTATCCCGGACAGAAATGGGATAAGTATGCCGACGAGACAAAATATCCTCATGGATATCCTACCATCATCAAGGGTAGCGGCGACTACTGGAGTGATGCTGACAATGCTACACATACAGGCATGAGTTTCAAGAAATTCTATGCCAATCCAAACGAATATCCTGATGTGCAGAGCTGCGACCGCAACTTTCCTATCCTGAGATATGCTGAGGTACTGCTCTCTTATGCAGAAGCCAAAATTGAGCTGGGACAGATAGACCAGACCGTTTACGATGCCATCAATCAAGTACGCCACCGTGCAGGTATGCCGAATGTGGACCAGACAAAATACAACGACCAGAGTTCCCTCCGTACATTGGTACGCCGTGAGCGCCGTGTGGAATTTGCATACGAAGGTCTGCGCCGACTCGATATCCAGCGCTGGGGTATCATGAAGGATGTGATGCCGGAGACCATCTATCACATGAACGGAACCATTCTGGACACAAAAAATGCTGAAGGTGACTATAACGTAAAACTGACTGATGACAAATCGGATGTAGAGGAAGTGCGCCACTTCACTACAAACAAGAATGAATATCTACCTGTACCACAGACTGTGATAGATGTGGATCCAAAGATAAGTCAGAATCCTAATTATTAATTTCTAAAAATATTTATGATGAGAAAATCCAATTTAAAAGGGATATTGCTAAGCACGC
>DAIRCP010000055.1:21878-23936 GCA_036796635.1 Prevotella sp. | reverse complement strand
TGTTTTTTATATCTCCTCCTCATTGCTCACAGAAATCTGCGAGCGATAAGTTTAAATACTTTCTTAGGCAAAAAGTTGGTGATGGATGGAAAATGATGAATATTATCTATGAAGGAAATATGATTTATGATTCCAAATCTTATTCTGAAAAGAATCTATTAAAAATTATATCTCCTGGGGAAAAGTTTGTTCTACTAGTCCTAACATGCAATAAATTAGAAAGGCTATTAGATAATGTGACTACGCTAAAAATGTCTGAAGTGAGAACCATTTTAAAGACTGATTTACGCAAAGATTTGATCTATCCTTACCAAGAGGTTCTTTTGTTAAATTCTGATTCAACAAAAGAAAATGTTATTCAAGCAATTCCATAAATGATAAAGTCCCCTTATCTTATAAGGGGGGCACCGTTGATGAAGGACACAACCTGTGTGTTGGATATTGGAAAGTATTCTTCTCATTTTTGCGGTCACAAACGTAAAAGGAAGGATGAAATATCAGACAGTTTGTTGGCCATCGGGGCACCTCCCTTGAATTGCTTCGATGAATGGAAAAAGAATGGAGTGTCTGGACCGCGTATGAGTTATCAGATATTTAAAAATATGCCGCAGAGAGGTACGTTGACCTATATAGAAAAGCTGATGGGATTTTATACTTATGAAGAGAAGATGCCTACAACATTTTCCTGGAATTTGGACGAGGGTGACTCCGTAGTGCTCGGGTATCATTGTATGATTTGGTGATAAATTGCACAAAAGCCCTTTGCCTATAGGACTTTTGCCCAATTGATAACTAAATCATATTCGTATATAACCAATTCGCTAAAACTCCAATGAGAAAGAATTCTCTGGCATTTCATATCACCAAAATTGACTAAGAACCAAAATAAAACTGAAAGCCCCGCTGATTGGATTATCAGCGGGGCTTTATCATTTATTGATTTCAACAGAGAATTAGAAATTCTCCTTATTGATTTCGAAGTAACTTTGTGGATGGTTGCATACCGGGCAGATTTCAGGTGCCTTCTTACCTACGACGATATGACCACAGTTGCGACACATCCAGATGCAGTCACCGTCACGGCTGAATACGATAGCATCTTCGATGTTCTTCAGCAGTTTGCGGTAGCGCTCCTCATGATGCTTCTCGATGGCAGCTACACCACGGAAGCGGGCAGCGATTTCAGTGAAGCCTTCCTCGTCAGCCTCGTCAGCCATGCGGGCGTACATATCTGTCCATTCATAGTTCTCGCCTTCAGCAGCTGACTTCAGATTAGACATAGTGTCCTTGATCTCACCACCTTCCAGCAGTTTGAACCATAACTTTGCATGTTCCTTCTCGTTGTTGGCAGTCTCCTCAAAGATAGAAGCAATCTGCTCATATCCGTCCTTCTTTGCCTTGGATGCAAAATAGGTGTACTTGTTACGTGCCTGTGATTCTCCAGCAAATGCTTCCTGGAGATTCTTCTCTGTCTTTGTGCCTTTTAGATTTTTCATACTATTTGCTTAATTCGTTTAATGTTAATACTCAGTTTTTTCTTTTACTTCACAAAGATAATAATAATATTCAGATTACCATCACATTTTAACTATCTTTTTTGTTTTAGGATAATTCCTATGTTATTTTAGGGAAATTCCCCTTGCAGATTCTAAAACTTTGTTTACTTTTGCAGCATCAACTTATTAAAGGGATTAAGAATATGAAAAAGATAATCGTTATGTCAGCTGGTGCACTGCTGTTATTGAGCAGTTGCGGTACTTACACAGGTGAAGGTGCCTATGTAGGTGGTTCATTCGGTTCTATATTAGGTTCTGCCATCGGCGGAATTTCCGGAGGACCTCGTGGTAGTGATATCGGTACTATCGTGGGTATGGCCGGCGGAGCGGTTCTGGGTGCTGCCATAGGTGCTCAGGCTGACCAGCAGAATCAGCGCGGTTATGATCAGCAGAGCCAGCGGGTGTATGGTCAGCGCCAGCAACAAGGGGCTTATGACCAGGCCGATAATGGATATCAGGATCAGACTGACGGTCAACAGATGCAGTCTGACAATCAGCAGAA
>DAIRCP010000055.1:0-21778 GCA_036796635.1 Prevotella sp. | reverse complement strand
ACAATCAGCAGAACCAGGACCAAAGTGGTTTTGACCAGCAGAATAGCGGTGATGACCGCGTGTCATTGGGCATCGGAGGTCCTGCGGGAGCAGCCCAGTCCGGTTCTACCGTTACTTATAAAGGGCCTCAGGCCAATACCGTATCTACTCAATCCATTTCTGTAGATCAGTTACTGAATGCAGGTGGATACAGTATCAAATATAATCCTGCTGTGGAAATCCGTAATGCACAGTTTCTGGATGCAGACAAGAACGGGATACTGAAGGCAGGTGAGGAATGTCGAATATCCTTCGAAATCATGAACAATTCAGAGAAACCGCTTTACGATGTCCAACCTACCGTGCTCGAGACTACGGGTAATAAGCATATCCACATCTCTCCCAATCTGCATATAGAGAGTATCATGCCGAATAAAGGCGTGAGATATACAGCCACATTGATGGCCGACAGCAGACTGAAAGACGGTCAGGCACAAATCCGTATAGCAGTTGCTCAAGGTAATCGTGAAATCACCTCACAGATTAAGGAATTCACGATTCAGACTGTACGTAAATAATAGACAAAAGATAGAAAACCGTCAATATAAGGAAATTGACGATTATTCGTGAATACAGCAATACGATGATGCGAAATCATCTGGAAGCCTGACGTTTCGAATAGGCATGAGAAACGTTGGGCTTTCTGTTTATTTCTGTCAGCATCCTGTCTTGTTCCTCCCTTTCTCTGGGCGACATCTGGTATGGACGGACGGATGCAGATTTCTGCAGATTTCTGGCATCCACCCTCTTCATTTTCACTGTGGTCCATTCCGGTTCATCCTTGTAATTAGATGCCACGGCCTCCAATGCCAGTTTCGGCAAGTCGATGTCATTGGCTTTGTAGGGAATCTGCAGTTGCTCCACAGGTTCCACTATCACCATACTCACACCTTTATTGATGATGCCGAGTTCATGGGCGGCACGATAAGAGAGGTCAATGACACGTCCGCGACCGAAAGGACCGCGGTCTGTGACTTTGACAAGTACTTCATTGCCGTTGTTGGGATTGGTGACTTTGAGAATAGTCCCGAAAGGATAGGTGCGATGTGCACAGGTAAGACTGTCATGATGCAGCCGTTCACCGCTGCTGGTCCTGGCTCCCGTTGACCTTCTGGAATAATACGAAGCTTTACCCTTCTGCTGTTGAGCCAGCAGAGGGGTAAAGCAAAAGGTGAAAAGGAGCAATAATACTTCTAGTCGATATTTCACACTGTTTTGATTATACAATGCCCTGAGCCATCATGGCATGGGCCACTTTCATAAATCCGGCGACATTGGCGCCCTTCACGTAGTCGACGTAGCCGTCTTTCAGCGTGCCGTACTTCACGCACTGCTCATGGATAGAGTGCATGATGTAATGCAGCTTTTCGTCTACCTCTTTCTCACTCCAGTTGAGTCGGATGGCATTCTGAGTCATCTCAAGTCCTGAAGTGGCTACGCCACCGGCGTTGACAGCCTTGCCCGGAGCAAAGAGCTGTTTAGCCTTAATGAACTTTTCTACTGCCTCAGCAGTGCATCCCATATTCGAAACTTCTGCCACACACAGCGGTTTGTTGGCCAACAGCAAGTCGGCATCCGCACCGTTCAGCTCGTTTTGTGTGGCACAAGGCAAAGCGATATCACATTTCACCTCCCATGGCTTCTTGCCGGCAACGAACTTAGCTTCGGGGAATTCCTCAGCATAAGGGGCGCAGACATCATTGCCGCTGGCTCTCAGTTCGAGCATATAAGCAATCTTCTCTTCGTCAAGTCCGGCGGGATCATAGATGTAACCATCAGGACCACTGATGGTAATCACCTTAGCACCCAGTTCGGTAGCTTTTGTGGCGGCACCCCAGGCTACATTACCGAATCCGCTGATGGCTACGGTCTTGCCTTTGATGTCGATTCCATGGGTCTGCAACATCTGATTTACGAAATAAAGTGCGCCGAAGCCTGTTGCCTCCGGACGGATGCGGGAACCGCCCCATTCCAGACCTTTGCCGGTTATCACACCGCTCCATTCATGTTTCAGCTTCTTGTACTGTCCGAACAGATAGCCTATCTCACGGGCACCTACACCGATATCGCCGGCAGGTACATCCTCATCAGGACCGATGTGGCGATACAGTTCATCCATGAATGACTGGCAGAAGCGCATCACTTCCGCATCGCTGCGACCGCGGATGGAGAAGTCGGCACCACCTTTACCGCCGCCCATAGGCAGGGTAGTGAGTGAGTTCTTGAAAGTCTGCTCGAATCCCAGGAACTTGAGAATACTCAGATTCACGGATGGATGAAAACGCAATCCGCCTTTGTACGGGCCGATGGCGCTGTTGAACTGTACACGGTAACCTATATTTACGTGAACCTCACCTTTATCGTCTACCCAGGGTACACGGAACGTGATGATTCTTTCGGGTTCTACGAGTCGCTCAATGAGTTTCGCTTTTTCAAATTCGGGATGCTGGTTATATACATCTACAATTGAAAGGAGGACTTCCTTGACTGCTTGTAAATACTCTGGTTCGCCTGGATGTTTTTGCTCCAGTGCTTGCATAAATTTCTCTACTTCCATAGTGTTACTTATTTTTTATAAGGTTTTTGATAATGTCAAATTGCTAATAGGATGAGGCAAAAGTAACCATTTTATTTCATACTGCCAAGCAAAAAAACAATTATTTTTTGCGTTTTGCTTTCTTTTTGTTAATTATTCGCTGACAGCCGATTACCCGAAAGTTGCAAAATGTATGTACATTTTTGGTTTTGAATGACAAATGGTCCGTAACAGACCGAAAAATTGACAAGACGGCAATCTCAGCAGTCGAAAATGAAACTTTGTGTTTATGCGGTATATAACTAACTGTCTGACGCCTTTAGGTTTATAAAATGTTAAATGAGGGACGTATTTCGAAAACAAGTAATTTCTGGAGTATAAGCATTAACTTTTTTTTGTAACTTTGCACCGTGATGAAATATGAAAGGTGTAAATGGAATACGGATATTCTATTTTTTTTCTCATTGGAGTTTACGTGTGTTTTGTATTATATAAAAATATAAGGATATGAAAAGTCTATTTAAATTAATGGCCATTGGTTGTATCGCATCGTTATTTTCATGTCAAAGTGGAAATGATGTGTATAGTCCGAATACAACTCCGAAGGAAACCAGTACTTTTAACTTTGAGACATCTCAGGATGTGAAGTTGAATGTGACTTATGCTACAGCAACCTCTGTACCATTCAGTGTATATGCAGAAAATCCTGTGGAAATAACAAGAGATTCTGCCGGTACTCCTGTAAGGAGCAAGAAAACCGACGTATTGCCCATCTATTCCGGAATGACCAATACGGACGGTACATTCAGCAAGACGCTCACATTGCCTCAATATGCTACGACGCTGTACGTGGAATCACCTGCATTCTATGTGGAGAATGTGATGGAGGCACCTGTCAGCGGGAATACTGCTTCAGCCACAGAGTCTTCAGTCGCAGCTGTAAGTAAAGTAGGTGTAAGCAGAGCTTCTGCGCCAGGAAAGTCTGTAAGTTCAATAACCTTCAGGGAAGGTAAGAATATGAACAATTGGAGTTTCCCTCTGGGCACATTCAATGATTACACGGGTATCATCGATTACCCATATACGGAGGCAAACAGCAGTCTCGTATTCACAAAAACACAGATTAAGAACTTCTATAGTGAAATTCCTAATGTGGTATGTGTGGATGAAAAGAATTGTGCAGCCAAGTATCTGAGTTCTCAGGATTTGGTCGTGGATAAGGATGAAGTGATCAGTATTACGATGCTGGGTGGAAATACCTGCTGGAACAGTTCATTGGGTTACTATTACTATACAGGGAATGCTCCTACAGATAAGAGTAAGATTAAGGTGTTTACACTCTTCCCTAATACTCAGGACGGTACATGGCAGAATAGTCCCAAAAAGGGACAACCTACAGGATTGGCACGCGAGACCGTGGCGTTGCTTCAATATTTCGGTCCGGATTATACGAGTACTGCCACTACGACTTTTCCCGCAGGTACCAAAGTGGGATTCGTCTTGGCTTGCAATGCATGGCCTGAATCGTTGTTCAGTTCAGATAGAAAAGGTTTTTACTCTTATACTACCCCAGGTCTAAGTACGACTAATTATTATAAAAATACAGTTGCCGGGTCTACTTTTTATCCATATAAAAATGTAAATACGGCTTTCGCCAATGACGAAGATGGTACAATCGTTTGTTTTGAGGACCATAACGATGACCACAACTGCTCAGATGTGCTGTTTGCATTGAAACCTCAGTTCAACAGCAATAATATACAGAACGTATATAAGGAGAAAACTACGGATGAGACTGTAAATACTTACGCCTTTGAAGACCAGTGGCCTGAAGATGGTGCCTGCGATTATGATATGAATGATGTAATTGTCTATGGCGGATATTCCAATACGATGTCTGCTTATGACAAGACAGAGACTAGTACCACCAATACTTATAATATCACCAATGAGTATTTCACCTTTACCACAGATCAGAATCATTCCAACAAGACTGCGCTGAACAATGGTCTTGCCGTATGGTTCCAGGGCACAGGACTTACCATCACAGTGAAGTACAAGAAGGCTAACGGTACGGAATTTACTGATTATACCGGTTTTACGAAGGAGGAAGAAAATGGCAATACCTATCTCTATCTCACTTCCAATGTGAAAACAGATATGGGCGGCGAATATCAGGTAACAATCAATCATCATTATCAGGATGGTGTGACTACACAGACAAAGTCTGGCTGCTTCCTGTATCGTGATGACAATAGCACCAAGGGACATTGGGAGGTCCATATTCCTTATGAGGCGCCTACGTCTAAGTTGAGCGATTATTATCGTAATTATATCGTTACAGACAAACCTTATGCCGCAACAGCCAATGACAACAGTGTATTCTATCCTTTTGCCATCAAGTTGACCGGTGTCAATGCATCAGGAATTGCCAAGTTGCTGGATGCTAACAATGAAAGCAAACGTATAGATGCCATCTATTCTGATTATTCCAATTGGTATAAGAGCGGCGGCACCAGTTACACAGGCTGGTATATGAAGTAATCATCCGGCAGGTTTCCCCCTGCTCGGTCATTATGATGGTGCATACTTGGATAAGCAGGTGTGCACCATCATTCGTTATGAATGACAGCGTGAGGCAGTGAATGTTTGTACAAAGACCTGCTAAATTGCTGTTTTATTTTGTATCTTCGATTCTTTTTCGTAATTTTGTCACATCTTTAAAGAATATATACCTATGAGCGCAAATATCCCGCAGGAGTGGAACAATGTTTTTCTGAAAGATGTGTCGTTCGTTAATCTGATGACGAGACGCATCTTTAATGTTTTAATCGTGGCCAACCCTTACGACGCCTTCATGCTGGAAGACGACGGCAGAGTGGACGAGAAGATATTCGATGAGTATATGGAATTAGGACTGCGCTATCCGCCTACGTTTACTCAGGTGTCGACCACTGAGGCCGCCGACCGGGTACTGAAGACCACGGATGTGGACCTGATTATCTGTATGCCGGGTAATGCGGATAATGACGCCTTTGCCGTGGCGCATGATGTAAAGAAAGCCGCCCCTCAGATACCCTGCGTGGTACTTACTCCCTTCTCGCACGGTATTACCAAGCGAATAGAAAAGGAGGATCTGTCCATCTTTGATTATGTGTTCTGCTGGTTGGGTAATACCAATCTGATTCTGTCTATCATCAAACTGATAGAGGATAAGATGAACATTGAGCATGATATCCGCGAAGCCGGTGTACAGATGATACTGCTGGTGGAGGATAATATCCGTTTCTATTCCAGTATTCTGCCCAATCTCTATAATTACATATTGCAGCAGAGCAAGCGATTCTCTACGGAAGCGCTTAATCCGCATGCAGCTGCCCAGCGTAAGCGCGGACGACCAAAGGTGGTGCTTGCCACGAATTATGAAGAGGCCTGGAAAATGTACGAGAAGTACCATGATAATATTCTGGGCGTGATCAGTGATACCCGTTTCCCCATGGCTGCCAATTCATTGCGGTTGGTACATGTGGAGGAGGGCGATGCTGAGGCCGGACTGAAACTCCTGCGTGAAATCAGAAAGCAGGATGAATATGTGCCGCTCATCCTGCAGAGTTCTGAATCCTGTAATCGCGAAATGGCTCAGGCAGAAGGATTCAACTTCGTGGATAAGAATTCCAAGAAGATGAATGTGGATCTGCGCCAGTTGATGGAGGAGCACATGGGATTCGGCGATTTCGTGTTCCGTGACCCCAATACACATCAGGAGATTATGCGCATCAGTAGTCTGAAGGAGCTGCAGGATAACATCTTCAAGATTCCGAATGACTCCATGCTGTATCATGTGAGCAGAAATCACATGAGTCGCTGGCTTTCGGCACGCGCCATCTTTCCCGTGTCGGCTTTCCTGAAGAATGTCACCTGGCATAAACTGCAGGATGTGGATGCCCACAGACAGATTATATTCGATGCTATCGTACAGTATCGAATGATGAAGAATATAGGTGTGGTCGCTGTGTTCGACCGCGGGAAGTTTGATGCCTACAGTCACTTCGCCCGTATCGGTGAGGGATCACTGGGCGGAAAGGGTAGAGGTCTGGCCTTTCTGGACAATATCATCAAGCGCCATCCCGAACTGAACCAGTATCCCAATGCCAAGGTTCGCATTCCGAGAACAGTGGTGCTGTGTACCGACTTCTTCGATGAGTTCATGGATAAGAACAACCTCTATCAGATAGCACTGAGCGATGCACCCGACGCGGAGATACTCCAGCACTTCCTGCATGCCCAGTTGCCTGACACGCTGATAGCCGATTTCTTCACCTTCTTCGATGCGGTGAAGGCACCTATCGCCGTGCGCTCCTCATCCCTGTTGGAAGACAGTCATTACCAACCGTTCGCAGGTATCTATTCTACGTATATGGTGCCCTATCTGGATGATAAGTATGAGATGCTCCGTATGCTGGCATGCGCCATCAAGGCAGTATATGCATCGGTGTTTTATCGTGATTCCAAAGCTTATATGACTGCCACTTCCAATGTGATAGACCAGGAGAAGATGGCTGTGATACTGCAGGAAGTAGTGGGTAAACGCTATGGTGATAAGTTCTATCCCAACTTCAGCGGTGTGCTGCGCTCCCTCAATTATTATCCCATCGGCGAGGAAACGGCAGAGGAAGGCATCGCCTCCCTGGCACTCGGACTGGGTAAATATATCGTTGACGGCGGACAGACACTTCGCGTGTCTCCCTATCATCCCCATCAGGTCTTACAGACCAGTGAGATGGAGACGGCGCTGCGCGATACACAGACACGCTTCTATGCACTTGACATGTCGCACGTGGGTGATGACTTTCAGGTGGATGACGGTTTCAATATCAAGAAACTCCGTGTGAAAGAAGCCGACCAGGACGGTGCCCTCACTTATATTGCATCTACATATGACCCGTACGACCAGATTATCCGTGATGGTATCTACGAGGGAGGCAGGAAAGTGATCTCTTTCTGCGGTGTCTTGCAGCAGGATGTATTCCCGTTGCCGGAGATATTGCAGATGGCTGAGAAATGTGGAGCTGATGAAATGCGCCGCCCCGTGGAGATAGAGTTCGCCTGTAACCTGAACGATGACCGTACGGGAGAGTTCTGCCTGTTGCAGATTCGCCCGATTGTGGACAGCAAACAGGTGCTGGACGAGGATTTGCAGAAGATACCGGATGAGGCCTGTCTGTTGCGATCCAACAATTCGTTGGGACACGGCATCAGTGAGGATGTGGTGGACGTGGTCTATGTAAAGACCGATGATAACTTCACAGCAACCAACAACCCTGTGATTGCTGATGAGATAGAAACCATCAACCGTAAATTCCTGAGTGACAATAAGAATTATGTATTGGTAGGTCCGGGGCGCTGGGGGTCCAGTGACTATTGGCTGGGCATACCAGTGAAGTGGCCCCATATATCAGCAGCACGTGTGATTGTGGAGGCAGGACTGAAGAATTATCATGTGGATCCGAGTCAGGGCACCCATTTCTTCCAGAATCTCACTTCATTCGGCGTAGGATATTTCACCATCAATACTTATCAGAACGACGGTATATTCCAGAAGAATGTGCTCGATGCGATGCCGGCAGTGGAGGAGACACAGTATGTCCGCCATGTGCGCTTTGCCAAACCGCTCAAGATTATGATGGATGGAAAGAAGCAGCAAGGCGTCATTGTCCTCCCAAACGAGTGTAATATTCAATAATCTCCTCCCAGGTCTTGAAGGTCTCGGAGCCGTATTGTATGGTGGTGCCCATGAAGTCGGGTTCCTCATGCGCGGAGATAAGATAATCGCCGTAGAGTAACTGGCGCTGATTGGTGAATATCACGCGGTCATAAGCCGGTACATTGATGTTGTCCTCGCACCAGGTCTGTATTTTCTCGAGAAAGGTACGGTCGTTGGTGGGAGCAGGAGCCACGAAATAGAGTGCATAGTTCTCTATCAGATATCTGAGGGCTTTCATCATGGAGCTGGTAGGCTTTTCGTAACTGTCCATCAGCGTTTCCACTCCTATATAAATAATAGAGCGCTCGCGCCCTTCCTGTCTGTCGTCTATCCATCTGATGACGGGTAGTACAGACTGCATGAAACTCCTGTCGTTCATGCGGTGTTCACCGTGGAAATGAATGGCACGGGCGTAATGGGCATGGAAGAGATCAAACGTGTTTACCGTGGTGTCTTCATCCCCGAAGAGACCATATACATGTTGCTGTTCCTCCTCGTTCACGCCGGAGAAACAAAGTTCAGTCATCTCTTTATATTCTTTGACCATTGCCTTGGTAACGATGAAATCCTGCACACCGTCTTGGCGCGGATTGGAGAAATGCTGCGCGCCCACCATATTGTGGCTCACCATGGTATCACCCATCTGCAGGGCAGGATTGACGATGATACGGTCATATCCGTAAAGCATCTCACTGTACATGCCTCCCATGGAAGTACCGATGATGAGGTCGGGCTTGGACTTCTCACATACGCTGCGGAGTAGTTCCATTGCTTCCTCCGGATGCAGAGGAAGGTCTGGAGCCACCACTTGCGCCTGTGGCAGCACATTCTGGATGCGGGTGACTGTACCTGACTGGCCGGATGATCCGAAACCGTGAACATATAAGATGGTCTTGCCAGACATCAAGTCTGGAAACTGTTTGATATAACTATTCTCCATTTGTATCATTTATCAAAAAACATGGCAAAATTACAAATAAAAACACATTAATCGGCTAAAATGGTTGCATATTCCTTATTTTTTAATTATATTTGCCACAAAATGTATGATACTATTAATCAAACTAATTAATTTAAAGAAAAGCGTATGAAAAAGTATTTGGCAGAACTCGTGGGTACATTTGTACTTACATTATTCGGATGTGGCACAGCCGTGAGTCTGAATTGTGGTGTAGACGCTGCTTCCGTAGTCGGTACAGCAGTAGCTTTTGGCTTGTCAGTCGTAGCAATGGCTTACACAATTGGCGGAATCAGTGGTTGTCACATTAACCCGGCCATTACGTTGGGCGTGTATCTGAGTGGCAGAATGAGTGGAAAGGATGCTGGGATGTATATGATATTCCAGGTTATCGGTGCCATTCTCGCTTCTGCCGTACTGGCAGCTATTGTGGCTACATCACCCGGACTGGCACAAGGAACCGTGACCGGTGCCAACAGTTGTGCGGCAGGTGTACTGAATGGTCTTGTGGTGGAAATCGTACTTACTACTGTGTTCGTCCTCGTTGTATTGGGGGCAACGGCCAAGACAAATGGAGCTACCAACAATTTCGCTGGATTGGCTATCGGCCTGAGTCTGATTCTTATCCATCTGGTGGGCATCCATTATACCGGAACATCCGTTAATCCAGCCCGTTCCATCGGCCCTGCACTTTTCGAGGGTGGTCAGGCACTTTCTGAACTGTGGGTATTCATCATCGGTCCGTTTATAGGAGGTGCATTGGCAGCCTTGGTATGGAAGATGATAGAACCATCAGACAAAAAGTAAAAAGCACTCGTCTTTTCATATAAATTATAGGCAGCTCTCATTGGGGACTGCCTTTTTTTTGCTAACTGCATTTTGCAATTTACTGTAAAGAGTAAAAACAGACTGCAAATAAATAAAAAATAAATGTGATAAAGTTTGAAAAGTGCTTTTAACATTTGGGCCGGTCGAATAAAATTGCTAACTTTGCGCTCGGAAAAAAAGTATTTTCTAATTAACATTAAATATAAAATTATGGTAAGTTACAAAGAGTTAGGTCTCGTAAATACTCGCGAGATGTTTAAGAGAGCCGTTAGTGGTGGTTATGCTATCCCAGCATTCAACTTCAATAACCTGGAGCAGCTTCAGGCTATTATCGCAGCTTCTTCAGAACTGAAATCACCAGTGATTCTTCAGGTATCTAAAGGTGCTCGTAATTACGCTAACGCTACACTTCTTCGCTATATGGCAGAAGGTGCTGTACAGTATGCTAAGGAACTGGGTTGCGCTAATCCTGAGATTGTACTTCACCTGGACCACGGAGATAGCTTCGAACTTTGCAAGGACTGTGTAGACATGGGCTTCTCTTCTGTGATGATCGATGGTTCTGCTCTTCCATATGAGGAGAATATCGCTCTTACAAAGAAGGTAGTGGAATACGCTCATCAGTTTGATGTTACTGTTGAGGGTGAGTTAGGCGTTCTCGCTGGTGTTGAGGATGAGGTTGCTTCTGAGGAGTCTCATTATACAAAACCAGAGGAAGTAATTGACTTCGCTACTCGTTCAGGTGTAGATTCACTCGCTATTTCTATCGGTACTTCTCATGGTGCTTACAAGTTTAAGCCAGAGCAGTGCACACGTGATCCTAAGACTGGTCGTCTCGTTCCTCCTCCATTGGCATTTGATGTATTGGCAGAGATCGAGAAGAAACTTCCTGGATTCCCAATCGTGCTCCATGGTTCTTCTTCAGTTCCACAGGAGTATGTTGACATGATCAACAAGTTCGGTGGTAAACTGCCTAACGCTGTAGGTATTCCTGAGGATCAGCTCCGTAAGGCTTCTAAGAGCGCTGTGTGCAAGATCAATATCGATTCAGACTCTCGTCTGGCTTACACCGCTGGTGTCCGTGAGACTTTGGCTAATCATCCTGATTATTTCGACCCACGTCAGTATGGCAAGGTTGCTCGTAACTACATGACAGACATGTACAAGCACAAAATTACAGACGTACTTGGCTCTGACAACAAATTGGCTAAATAAGCTTTAGTCCGATTAAAATACAAAAAGGAATTTTCCTCACGGAGAATTCCTTTTTTTATAGCGTTTATGTATTCTTTACTTATATCGTTTACTTAGGTTGTTCGGCTTCCAGTTTGTCTATGGCACCTGTGATTGGGTCCATCCATAGATGTGTGGTGTAATGCTTATTGAATAGTTCTCCGCTGAGCAGCTCGGTATAGCCGTATTGTCCTGCGGTCACGTCTTTATCGCTTATCACGTCATTACCTTTGCTGATAGTAACTTTGATTTTTCCAGGCACGTTCACATAGACTCCGTTACCCTGTTCCAGTTCCTTCTTCTTTTTCTTGTCTTCGATGGGTGCCGGTGCGGGTACACTCTTTTGGTCTACTACGCTTATATAATAAGGTGAGCCGGCAAGGTCATCTTTATCTACCAGTCCCAGTCTCTGCGAGAAGCGGAACAGTAACTGCTTATTTACTTCACCGCGGGGGACATAGACAAACACCTGTTCGGTGGTATCTTTCGTAATCGTACCACTGAACATCTGGGTCAGCGCATTGTCTTGTTCCGTCAGGTGGTTGAGCATGATTTTCAATTGTTCACCATCAGTCGGCATCTTATCTGCCTGACCTCGTGTCAGCAGATTCTTACTTTCACGGATATCGTAGATTTCCTGAGCAGTGAGCTCCGCCATCTTGGCATTGCTGCCGGCAGCAAGTATCTCTTCGCTCATAAACTTTCTGGGATTAACCGGAGTGGGTTTAGGGGCGGACTTAAAAGGAACAGTTGATTGTACCTTATGTGGTTCTGCATTGATAGCCAGCAGAATGCCGTCATCGCCCAGTACCACATTTGTTGCGGAAGTCTTGGCATTGAATGTCACGGCGTAGCATTTAGCAGTGTCGGGAACTCCGATAACGGAGAAATCCACAGCATTGACTTTATAACTTACATTCGTCTCTTCACTTACATCCTGCAGGCGGAGATAACGGTCGGCATATTTTGCAAAGTCGCCTGGCGTATAAACTGTCTTCTCTGTTCGCACAGTGATGCGCAGTGCTGTCTGTGGCAGAAAATATACAGCCCCTTCCGGAGTTACCCCGGGCTGGTACTTCTTGACTTCTGTCTGTGCCATGATGCTGCCACTCAATAGCAGTGCACAGGTTAAAGCTATATTTCTACTTGAATAATTCATATCGTCCTTTAGATTTAATCCCTTAAATGTTTGAATGCCTGAGGCAGGTAGTTGATGATGTCGCTTGCTATCAAGCTCTCCATGCCCAGGTCCTTCGCAGCCAAGTCTCCTGCCAGTCCATGCAGATACATTCCCAGTAGACTGGCATCTGCCTGTGAGTAGCCACGGGCAAGTAAACCGGTAATGATGCCCGTCAGTACGTCACCGCTTCCGGCGGTGGCCATCCCGGCATTGCCTGTGGAATTGAAGATCACATGTCCGTCAGGTTTGCACAGGGCAGAGTAGTGACCTTTCAGTATGATGTAGCATTGCAGATGCTGCGCCAACTGTATAGCTTTCGTGAGTCGTTCATAACTTTCCGCACTGTGACCCACCATTCTGTCGAACTCTTTTGGATGTGGCGTGAGGATCACCCCTTGGGGTAACTGCTGTAACCAGGCACGGTGGTTGCCGAGCATATTCAGTGCATCAGCATCTGCCACTATCGGGCATTGGGCACGGCGCAACTGCGCAATCAGGGCAATGGCGGTATTTTCGGATTGTCCCAGTCCCGGACCGATACCGAGTGCATCATAATCTACAGTTTCCACTGCCTCTGAGAAAGAGGTCTCTTCCGTGTCCAACTGGACGATAGCTTCAGGCACAGCCATCTGTAGAATATTATTGTTCTTTTTCGGAGAGTGTACTGTCACTTTTCCGGCACCGGAGCGTAGGCAGGCTTTCGTGGCGAGGATGGCGGCACCCGCCATGCCGTAACTGCCAGCTATCATGAGGGCACTGCCCATATTGCCTTTGTGGGCAAAGTCATTCCTAATGAGCAGTAGTTCGCGTATCTCTTTTTCCTCCACCAGTGTGTATGTGGCATTCGTATTCAGAATGCCTTCTTCGCTGATGCGGATATCCAGCACTTTCAACTTTCCAATAAACTGCTGGTATTCAGGGAAGAAGAAAGAAAGTTTGGGCTGCTGAATGGTCAAGGTCACATTTGCCTTGATGATATTGGCACGTACATTGAATTCATTATCCTCAGTCATCAGACCTGAGGGTACGTCGATGCTTACCACCTTGGCAGGCGTGGCATTGATGTATTTCACCAAAGCGGAAAAACCACCTGCCAGCGTCTTGTTGATTCCGGAACCAAACAGTCCGTCAACCACCAGCATGTCTTCCGTGAGTTTCGGAGGGTCAAATTCATTCGTCACTTCGGTGAAGTCCACCCGTTTCATATCAGTGAGTCGCTTTCTGTTGGTCATGCAATCAGAAGAAAGATGACTGGAAATATTAAACAAGAAAACTGACACATGATAATTCTGTTCCACCAATAGACGGGCAACAGCCAATGCATCACCGCCATTATTTCCTGGACCGGCAAAGACAACGATAGGAGTGGCCGTATTCCAAACATCCGTAATCGCTCTTGTCAGTGCTTTTGCAGCCCGCTCCATTAAATCTATGGACGCAATAGGCTCATGCTCAATCGTATATTTGTCTAGCTCGCGTATCTGAGCTCCTGTAAAAATCTTCATATTGGTGCAAAGATAGAGAAAAACTAAAACAATACAAAATAAATGCCTAACTATTTTGCCAATTAAAATGCAAAAGTTGTCCATAATAGCGCGATTTTTTGTAACTTTGCGCCAAAATTAAAAGTATTCAAACTATGAGCATAGTTAAAATCAAGGACAAAACCTTTGAGACCTCTTTGCCTGAGGCCGAAATTAAAGCGCGCATCAGAGAGGTTGCTGCGCAGATTAGTAAGGATATGGCAGGTAAGAATCCCTTGCTTGTTGCCGTATTGAACGGTTCATTTATCTTTGCGGCTGATTTGATGCGTGAGATAACAATCCCTTGTGAAATCTCTTTTGTGAAGTTGTCTTCATACAGTGGCACTTCTTCTACGGGTAAAATCACTGAGATATTGGGCGTTAATGCAGATTTGACAGGAAGAACGGTTGTCATTGTCGAGGACATCGTGGAAAGCGGTCTTACCATGCAGAGTATGCTAAAGACGGTTGCTAAATGTAATCCAGCAGAAGTGCATATTTGTACATTACTTACTAAACCCGAGAAATTGGAGGTACCATTGAACATGGAATATGTTGCTTTCCGTATTCCTAATGATTTTATTGTGGGCTATGGTTTGGATTATGACCAATTAGGTCGTGGGCTGAAGGATATTTACACTTTGGTAAGTGAAGACAAGTAATTGACACAAAAACTATATAATTATTTAAGGTAAAAATGAAAAATATCGTAATTTTCGGTGCTCCCGGTTCAGGTAAGGGAACACAGAGTGAACTGATGATCAAAAAGTACGGTCTGGGACACATCTCTACCGGTGACGTGCTGCGTAACGAAATCAAAAACGGTACAGAACTGGGCAAGACTGCAAAAGGTTACATTGACAACGGACAGCTGATTCCTGATGATTTGATGGTAAGCATCCTCGCCAGTGTATATGATAGCTTTGGCAAGGAGCACAACGGTGTCATCTTTGATGGTTTCCCACGTACCATTCCTCAAGCTGAGGCTTTGAAGAAAATGCTGGCTGAGCGCAGTCATAAGATTGCTGCTATGATAGAACTGGATGTGCCTGAGGATGAGTTGATGACTCGTCTGATTAAGCGTGGTAAGGATTCTGGTCGTGCTGATGACAATGAGGAGACCATCAAGAAGCGTCTTACCGTATATCACAATCAGACTATGCCTCTTATCGAATGGTATAAGCAGGAGGGTATCCATCACCATATCGTAGGTTTTGGCGAACTTGACCGTATCTTCGGTGATATCTGCCAGGTTATCGACCAGTTATAATTTTATATTGAGTATATATTTTAATTTATTCGGATGGAATCCAATTTTGTAGACTATGTGAAGATTTATTGCCGCTCTGGTAAGGGTGGCAGAGGCTCCATGCACTTGCGCCATGTGAAGTATCAACCTAATGGTGGACCTGATGGCGGTGATGGTGGCCATGGCGGAAGCATTTATCTCCGCGGTAATCATAATTATTGGACACTTCTCCATCTGAAATACGAGCGTCACATCAAAGCTGAACATGGTGGCAATGGTGGACGTGACAAATGCCATGGTACCGACGGTAAAGATGTCTATATAGACGTGCCGTGTGGTACCGTGGTTTATGATGCAGAGACGGGTAAGTATATCTGTGACGTGACTTATGACGGTCAGGAAGTGCTGTTGCTGAAGGGCGGTCGTGGTGGACTTGGTAATTTCCAATTCCGTACGTCAACCAATCAGGCTCCTCGATTTGCCCAACCGGGTGAACCGATGCAGGAACGCACGATTATCCTGGAACTGAAGTTGCTGGCTGATGTGGGACTCGTGGGCTTACCGAATGCTGGTAAATCTACGTTGCTCTCTTCACTGTCCAGTGCGCGTCCCAAGATTGCCAATTATCCGTTTACCACGCTTGAACCTTCTTTGGGCATCGTGGAATACCGTAATCGCCAGTCTTTCGTGATGGCAGATATTCCTGGAATTATTGAGGGTGCCAGTGAGGGCAAGGGTCTCGGCCTTCGTTTCCTGCGTCACATTGAACGCAACTCACTTCTGTTGTTTATGGTACCGGGTGACACTGATGACATCAAACATGAGTATGATGTTCTGCTCAACGAACTCCGCCAGTTTAATCCGGATATGGTGGACAAACACCGTGTACTGGCAATTACAAAATGTGATCTGCTGGATGAGGAGTTGACACAGATGGTCCGTACTGATCTGGAAGATAAGTTACGTGCTGACGGGGAACAGATACCTGTCATATTTATCTCTGCTGTGGCACAGATGGGACTTGATGAACTCAAGGATGTATTATGGCGCGAGCTGAACAGTGAGAGTAATAAACTGCAGGAGATTACTTCTGAGGATACCTTGGTGCATCGTGACAAGGATATGGAAAGTTTTGCTCAGGAACTGCAAGCTGAAGGTGAGAACCTCGAATTCGTGGACGAAGACGAGATAGAAGAATTGGATGATTACGAAATCGAGGATATAGACGACCCCGAAGAAGAATAATTCATTTTGATTATTTGAATGATGAACAATCCCAAACTTACGGAATATAAGTTAGGCGCTTCAGTGCGCGCGTTTTCCACTACCCGACATGGGGGAGTGAGTGAAGGTAACTATGGTGAGATGAATATCAATCGCTATTGTGGTGATGATGAGGCTCATATTGCTATGAACCGTCAACTTCTGGCTGATACCCTTGCAATCACTCCTGACCATATTCTGATGCCTCATCAGACGCACAGTGATGAGGTGCGGCAGATAGCAGCTGATTTTCTGCAGTTGCCTGCTCAGATACAACAGATGGTATTGGAAGGGGTAGATGCTGTGATGACAGACCTGTCTGGCATCTGTATCGGTATATCCACGGCAGACTGTATTCCCATTCTGCTCTATGATGCCGAGCATCATGCCGTGTGTGCTATCCATTCAGGTTGGCGCGGTACCGTGAAACGTATCTTGGAAAAGACGCTTGTTTCCATGCAGATGACTTATCATACTAATCTGCAACAGTTGCAGGCGGTGATAGGACCCGGTATCAGTCTCGAACATTTTGAGGTAGGCGATGAAGTTTATAAGGAGTTTGCCTCTGCTAACTTCCCCTTAAATGATTTGGCGCGTCAGTATCCTAACAGTCAGTCGGATGCTGCGCAACCTCTGAAGTGGCATATTGATTTGCCAGGAGCCAATAAGTATCTTATGGAATCACTTGGAGTGCCTGTTACGAATATTCAGATGAGTGGCATCTGTACCTATTCCCGGTCGGATGATTATTTCTCTGCCCGCCGTCTGGGTATTGACTCTGGCAGGATATTTACTGGTATTTTACTTCAGTAAACTTCTTATTATTATATTTTCCCATAATGAAACAAGCTACCGTACTTACGGTAGCTTGTTTCATTATGGAGGCATGCTATTTTTTATTGGTTATAAAAAAGGTGCACCGAACACGAGGTTCGATGCACCCAAACTTTGTTTATCTGAAAAGTTATTAGAATGTAATCTTCATACCAATCTGAGCGTGCCAACGGCTGGAAATGTCGGCAATCTGAGGCGCATCACCAATGAAGCTATATGTTGGAGTATAGTTGTTATTGGCATCTTTCGTCATCTTGGTTACGCCAAGAATCTGCTCGTTGTAAGCACCACTGTATGAGGTACCCCATTTCTTGTTCAGCATGTTTGCGAAGTTGATAACATCGAATGACAATTCAATCTTGCTTCCACGTTCCTTCAGATAATAGAATGACTGAGAGAAGTGCAGATCGAAGTGGTTTTCCCATGTTGCTGAGTTCGAATTTCTCTGTGCAAACTGACCACGGTGGTTCTTTGCATACTTGTCGTTCTCAATCCAGTTTTCGAAATTAGTACGGTCATCTTCTGTAGCGAAGGACATCTTGCTGAGTTCTTCTGATGTCGGTATATAGAGCAGAGAGTTACCATACTGACCATCATTGTTGAAGTCATACTTTTCATTCATCGTCAGGCTATAACGCTGTCCGGTGAAACCATTGTATGTAACAGCAAGGTTGGTAGTCCAGCGTCCGTTGCCATATTTAGGTGTGGTATATGCTGCAGTAGCAACAACTTTGTGAGGTACATCAAAGATAGAATAAGAAACCTCTGATGCATCGTTAGAGTTGATACTGTAGTTGTACTTCCAGTTAGAATAAGCTACAGAAGAAGTTCCGTCGTTTACAGACTTAGCATGACCAAAGGTATAACTTGCCATCAAGTCAAGACCGAAATCGAAAGCTTTCTCCAGTGTTGCGCTTAAAGAGTAGCTATAACCTTTGTTGGTATTCTTCAGATTGATGATAGCATAGTAGCTACCGGCATTTCTGTCGAAGTAAGTTGTAGAAGCATTTACATAATCACTGCTTACAGCATATACGCGTTTGCCATTGTCTGACAGCGCTAAATTCTCAAACCATACATTGTTAAGTGTCTTAGAATATAAGCCTTCCAATGTCATCTTGATATCCAATGGCAAAGTGTATTCCCAAGCCAGGTTAGCACGGAGTACCTGTGGATATTTGAAATTTTTGCTGGCTGTATTGATAGTTGGCTTAGAAGCTTTACCTGTAGCAGAGTTAGCTGCAGCCAAAGGATCATTAGCATATTGTGACATACCTGGTACGTTAGATGTGATAGTTGTGCCTTTCATCTCTATACCGGTGTTGTTCCAAAGGTTAGAGAGCCATACGAAAGGTACACGGCCTGTGAACAGACCTACACCACCACGAAGAAGTGACTTGTGTGCATCGTCTGTATACCAACGGAAACCGAAACGTGGTGACCACATTACTTTAGCAGAAGGAACTTCACCTACCTTCACGCCATTGGCTGTTGCATAAGTGCTGGCATTGAATTCGTCGTTTGTACTTGGTGAACTCATTGTTGTAGGAATATCAATACGCAGGCCATAGTTCAAAGTAAGGTTGCGGTTAACACTCCATTTGTCCTGCAGATAGAAACCAAACTGAGCTGCTTCCACAACACCTGCCCATTTGGTAGTGCCAGTAAGGTCAACATCAGAATAGTTATAAGAGAACTGATAAGGTTTGTCATCTACAAAGTCCTGCAGACTATTATAGTACCAAGAACCAGTAGCTGCCTGGATAAACAGATTCTTCATTCTGTAGAATTCATTGTGAGTACCCAGTGTGATAGAGTGGTTACCTGTATTGTATGTCAGGTTATCCTCGAGTGTCCAGATGTCCTGATCCAGTGTGTTGGCACCAGAAGAATATTCTGTTCCGATGTAAGCTGTGCGTGACTGCTTAGAACCAAGTCCCTTGATGGTAACGTTAGCTCCATCATAAGGTACTTCGCGGTGGTCACGTACAAAAGACATACCTAGACGAGCTTCGTTATGGAGCTTTGGTGTCAACTGTGAGTTGAGTTCCATCACGATAGAGTTGGTGCGGTCCGCAATTTTGTAACCACTGTTGTTGAATACGTATGTGTTAGAGCCTGATCCCCATACATCCTTATAAGAATCGTTCAACT
Source organism: Prevotella sp. (assembly GCA_036796635.1). Classification (GTDB taxonomy): domain Bacteria; phylum Bacteroidota; class Bacteroidia; order Bacteroidales; family Bacteroidaceae; genus Prevotella. The sequence continues at coordinate 2,217 of DAIRCP010000055.1, read as the reverse complement.
GATAACGCAAGGTGAACTTGTTGAGGTCATCAATGTTCCAGTCCAAACGAGCCAGGAAACTGGTACTACGTGTGTCGATATCCTGTACACCGTAAGTTTCATTATTACCTGTGTATTTCTTGTAAGTGTTGATAATCGTGTTAGCTTCATTTTCTGTTACGTAGTCTGCCAGATAGCCAGGGTTGTAACTGGATGTAGGATAGGTGTTCTTTTTGTATTCCAGGTTGGTGTAGAAGAACAATTTGTCCTTAACCAATGGACCGGCGAGAGATACACCCCAAGTCTTGGTGCTTTGGTCACCGAGCATAGCGGTTTCGTCCTTAAGTTGGTTGTAACGACCATAGAGATTCTCATTGGTGTAGTAACCGTAAACGCTAGCATGGAAAGTGTTCGTACCAGACTTTGTGATGGCATTGATACCACCACCAGTGAAACCACCCTGACGTACGTCAAATGGAGATGCTACGACCTGCAATTCCTGGATAGCCTCCATGGAGATTGGGTTAGCATCAGTCTGACCGCCGTTGGTACCTGAACTTGCAAGTCCGAATACGTCGTTACTGACGATACCGTCAATCTGGAATGAATTGTAACGGTTGTTGGATCCTGCGATGGAGATACCACCTATTTTGCTGACATTTACCAGTGGAGACAACTTAGCTACATCGTAGATGTTGCGGTCGATAGTTGGAGCACTCTCAATCTTAGCCAACTTGAAATTGGTAGATGCGCCAGAACCACCGAAAGATTTCTTGTTACCTGTAACAGTGATTTCTCCCAGTTGCTTAGCATCCTCTTCCAGGTCAACATCGTAAGATGCATCATCACCTAAGGAAAGGTTTACTTTGCTTAAAACTTTTGATTTGTGACCTACGTATGAGATCGTGATTTGATAAGGACCTCCTACACGCATACCTTGGATGTTGTAGCGACCCTTTGTGTTGGTTACGGCAGCATAACGCGTACCGGTAGGTTGGTGAACTGCTTGAACGGTAGCACCGATGACGTCTTCGCCATTAGAAGTGACTTTACCGTTGATGCCTGAGGTGGTAACCTGTGCTGTGGCTACCTGGATACATACTAATGAAAGTAGTAAAAACACGAATTTCTTCAGCATAACTGTTCTTTTAAATAAAAAATTATTTAATTACGTGTGCAAAAATAAACAATTTTTCTCAATTATTAAAATAATATCGAATAAATTTTAATTATCTTCATACGATTTTAACAGAATCGTGGTGAAAACGAAAAAAGCAGGTTACTTTTGTAACCTGCCTCCTTATATTATATATATTTCTCTTTTATTCAGATACGGTTTGCAATACACGACGTGCGCCAATATAATGATTGGAATAATAACCATCTGAAGAACTGCTGATGGTCACTCCCTGACTGGTACTGGCGTGAATGAAATTGAATGTGCCGTTCCCATTGACATCCACTACGATGCCTACATGACCTACACCGTTGCCGGAACTCGGACTGGAAAAGAATACCAAGTCACCGCGATGCATCTCTGAACGGGATATGGGTAAATTCTGTGCGTACTGAGCGCGGGAAGAATTGCCGATATTAAAATTGTTCAGTCCAAATACGTAACTTGTGAATCCTGAGCAGTCAAATGCGTAAGGGCCTTTGCATCCGCTTTGGTAGCGGGCTCCCAGATGGGTAAAAGCTTCATCCACGATGTCATTAGTCATCGCATTGCTGAATGATGAATTCTCGTTGCTGTATAAAAAGTCGTAATTGTCTATTTCTCTGTAATTAGCTTCTATCGTATTCTGTGTCTTGTCTCTTCTACCTTTTGCAAAGGATGCATTGGCAGAGGTCGCAAAAATCAACAGAGCTAGTAGGGCTGCTTTTTTATTCATTGTTTTTAATTGTTTCGGGGTTAGTTTATAGTTATTAGTTGTATTTTAAAATCTGTCCGGGTCTCAGGTGTATGGTCTTACCGATATGGTTGAGCTTACAGAGCTCGTCAATGGTAGTACCACGCTTTCGGGCGATGGATGACAATGTCTCGCCAGCGCTAACCTTGTGGAAATGGATGTCGCCCAATGTCGCACTGGATGCATTTGCCATCGGGAGTTCCTCCTCCTCGTTGTTGTTGCTGGCCATCTCGCGCTCGCTGGATTCGCCTACACCATGCAGACGGTTGGCGAGAGCAGACTCTCTGTTATAAGTATTTTTGTTGAATACGTAATAGTCACCTGTTAC
>DAIRCP010000054.1:0-23985 GCA_036796635.1 Prevotella sp. | reverse complement strand
TTCGGACATTCATAGGTCCGACTGAGTGTGTTGCGCGCGCTGATGCGCTATGCAAATATGTTTTGGGGTGCATTCCGCGGTTTGGTTATTGATATGATAGTATAATTTGATATAATGATGTTATTGCGTCTTTCGATATTTTGATAAATGAAACTCCCTCTAACCTGCAATCTCTTGTGGCATATTGGGAGTTTTTGAATTCTAATATGCATATTTAACATAAAAATATTGCTTCTTACTAATTTATTCTTTAATTTTGCAACTGAATTATAATAATGGGGACTTAAATTATGTGCAAAATCAATGATATTATGCATTTTATAACTAATGGAGCAAAAACGTTTCGTGATGCTGCATCGGGAGTTTATAATGCGGAATCTGATTCTGTAAAGGAAATTCGCCGTGAGATATTTGATGACCATAAGTCAGATTTGGATCATTTACGGTCAGATAGTAAAAAAATCGGAGGAGATGTCCAAAATAGCTTCAACAAAATAATACTTGGAAATGTCTAAACAGTCTATCAAACGAAAAGAAACTCAGGTGTCAACGAGTAATGGTATTGGCAATCAATTAGAGCAAACGGTTACTGTAGATGACAGTTCTTTACCTTCACCGGAGGAACTTGCTAAATATAAAGAAATTGATCCACAACTAGTGGATTTCTTAATAGATGTTTCAAAGAAAGAACAGGAGCATCGACATTTGACGGACATGAAAAAATTGAAAATAATTAGTAATGCAGAAAGTAGAACGGGACGAATGAATTTCTTCGGTATGCTTTTCGCTTTCTTATCAATAATCGTATTCATTGGTTTGGCTGGTTTTGCTCTTTATTTAAATCATCCGTGGTTTGCTGGATTCTTTGGACTATCGAGTCTTGTTTCTATCGTTTCAATTTTCGTAAATAGAGAAGACTTTAAGAAAACTAAATAAGAGAATAAGCCATTTTGAATTCACCTTCTACGAAACTCCAATAATCAATGTGATAGAACAGAGTTAAATATTATTTAATATAGCTCCCCCTATGCTGCTAGAGATTGCAGCATAGGGGGAGCTTCCTTTATAAATGTGCTAATAGATCGTGAACTGTATGTGCGTCGGACTAATCTCTTTGGGGCAGACGATATGGTCGGTGACGTAACGGTATAAGCCGGCACGGTTGGTGACTACTAACTGATAAGGTTCGCCTATGTGAGACTCACTGAAACGGACTGTGGCTGCATTGTCATCCTCCTGGATGGGTATGAGCTCATAGAAGTTGTTGCCGCGGATGCACTCAAAGAGATCGCTGCCATCGGCTATCGCCTTGCCGAAAATGGCTTCTTCCGTGAAATAATAACCGTGATTATGCGGTATGTCTCCCGTAAACTGTTTCATATCTCTACATGATTCGTAAAGCTCTCCTGCACCGAAGGCAACGATATGTTTTAGCTTCGGCCATAGCTTCTTTGCGATTGGTTCATCAAAACCGCCTTCAAGTATCTGCTCTACTTCGTCGGCACGACTGCTGTTACCATCTGTGCGCAGCTGTGCTACCATCTCCTTCCACTTGTCTCTGAGGGCATGGAATGCCTCCACTACCTGAATGGTGGTGACTGCTGCTATCTGGTCGATGTCTCTGTCGGCTAGGGCAGAGAGCATGATGCCGTAATAATCTTTCTTGGCTTGCTGTAGGAAGAATGAGGTGAATGGGGCGGAGAACTCTGCTTGCTGCTTGCCGCCGACATAGAAGTAATGGAAGAAGTAATCCTTGACATCTGCATGTCAAATCCGAAGTCGAGTGCTGTATCAATTATTTTCTTGAAACCTTTGGCATAAGATACGAGGGTATCGCCGTCTTTGTCCCATGTCTGCACAAGCGAGCCGCTGTTGATGACATATATATAGCCTACTAACTGTGTCAGGTAGCACGTACGCTTTGCCTGAGCGATAGTAAGCAGTGAATAATACATATCTTCTGCCATCCCTATGGTTTCATCGAAAGTGATGCCTTTGTCGATGAGGAATTTCCGTTCAAAGAGACGTGAGGTGACGAAACCGTCAATGGATGTAAACATCTTATTCTCGTCTTCTTTGGCATCTTCTACAATCACGCATGGGTCGGTAAGGTTCCATAGCATCTTGGACTGGACAGGACTGGGCTCCCCGTTTTCGGTCTGGAACACGCGTCGGAAAGTGACCACCTGTGACTGTGTCCTTTCCGCCTCTCTTACAGCCACTTCCAGGCAATCGGGATAATAGATGTCATCCCCGTCGAGATAGCCTATGTAGGGCGCCGTACAGCATGTTACGCCGTAGTTTCGGGGAGACGATGGCGTCTTGTTATCATTGTCGAGCGGCTTGAGCACGACATTGTCATAACCGCCCAGCATCTGCTGTAACTGTGGCATATACTGCGGTTCACAGTTGTGTAAGATGATGACCCACTGGATATATCAAGCATTATCAGTAAATCGTATTTTTTTCCATGAAGGAAGGTGGAGTGCATTACTATGGCGATATCAATGAATATCTCTTCTATGCGCTGCCGCTGATATGGAAATAGTGTTTCCGGTTATTTCTGCCTAATTTTACAATAAAAACGGGGAAATGGACATTTAATCGTTATTTTTTTGTAATTTTGCACCCGGAATTCAATATTTAAATGAAAAAAGTAATATATAACAAGTTTGATAAGCACACAATTGGCGATCTTCCCCGGGTGTTATTTGAAGGAAGAATCGTGGTGGTACTTAGTGATTCAGAAGCTGAACGGGCTGTAGATTATCTCCTGTCGCAACCAATTTTGGGGGTTGATACGGAGACGAGACCTGCTTTTCGCAAAGGGCTCAACTATCATGTGTCTTTACTTCAGGTGTCCAGCCGTGAAGTGTGTTTCCTGTTCCGACTGAATCATACGGGTATGACGCCGGCTATCATCAGATTACTGGAGGATACTACCGTGCCGAAGATCGGTCTTTCCTGGCACGATGACCTCAATTCATTGCATAAGGTGGCGGAATTTAAGCCGGGCCGATTTGTTGAATTGCAATCTTTCGTGAAGCAGTTGGGCATAGAGGACATGAGTCTGCAGAAGTTGTATGCCAACCTGTTCGGACTGCGTATCAGTAAGCGCGAGCGACTGACCAACTGGGAGGCGGATGTGCTGAACGAGAAGCAGAAGCGGTATGCTGCCACGGATGCCTGGGCCTGCATCATGCTGTACGAGGAGATTCTCCGTCTGTCTACTACTGGTGATTATGATTTGAACATCGTGCCGGAAGAGGTGGAGGTGCCTGTGGAAGTGGAGCAGGAGCAAGAAGTGGAAAAATAACGAATTCAAGGAAATAACAATATGAGTGCGTATAAGAATATATATCTGAAGAAGGGTAAGGAGGAGAGTCTTCTCCGTTTTCATCCCTGGGTGTTTTCCGGTGCTATCCATCATGCTGATGAAGGGATAGAGGAGGGCGAAATCGTGAAGGTCATCACTGCCGGCGGTCAGTTTATCGCTGTGGGTCATTTCCAGATTGGCAGTATCGCCGTGCGTGTGCTCTCATTCAGTGACATCACCATCGATGACGATTTCTGGCGTGAACGTCTGCAGTCGGCTCTTCGCATGCGTCTGTCCATCGGCATCGCCGACAATCCCAATAACAATACCTACCGACTGGTACACGGCGAGGGTGACCTGCTGCCCGGTCTGGTGGTGGATGTGTATGGCAAGACGGCTGTGATGCAGGCTCACAGCGTGGGCATGCATGTATGTCGTGAGGCGATTGCCCGCAACCTGGTGGAGGTGATGGGCAACCGTGTGGAAAATGTGTTCTACAAGAGTGAGACGACACTTCCCTTCAAGGCTGACCTGGGACAGGAAAACGGTTTCCTGTACGGCGGCAGCGAGGATAATACGGCGGTGGAAAACGGTCTGAAGTTCCATGTGGACTGGCTGCGCGGTCAGAAGACTGGTTTCTTCGTGGACCAGCGTGAGAACCGTTCGCTCCTGGAGCGCTTCGCCAAAGGCAAGAAGGTGCTCAACATGTTCTGCTATACAGGCGGTTTCTCATTCTATGCCATGCGCGGCGGTGCTGAACTGGTACACTCTGTGGACAGTTCGGAAAAGGCTATCGAGCTTACCCGTCAGAATGTGGAGCTCAACTTCCCGGGTGACAAGCGTCATGAGGCTTTCTGTGAAGATGCATTCAAGTATCTGGAACAGTCGGGCGACCAGTATGACCTCATCATCCTAGACCCGCCTGCCTTTGCCAAGCACAGGGCTGCCCTCCATAATGCACTGAAGGGTTATACGCGACTGAACAACAAGGCTTTCGAGAAGATCAAGTCGGGCGGTATCCTCTTCACTTTCTCCTGTTCACAGGTGGTGACCAAGGATAACTTCCGCAATGCCGTGTTTACGGCTGCTGCTCAGGCACACCGCAAAGTGCGTATCCTGCATCAGCTGCATCAGCCTGCCGACCATCCTATCAACATCTACCATCCCGAGGGCGAATACCTGAAGGGACTGGTGCTTTACGTAGAATAAGATGAACATCGAACAGACAGTATCAGCGTATATCCGGCAGCATGGTCTCCTCACGAAAGAGGGTAGGTATGTGGTTGCCTTGAGCGGAGGGGCTGATAGTGTCTGTTTGTTATTAATACTATTACAGTTGGGCTACCGCGTAGAGGCAGCCCATTGTAATTTCCGCCTGCGCGGTGCGGAGTCCGACCGTGACGAGGCTTTCGTGGTGGCGCTCTGTAACCGCCATCAGGTGCCTTTGCACCGCATCCATTTCGATACGCAGGAATATGCTGCCCTCCATCATGTGAGCATCGAGATGGCGGCACGCGAACTGCGTTATCACTGGTTCGAACAGTTGTTGAAGGACATTCCTGCCGATGGCATCTGCGTGGCCCACCATCGGGATGACAGTGTGGAAACGGTGTTGCTCAATCTGGTGCGGGGAACCGGAATCCACGGTCTGTGCGGTATTCAGCCCCGCAACGGACATGTGTTGCGCCCGCTGCTCTGCGTGAGCAGAAAAGAGATAGAGGCGTGGATGCAAAATCGCGGACAGGACTACGTGACAGACAGTACCAACCTGATACCCGATGTGCATCGCAACCAGATACGGTTGCAGGTGCTCCCGCTGCTCCAGCAGATCAATCCCAGTGTGGCTGAGTCCATCCTGCTTACAGCCAGCAGACTGGCGGATGCCGCAGCTATCTATGATACCGCCGTCAAGGAGGCGAAAGAACGCTGCACCAACACTTTATCAAATGGGATGGTAACCATTGATAAAGAGAAACTTACGAATGAGAGCATTTTGTTTGAAATACTCAAGGACTATCAATTTACGCCCGACCAGGCGGAACAGATCTTTCAGCATCTGGATGCCCCGACGGGTACACACTATGCCAGCAAGACCCATGAGTTGAGCCTGGACAGAAGTCAGTTGGTGATAGCCCCGCATTTCCATCCGTCCTCGCCCCTGCGCATCCCCGAGACAGGTACCTATATCTATCAGCCCGAGGCGGATAAAAACCGAACAATCAAATTCCGAATTGTCGCGAAGGATGAGGTGACCGTCAGCAAGCAGCCTACCTGCATCACGGTGGATGCCGACAAGGTGCGGTTCCCGCTGACCGTGCGCCCGACGGCAACAGGTGACCGCTTTCAGCCGTTCGGCATGAAGGGCAGTTGTCTGGTGAGCGATTATCTCACCGACAGGAAAGTGTCCTATCCCGAGAAGCAGCGCCAGTTGGTGATGACCGGTGCACAGGGTGACATCCTCTGGCTGGTGGGACGTCGCGTGGCTGCATCCGCTGCCGTCACATCCTGTACTCAGCGTATCCTGGAAATCGCCGTCAGCGATGATTTTTAGTGAAATCACGTATTCACATCAAGGAAAAATTCATTTGTCTCTTTTTTCTTTCCCTTTTTCTTGTTAGATTGGAAAATTTAGTGTAATTTTGCATCCAATAATCACAAAACGTTTGAGATGAATACTATAAAGAAACTCATTTTGCCAGTAGTTGTGGCGACATTAATCATGGTGTTTGGCAGTTGTTCCAGCACTAAGAATGTAGCTTATTTCCAAAATAGCGATTCAATAAACCTCGACTCTTCCAAAGTTTTATATGATGCCAGAATCATGCCGAAGGACGTGCTGACCATCACGGTGAGTACGACCGATGCGGATGCCGCTATACCTTTCAATATGACGGTGCCTACCCCAATGACACAAGGACAGCGCAGTTCCTATTCACAGGCACTGCTGCAGAGTTACCTGGTGGACAATGAGGGTAACGTGGATTTCCCGATCGTAGGTAATCTGCATGTGGGCGGTCTGACCAAGTCGGAAGCCGAGAAAATGATCAAAGCGAAAATCAAACCTTACATGAACGCGAAGGAGAATCCTATCGTGACTGTGAGAATGACAAACTATAAAATCTCCGTCATCGGTGAAGTAAGTCACCCGGGTATGTACACGGTGGGTAATGAGAAAATCAGTATCCTCGAGGCACTCGCGCTGGCAGGCGACCTGACTATCTACGGTATGCGTAACAACGTGAAGCTCATCCGTGAGGATGCCACCGGTAAGAAGTCGATCCACGAACTGAATCTGAATGACGCCAATTTGATTAATTCACCTTATTATTATCTACAGCAGAATGACGTAGTGATGGTTACACCAAATAAGGTGAAAGCTCAGAACTCAAGTGTAGGTAGCATGACTACCCTCTGGTTCTCTGCTACATCTATTCTGATCTCACTGACTTCACTGCTGTATAATATTCTTAATAAATAATTTTTTAAGGAGTAGCACTATGTGTGGAATTGTAGGTTATATCGGCATGAAAGATGCCTTCCCCATTCTGATCAAGGGGTTACACAGACTGGAATATCGCGGATATGACAGTGCCGGCGTGGCCCTCATTAATGAGGACGACAGTCTGAATGTGTATAAAACAAAGGGCAGGGTGGATGACCTTGTGACTTATTGCGGCGACAAGAACGTAAGCGGTCATATCGGTATCGCCCATACCCGTTGGGCCACTCACGGAGAACCATCTTCCGTGAATGCTCACCCTCATTATTCTCAATCGAAGAATCTGGCCATCATCCATAATGGTATCATCGAAAATTATGCCAGCATCAAGTCGAAACTGATGGCACAGGGCATGACTTTCCGTTCTGATACGGATACCGAGGTGTTGGTACAACTGATAGAATATATCCAGGAGCGCAAGAACCTGGATCTGCTCACTGCCGTGCAGTTGGCTCTCCATGAGGTAATCGGCGCATACGCGATTGCCATTCTGGACAAGCGCAACCCTAACCAGATCATTGCTGCCCGCAAGCAGAGTCCACTGGTAGTAGGTATCGGCGAGAATGAATTCTTCCTGGGTTCTGACGCCAGTCCTATCGTGGAATATACCGACAAGGTGGTGTATCTGGAAGACGGTAACATCGCCGTGCTCACCCTGGGTGAGGAACTCAAGGTGGTGAACATCCAGAACCGCAAGCTGAACCCTGAGGTTCAGACCGTGGACATCAATCTGGGACAGTTGGACAAAGGCGGTTACCCGCACTTCATGCTGAAGGAAATCTTCGAGCAGCCCGAATGCCTGACCAACTGTATGCGCGGACGTGTGAATGTGGATACTGACAATGTGGTGCTGAGCGCCGTGATAGATTACAAGAAGCAGCTGTTGGCTGCCAAGCGTATCATCATCGTCGCCTGCGGTACTTCCTGGCATGCCGGACTTATCGGCAAACAGATACTGGAGAGCTTCTGCCGCATCCCGGTGGAAGTGGAATATGCATCGGAGTTCCGTTATCGCAATCCGGTGATCCACAGTGATGACGTGGTGATTGCCATTTCACAGAGCGGTGAGACCGCCGACACATTGGCTGCCGTGAAGCTCGCCAAGGAGCACGGCGCCTTCATCTATGGTATCTGCAATGCCATCGGCAGCAGCATCCCGCGCGCTACCAATACCGGTTCCTATATCCATGTGGGACCAGAAATCGGTGTGGCTTCCACCAAGGCCTTTACAGGTCAGGTGACGGTGCTCACCATGCTGGCACTCGCACTCGCCAAGGAGAAGGGAACCATCAAGAATGAGGACTATCTGGAAATTGTGAAGGAACTCCATGAGATTCCGAGCAAGATGAAGAAAGTGCTCAAACTGAACAACAGAATAACAGACCTGAGCCGTACCTTTACTTACGCGCGTAACTTCCTCTACCTGGGCAGAGGATACAGTTATCCCGTAGCCATGGAAGGTGCACTGAAGCTCAAGGAAATCAGTTACATACATGCGGAGGGGTATCCTGCGGCAGAAATGAAGCACGGGCCGATTGCCCTCATCGACAGCGACATGCCGGTGGTGGTGATAGCCACTCACAACGCCATGTATGAGAAGGTGCTCAGCAATATACAAGAGGTGAAAGCCCGGAAAGGCAAGGTGATAGCACTGGTGACCGAAGGCGACGACACCATCAGCAGGATAGCTGACGAGGTGATAGAGTTGCCGGTGACCATCGAATGTCTGGAACCGCTTCTGGCTACTATCCCGCTGCAATTGCTGGCTTATCATATTGCTGTTTGCAAAGGTAAGGATGTAGATCAGCCACGTAACCTCGCTAAGAGCGTAACGGTGGAATGATATTCTATATTGGGCGGGCATTCGTGTCCGCCCTTTTTCAAAAACTTCAAAGAATATAAATCGACCCAAATTAAGGATAATACAGAATGGAGCAACTGAAGCATGAGTGTGGAGTGGCGATGATACGCCTACTGAAACCACTTGAGTACTATCAACGTAAATATGGAACATGGACGTATGCCCTGAACAAACTCTATCTGATGATGGAGAAACAGCATAACCGTGGACAGGAAGGTGCCGGCATCGCCAGCGTAAAACTTCATACCGAACCTGGTAATGAGTATATGTTCCGTGAAAAAGCGGAAGGCGCCAACGCCATCACCGAGATATTCGGCAGACTTTCCAAAAATTACGAGGGTCTTACTCCTGACCAGATGGCTGATGCTGACTTTGCCCGGAAGAACCTGCCCTTTGCCGGGGAGATGTATATGGGACACCTGCGCTATTCCACGACAGGTAAGAGCGGACTGCAATATGTGCATCCATTCCTGCGCCGCAACAACTGGAAGGCAAAGAACCTCTGTCTCTGCGGAAACTTCAACATGACCAATATCGATGAGATATTCGAGAAGATTACGGACCAGGGGCAGTGCCCGCGCATCTACAGCGACAGTTATATCATGCTGGAGTGGATGGGACACAGACTGGACCGTGAGGTGGAGCGCAACTTCGTGGAAGCGAAGGAAAAAGGACTGGAAGGTCTTGACATCACCAATTATATAGACTCACACATACAGGTGAGCAATGTGCTGAAGACCACCATGCCTGACTTCGACGGCGGTTATGTGGTATGCGGACTGACGGGTAGCGGTGAGATGTTTACCATGCGTGACCCGTGGGGAATTCGCCCTGCCTTCTACTATAAGAACGATGAGATCGTGGCAGTCGCCAGTGAGCGACCTGTATTGCAGACCACCTTTGATCTGGAATGCGGCGATATTTGCGAACTGAAGCCGGGTGAGGCTCTGATTGTGCGCAGCAACGGCGAATGTGCCCTGGAGCGCATCCTGGAGCAGCGCGGTGACTCAGCCTGTTCTTTCGAGCGTATCTACTTCAGTCGCGGCAGTGACCGTGACATTTATCTGGAGCGCAAGAAACTGGGAGAGCAGTTGACCGGCACGATACTGAAGTCCATCGACTATGATGTGGCACACACCGTATTCTCGTTTATCCCGAATACCGCGGAAGTGGCTTACTATGGTATGCTCGGCGGATTCAAACGCTATCTGAACGAGCAGAAAATCAAGCAGATAGAGACACTTGACCACACCCCTTCACATGAGGAACTGGCAGAGATCTTAGGTCAGTATGTGCGCTCTGAGAAGGTGGCATGGAAGGATATCAAACTGAGAACCTTTATTACAGAGGGCAATTCGCGCAATGATCTTGCTTCGCATGTGTATGACATCACTTATGAAGTGCTGAAACCGGATGTGGACAACCTCGTCATCATAGACGACAGCATCGTGAGAGGTACGACCCTGAAGAAGAGTATCATCAAGATATTGGTGCGTCTGCATCCCAAGAAGTTGATCATCGTGAGTTCCTCACCGCAGATACGCTATCCGGATTATTACGGTATCGACATGGCGCACCTGGAGGAGTTTATCGCTTTCCGTGCCTGCATCGCCCTGCTGAAGGACCGCGGTATGTACAAGTTGATAGATGATACCTACAAGAACTGTCTGGAGGAACTCCAGAAACCGAAGACCGAGATGCAATGTATCGTCAAGAACTTGTATAAGCCGTTTACGGTGGATGAACTGAACACAAAAATGGTGGAGCTGTTGCGACCGGAAGGCGTGACCACTCCGATAGAAATCGTATATCAGAGTATAGAAGGACTGCACGCAGCATGTCCGAAACACAAGGGTGACTGGTATTTCACAGGTGACTTCCCGACACCGGGCGGAATGAAACTGGTGAACGAGGCTTTTGTGAGCTATTACGAAAAGGTATACCAATACGAAACTAAATTCTAGAGACTAATAGACTTTTATTATAAGGCAAATGAAGAATGTAACACTGGTTCTGGAAGACGGAACAAAATTTCACGGAAAATCTTTCGGCTACGACCAACCCGTAGCTGGAGAAGTGGTATTCAACACAGCCATGATGGGTTATCCTGAATCGCTAACAGACCCCTCGTATGCAGGACAGCTCATGACGCTTACTTATCCACTGGTAGGTAACTATGGCGTTCCTCCATTCACGGTAGAGCCCAACGGCATCGCCACTTTCATGGAGAGCGACAAAATCTATCCTTCGGCCATTATCGTGGCTGACTACAGTGAGCAGTACAGTCACTGGAATGCCAACGAGAGTCTGGCTGACTGGCTGAAGCGCGAACATGTACCTGGAATTACGGGCATCGACACCCGACAGTTGACCAAGGTGCTGCGCGAGCATGGTGTGATGATGGGCAAAATCCTCTTTGACGATGAGCCCGACAATATTCCCACTGCAGATTATGAGGGCATCAACTTCGTTGACAAGGTAAGTTGCAAGGAGATCATCCGATACAATGAGGGTGCCGGCAAGAAAGTGGTGCTCGTGGACTGTGGTGTGAAGAACAATATTATCCGCTGTCTGATTAAACGTGGGGTGGAGGTAATCCGTGTTCCCTGGAATTATGACTATACCGACATGGCGTTCGACGGACTGTTCCTCGCCAATGGCCCAGGTGACCCTGACGTGTGTGAGGATGCTGTGAACATCATCCGCAAGCAGATGTCACAGAGCCGCAAACCTATCTGCGGTATCTGTATGGGTAACCAACTGCTCGCCAAGGCAGGCGGCGCTACCATCTATAAACTGAAGTATGGTCACCGCAGTCATAATCAGCCTGTCCGTGAGGTTGGTACAGACCGTTGTTACATCACCAGTCAGAATCACGGTTATGCCGTGGATGCCAAGACCCTGGGCGCTGACTGGCGTGAACTCTTCGTCAATATGAATGATGGCAGCAATGAGGGTGTATGCCATCAGACTAATCCTTGGTTCTCTTCTCAGTTCCACCCAGAGGCCTGTGCAGGTCCTGTGGACACTGAGTTTATGTTCGACAAATTCGTGGCAACGCTTAAATAGTATTACAAAACATGAAAGATCAAAATATCAAGAAAGTCCTGCTCCTTGGTTCAGGCGCTTTGAAAATCGGTGAAGCCGGTGAGTTTGATTATTCTGGTTCGCAGGCTCTGAAGGCCCTGCGCGAAGAAGGTATCTACACTGTATTGATTAATCCGAATATTGCCACGGTACAGACATCTGAAGGCGTGGCCGACCAGATTTACTTCCTGCCTGTCCAACCTTATTTTGTGGAACGGGTGATCGAGAAGGAACATCCAGACGGCATCCTGCTCGCCTTCGGCGGACAGACTGCTTTGAACTGCGGCGTGGCACTCTTCAAGAGTGGTGTCCTGGAGAAGCACCATGTACGTGTGCTGGGTACGCCGGTACAGGCCATCATGGATACAGAAGACCGTGAACTCTTCGTGGAAAAGTTGAACGAGATAGATGTAAAGACCATCAAGAGTGAGGCTTGCGAGGACATCGAGCATGCCCGTGCGGCTGCCAAGAATCTGGGTTACCCGGTGATTATCCGTGCGGCTTATGCACTCGGCGGACTGGGCAGCGGATTCTGTGACAATGAAGAAGAACTGGACAAACTCGCCGAGAAGGCTTTCTCTTTCTCACCGCAGGTGCTGGTGGAGAAAAGTCTGAAAGGCTGGAAAGAAATAGAATATGAGGTAGTGCGCGACCGATACGACAACTGTATCACGGTCTGCAACATGGAGAACTTCGACCCGCTGGGAATCCATACCGGCGAGAGTATCGTGATCGCTCCTTCGCAGACACTGTCCAACAGTGAGTACCACAAGCTCCGTGCGCTCTCCATCAAGATTATCCGTCATATCGGTATCGTGGGTGAGTGTAACGTACAGTATGCCTTCGACCCGCAGAGTGAGGACTACCGCGTGATAGAGGTGAACGCCCGACTGAGCCGTTCATCAGCGCTTGCCTCCAAGGCTACCGGTTACCCACTTGCGTTCGTGGCAGCCAAACTGGGTATGGGCTACGGACTCTTCGAACTGAAGAACTCCGTGACCAAGACCACCAGTGCCTTCTTTGAGCCGGCACTCGACTACGTGGTCTGCAAGATTCCACGTTGGGACCTGAGCAAGTTCCGCGGTGTGGACAAGGAGCTGGGTTCATCCATGAAGTCAGTAGGTGAGGTGATGGCCATCGGCCGCAACTTTGAGGAGGCTATCCAGAAAGGTCTGCGTATGATCGGTCAGGGCATGCACGGATTTGTGGAGAACAAGGAGCTGGAGATCGAGGATATCGACGCAGCCCTGAGAGAACCGACCGACAAGCGCGTGTTCATCATCTCCAAGGCCATGCACAAGGGCTATACCATCGACCAGATACATGAGTTGACCAAGATAGACCTGTGGTTCCTGCAGAAACTGCATCATATCATCGACATCGATGAACGAATGAAGGCACTCAAGAACGTGAACAATCTCGGCGAGGACTTGCTGAGAGAGGCCAAAGTATATGGATTCACCGACTTCCAGATAGCCCGTGCCGTGGGTCTGGACACAGAGATACACGGTATGGCGAAGGCTTCACTGGTAATCCGTAACCTGCGCAAGCGTTACGGCATCCTGCCTGTGGTGAAGCAGATAGATACACTGGCTGCCGAATATCCGGCACAGACCAACTATCTGTACCTCACGTATGCAGGTGTGAGCCACGATATCAAATTCGAGAACGACAAGCGTTCCATCATCGTACTGGGTTCCGGTGCTTACCGAATCGGTAGTTCCGTGGAGTTCGACTGGTGCGGTGTGCAGGCGCTGAACACCATCCGCAAGGAAGGTTACCGCTCCGTGATGATCAATTACAATCCGGAGACCGTATCGACCGACTATGACATGTGCGACCGTCTGTACTTCGATGAGTTGACCTTCGAGCGTGTGATGGATATCATCGACCTGGAATGTCCTTACGGTGTGATTGTATCCACGGGCGGACAGATTCCAAACAACCTGGCTATGCGCCTGGATGAGCAGCATGTGCCTATCCTCGGTACCAAAGCCAAGGACATCGACAACGCTGAGGACCGTGCGAAGTTCTCTACCATGCTGACAGAGAACGGCATCAACCAGCCCGAATGGCGTGCACTGACCTCCATGGACGACATCGACCAGTTTGTGGACCGTGTAGGATTCCCGGTACTGGTACGTCCTTCCTACGTGCTCTCCGGTGCCGCCATGAACGTATGTTCCAATGAGGAAGAGCTGGAGCGCTTCCTGAAGTTGGCAGCCAACGTGAGCGAGGATCACCCGGTGGTGGTGAGCAAGTTTATCGAGCATGCCAAGGAGATAGAGATGGATGCCGTGGCAAAAGACGGTGAGATTCTGGCGTATGCCATCAGTGAGCACATCGAATTCGCCGGTGTCCACTCAGGCGATGCCACCATCCAGTTCCCACCACAGAAAATCTATGTGGAGACCGTGCGCCGCATCAAGCGCGTGAGTCGTCAGATAGCCAAGGCCCTGCATATCAACGGACCGTTCAACATCCAATATATGGCGCGCGAGAACGATATCCTCGTGATAGAGTGTAACCTGCGTGCCAGCCGTTCATTCCCGTTTGTCAGCAAGGTACTGAAGATCAATCTCATCGAACTGGCTACCAAGGTGATGCTCGGTCTGCCGGTGGAGAAACCCAACAAGAACCTGTTCGACCTGGATTACGTAGGTATCAAGGCCAGTCAGTTCTCCTTCAACCGTCTGCAGAAAGCCGACCCAGTACTGGGTGTGGATATGGCTTCTACCGGTGAGGTAGGTTGCCTGGGCGACGACACCAATCAGGCACTGCTCAAGAGCATGCTGTCAGTAGGTCATCGTATTCCGAAAAAGAATATCCTGCTCTCTACCGGTGGTGCCAAACAGAAGGCAGAGATGCTGGATGCTGCCAAGATGCTGGTGGAAAACGGATATAAACTGTTTGCCACAGGTGGTACCTCCAAGTATCTCACCGACAACGGTATCAGCAATACCCTCGTGTACTGGCCGTCAGAGGAAATGCAGCCACAGGCACTGGACATGCTCCATCACAAAGAGATAGACATGGTTGTGAACATACCAAAGAACCTTACAGCAGGCGAGTTGACCAACGGTTATAAAATCAGACGTGCAGCCATCGACCTGAACGTTCCGCTGATTACCAACAGCCGACTGGCGAGTGCATTTATATACGCATTCTGCACAGTAAAGTTGGATGACATCGACATTAAGAGTTGGTCAGAGTATAAATAAGAATACATGATATTGTAAAAAAAGAGCCTTCAAATATGTATGATGACATATTTAGAAGGCTCTTTTTGTATTTTTTTTCAAATATATTTTGATGTTTCGAAATAATATACTAAATTTGCATTAAACAATTGAAATGTTGTTATCAACGTATTCTATAAAACCTAAAGTTATCAAGAAAAATGGCAGAAACGTTAGAATCAAATATAAACCGCAGCGATTATAAAATTTTAATCGTTGATGATGTCCCGAGCAATGTCTTGCTTTTGAAGATACTACTGAGCAATGAGAAATTTCAGGTATGCACAGCCAGCTGTGGTAAGCAGTGTATCGAGAAAGCCAAGAGTGAACATCCGCATCTGATATTGCTGGATGTGATGATGCCGGATATCAGTGGCTTTGACACGGCTGTTATTCTGAAGAAAGATGATGAAACCAAGGATATACCCATTATATTCCTGACCGCATTAAATAACCCCAGTGATCTGGTCCATGGCTTCCAGGTGGGTGCAAATGACTTTTTGACCAAGCCTTTCAACAAGGAAGAACTGGTGATGCGTGTGATGCATCAGGTTTCGCTTGTTGCTGCCAAGAAAATTATCATGGAGCAGAACAACGCGCTCCGCAATACGATAGAAAATCGTGATAAAATGTATTCCGTGATTGCTCACGACCTCCGTTCGCCTATGGCCAGTATCCGTATGGTGCTGAACCTGGTGGTGAATACTGTGACCAAGGATATGATAGGTCCTGAGATATGGGACTTGCTGGACAAGGCCAACAAGGAAGTGGCTGACACGCATGACCTGCTGGACAACCTGCTGAAATGGACCAAGAGTATGACGGGCAGACTGAATGTGGTCTACCAGGACTTTGACCTGAACGAGGTGATTCCGGGTGTCGTGGATATCTTCAAGATGATCGCAGAGACCAAGAACATCGAGCTGAAGTATATGGGAAGCGGTGAACCGCTGAAGGTACACGCCGACAATGATATGCTGAAGACGGTGATCCGTAACTTCATGTCGAATGCCATCAAGTTCAGTCCCGAAAACAGTTCCATTGAGGTATCATCCACGAAAGAGGGTGATTTTGCCAGGGTGAGTGTACGTGACCACGGTGTGGGCATCGCTGCCGACAGGCTGGGCAATGTGTTCAGTGACGGGTCGACCACCAATGGAACCATCGGTGAGGAAGGCAGTGGCTTAGGTCTGCAGCTGTGTGCCAACTTTGCCCATAAGATAGGCGGTGACGTATCCGTGGAATCTACAGAGGGAGAAGGCTCTACATTCAGTGTGACCATCCCGCTGAAGAAAGAAGGAGAAGCATAAACAAACGAAACCAACCATAAACATCAGAATCCCGGGGATACGTGAAGCATCTCCGGGATTCATTTTTTTGATTTGGATGAAATAACTTGGTTACACTTATCGATATAAGTATCGCTTGATACTCTTCTTAGGTGTCTTGACAAATTCCTCTTCCTGGATTTCCATTTCAGCGATCTTCTCGTAGGCAGGCAGTAACTCATTGAGTTGCTGGCGGTCCTGTTCGATGATGTTCTTCAGGTCGTCCGGGGTGAAGTTCATATTCTTGGCCTCCTCATAGTCGGGATAAACAAGTCCCACCAGTTTGGAGTCACGCTGTACCACCACGCTTTCGACAATCATCGGCATGGAGTTCAGTTTATCTTCTATCTCCTCGGGGTAGATATTCTGTCCGTTGGCACTGAGGAGCATATTCTTGCTGCGTCCGTTGATAAACAGGTTACCGTCTTCGTCCATCGTGCCCAGGTCGCCGGTATGATACCAGCCCTCCTTGTCGAGTGTCTGTGCGGTAGCCTCCTCATTCTTGTAGTAGCCCAGCATTACGTTGAGTCCTCTGGCCAAAATTTCGCCGGGGATGTTTCTCGGGTCGATGCTGTCCACCTTCACCTCCATGTGTACCACAGCCTTGCCGCAGGAACCCGGAACGAAGTTCTTGTAGTCCTCGTAGCAGATGATAGGCGCACATTCCGTGGCACCATAGCCCACGGTATACGGGAAATCGATATGCCTGAGGAACTGTTCCACCTCCTGATTGAAGGCAGCACCACCCACGATAATCTCATAGAAGTTGCCGCCGAAGGCATTTACCACCTGTTCACAGATCTTCTGTTGTACCTTCTTGTGGATGACCGGCATATTGAGCATCAGGCGCATCTTGTTGTTCTGAATCTTCGGGAATACCTTCTTACGGATAATCTTCTCGATGACCAGCGGAACGGCAATGATGATGGCCGGTTTGATGTCGGCGAAAGCCTGTGCGATGATGGCAGGGGAGGGGACGCGGGTGAGATAGAACACATGGGCACCGGTGAGGAACTCGAAAGCGAATTCGAATGACATGCCATACATGTGTGCCATCGGCAGGATGCTGATCACGCTGTCTTCCCGTTTGACGTTGGCGCCCATCACCCGGCAGGCGAAGTCGAAGTTGCTCCACAGGGAACGGAAAGGAATCATCACACCTTTGGAGAATCCGGTGGTACCGCTGGTATAATTGATGAGTGCCAGCTCTTCACCGTTCTGTTCTATGTAGTAATGTACGTGTTCCTTTCTGAAATACTTGGGATAACGCTGACCGAACATCTCATTGAGGTGTTCACGGGCATACGTGAGCTTGTCAGTGCGGGACAGTGCCAGCGAGTAGTCGGGTATATTGATGATACCTTCCAAGGCGGGCATTTTAGTTCCGTCTATCTGTGTGGCTACCACATCGCCCACGAAGAGCAGTTTCGCCTCACAATGGTTGACGATGTTGTGTATCTGTTCAGGCATGAATTCATGCAGAATAGGTACAGCGACAGCGCCGTAGGTAAGTGTTGCCAGAAAAGCCACGGCCCAGTTGGCAGAGTTGCGTCCGCAGAGGGCAATCTTGTCACCTTTCACAACACCACTGTTTTCAAACATGATGTGCAGCTTTTCTATCTTGCGGGCCACATCATGATACTGTAATGTAATTCCTTTATAGTCAGTGAGTGCATCGAGATCCCAATTGTCAATGATACTCTGCTGGATTAAGGCATTATAACTCGGAACTTTTTCCATATTTTGAATAAAAAGTTATTATGCTGTACGATATAAATATCTCTTGATACTCTTCTTAGGAGTCTTTTCAAATTCTTCCTTGTGGATTTCGATGGTGGCAACTTTGCTGTATGCCGGCAGTTGAGCATTCAGTTCCTCACGGTTCTGTTCCATGATGTTCTCGATGTCTTCATCGGTGAATTCCATATTCTTGGCTTCGTCATAGTCGGGGTGAACCAGTGCGACAATCTTCTCGCCGCGCTGTACCACGATACATTCATTGACCATAGCCATGGAGTTGAGTTTGTCTTCTATCTCTTCCGGATAGATATTCTGTCCGCTGGCGCCCAGCAGCATGTTCTTGATACGACCGCGGATAAAGATGCGGCCGGCCTCATCCAGTGTGGCAAGGTCGCCCGTATGGTACCATCCGTCTTCGTCGATGGCATCGTAGGTGGCTTCCTCATTCTTATAGTAGCCCAGCATCAGGTTTCTGCCGCGGGTGACTATCTCGCCGGCTATCTCACGAGGGTTGGGACTGAGAATCTTCACTTCCATTCCGTCCACGGGTTTGCCACAGCAGCCGTTCACGAATTCATCATAGTTGACGAAGCTGATGAGCGGTGCGCATTCCGTGGTGCCATAGCCTACGGTGATGGGGAATTCGATATCCTTGAGGAACCTTTCCACCTCCTGGTTGAGGGGAGCGCCGCCCACGATAATCTCATAAGCATTACCACCGAAAGCCTCTTTCACCTGTTCGCAGATACGCTCCTTCACCTTCTTGGAGATGACAGGCATATTGAGCAGCAGTTTCATGCGGTTGGACTGTATGACGGGGAACACCTTCTTGCGGATAATCTTCTCTACAATGAGTGGCACGCTGACAATCAGTGACGGTTTCACGTCGGCAAATGCCTGGGCGATGATAGCCGGAGACGGAAGACGGGTGAGGAAGAACAGATGACAGCCGTGGCAGAAGGAAAAAATGAACTCCACTGCCATGCCATACATGTGTGCCATCGGCAGGATGCTCAGCATATTGGAATTGGACGGTACCTTGGTACCTAGTTTGTTGACGATAAATTCCAAGTTGCCGGAGATGGAGCGATAGGGGAGCATCACACCTTTGGAAAAGCCGGTGGTGCCGCTTGTATAATTAATCATTGCCAGCTCCTCCGGCATGTCGTGATGGTATTTCACATCTTTGGGCGTGAATGAATTCGGGTATTTGGAACCGAACATCAGATTCAGATGTTCACGGGCATACGTCAACTTCTCTGAGCGTGACTCCATGAGCGACAGGTCGGGCAGATAGAAGATACCTTCCAGATCAGGCATCTGGTCACCATCTATCTGTTTGGCCACGATATCACCCACAAAGAGTAGTTTTGCCTCGCTGTGATTGACGATATTGTGTATTTGGTCATTATGAAATTCGTGAAGGATGGGAACTGCTACGGCACCATAAGTGAGGGTTGCAAGGAATGCCACTGCCCACATCGCAGAGTTCCTGCCACAGATTGCCACTTTGTCGCCCTTCTGAAGGCCACAGTTCTCAAACATGATGTGGATCTTCTCAATTTTACGAGCCACATCATGAAATTGTAGAGTAATTCCTTTATAGTCTGTCAGCGCATCATGAGTCCAATTTTTGATGATGCTCTCTTCTATATACGAATTGAAACTGATTGAAGTTTTCATTGCACAATATTCAAAATTTTGTGCAAAGGTAATCTATTTATTGCACATTTCCAAATTTCTTGTGCAAAATTTACTCGTATCTCATCGATTTTGCTGGGTGAATGTGCGAGATAAGGTAGGAAGGTGCTACGAGTATGGTAATACAGACCATTAAAGTTACCAAATTGAGCAAAATGAAGAGTGGGACATTTATTTCCACCGGTGCGGTACTCACATAGTAAGTCTGCGCGTCCAACTTGATAAGACCTGTATATTTCTGTAATAAAATCAAACCGATGCCGATGACGTTGCCCCAAATCAGACCACGGCCGATGATGAAGGTGGCAAACCAGAGGAACGTGTGACGGATGGTGCGGTTGGTGGCACCGAGGGCTTTGAGCACGCCAATCATCTGCGTGCGTTCCAGGATGATGATGAGCAGACCGGATATCATGGTGAATCCTGCCACGCATATCATCAGAGCCAGAATGACCCATACATTGATATCGAGCAGACCCAGCCAGGTGAATATCTGCGGGTAGGCATCATAGATGGTCTGCGACATATAGGTATCGCCATATTTGTCGCTGGTACGGTTGACGCTGTTGACCACGTTCTGTTCCACCTCATCCAGGTGGTTGAAGTCGTTGACGGTCATTTCCGCCCCGCTGCACTGGTCTGGTTCCCATCCGTTGAGTTTCACGGCCGTGTACAAGTCGATGAAGCACAGGTTCTGGTCGAACTGTGTCATATTGGTCTCATAGATGCCCGAAATGGTGAATCTCCTCGCGCGTACATCATTGTTACCGATGAAATAGGCAAACACCTTGTCGCCTACCTTCAGGCGGAGCTGATCGGCCACCATCTTGGACATGAGCACTTTGGAACCGCTCATCTCGTCGCTGAACGACGGAATCTTTCCAGCTATCAGGTTATCCCGCAGGAACGTCATGTCGTATTCCTGCGCCACACCCTTGAAAATGATGCCCATGAAATCCGTGTTGGTCTTCAGGATACCCTGAGTCTGCGCATAGCGCTCCACATGCTTGATGCCCGGCAGCGACTTGAGGCGGCGCACCATACTGTCGTTGATACAGATGGGATACGGGTCGGTAGACTGCATGCTGAGGAAGTTCTGCACCTGGATATGGCTGCCGAAGCCTACCACCTTGTTGCGGATGGTATGCTTGAAGCCCAATACGACACTGACCGTGACCAGCATCACGATAAGACCGATAGCCACCCCGACGGTAGCTATATGGATAGCAGGGCGGCTCACTTTCCGTTTGTCGCCCTGATTAGAATAGATTCGTTTTGCTAAAAATAAAGGAAGGTTCATTTATTCCTCCATCGTTCTACCTGGATAAGCCTCGATGGCCTTGCGCAGCACAAAAAGCGCACGGGTGAGGTCTTCCTTCTTTAATACATAAGCGATACGTACCTGATTGATACCGGCATCGGGAGTGGTGTAGAATCCGGCTGCAGGAGCCATCATCACCGTTTCCCCCTCATACGTGAACTCCTCCAGGCACCAGCGGCAGAATTTCTCCGCATCGTCTACCGGCAGTTTCGCCACCGTATAGAAAGCACCCATCGGGATAGGAGAATACACACCGGGGATACGGTTGAGTCCGTCAATCAGACATTTACGGCGCTCCACATATTCATCATACACATCACGGTAGTACTCCTCCGGTGCATCCAGGGAAGCCTCTGCCACAATCTGTCCGATGAGCGGGGGAGACAGGCGGGCCTGACAGAACTTCATGACTGCCTTGCGCACTTCTGCATTCTTGGTAATCAGGGCACCGATACGGATACCGCACTCACTGTAGCGCTTGGAAACCGAGTCGATGAGAATCACATTCTGTTCGATGCCTTCCAGATGGCAGGCTGATATATAAGGTGACCCCGTATAGATATATTCACGATATACCTCATCGGAGAAGAGATACAGGTCATAGCGCTTCACCAGGTCACGTATCTGGTTCATCTCCCTGCGGGTGTAGAGATAACCCGTAGGGTTGTTGGGGTTGCAGATCATGATGGCACGTGTACGGTCATTGATGAGTTCCTCGAACTTTTCCACCTTAGGCAGGGAGAAACCCTCCTCTATCGTGGTGGCGATGGTACGGATCTTGGCACCAGCGGAGATGGCAAATGCCATATAGTTGGCGTAAGCCGGTTCCGGGACGATGATCTCATCACCCGGATTCAGACAAGACATGAATGCGAACAGCACCGCCTCACTACCACCAGAAGTGATGATGATGTCGTCGGCTGTTACATTAATATTATATTTCTTGTAATAGTTTACGAGTTTTTCGCGATAGCTTAAATATCCCTGTGAAGGAGAATATTCCAAAATGTTCCGGTCTATATGTTTCAGCGCATCTAGGCCTACCTTAGGAGTGGGCAGATCTGGCTGTCCAATATTCAGGTGATAAACTTTCGTACCTTTCTTTTTGGCTGCGGCTGCAAGGGGAGCGAGTTTCCTGATTGGTGACTCCGGCATCTCCAGTCCGCGTACAGATATTTCTGGCATGTTGTTTAATTTATAACAATCGGTTGCAAAGGTAATAAGAAAAAAGTAAAAATAGAAATATAAAAGAATAAAAAAAAGAGAGAGCTTGCATTTTTTTCAGAATTATTGTGTACTTTTGTACGACAATAAGAATTGAAGCAGATGAATTACGAAGAACTTTTGGATTCACGCAATACGGCATCGGGTAAATATACGCAGTTGCCCTTTGGTGTACTGCATAAGCAACAGATAGACGGAAAGTTTGAAAATGTGGTGGACATCCGTCCGTCACTGGTCAATGACTTGAAGTTTTATGTGAGCTTAAGAAAGAACTGTGAAGCCAATCAGCCTCTGAAGCATACCAGTCAACTTCATTTCTCTCCGATGGAGGAAGTGGGCAGTATCCGTCACTTGATTGTGGAGCGGGGGCAGTTCATCAGTTTAGCGGAACTGCTGCATGAGGACCCGGCCAAAATCGGGCAGACCGGTTTTATTGAGCATTTTGTCACGGATTTGCTGAAGTACACTTCCTGGTTGCATCAGCAGGGTATTTACCATGTATGCTTTTCTCCCACATCCGTCCTGTTGCGCAAAGGCGGAAGTACTCCTTATTTATTAGCGCATGGTTCCTTTTTTATGATGATGGCCAATCAGCGTGAACTGTACGAGGGTATGACCGACTATGTGGCGCCTGAGGTACTGACGCATTCCACGGTGGATGAGCGTTGTGACATCTATTCCATCGGAAAACTTATGGAGCAGCTGTTTACCGTGGTGGAGATGCCGCTTGCCTATAAGCGGGTGATCGCCAAGGCCACCGCAACGGTACCTGAGGACAGGTATCAACGGGCGGATGAGATGCTGAGTGATATCCACCTGAAAAAGCAATTACGCAGAAGCGTCTGGATAGGTTGTGCCGTCATCGCAGCCCTGTTGATAGGATGGGGTGTCTATACAGAGATGACCCCTGAGAAGGTCAAGGTGGAATACGTGAAACCCGCCAAGGAGATGACCACCCAGGAGATGATGGACCACGGTATCAATGTGAAGACCGAACTGGGGCTGGGCGGAGACTCCGCGATGACCCCGAAACAGATGGAGCAGCAAAGAATCTATGAGGCGAAGGCAGAGAGTATCTTCCGTACCCAATATGCCGTGGCTGCCGAGAAGATTCTCTCCAAGATATACAATAAGTCGTCTGCCAATGCCAATGAGAAGGCTTTTATGGCCAAGTCGAAGCAGGTGACCGAAGAACTGATGAAGGCGCAGGCTAACATAGCCGGCAAGTCGGCCATCAGCGGTGCCAAGAGTCAGTTGATTGCCTCACAGGTGATAGAGCGAATCACGGAACAGAAGAAACAGGAGATGGCAGGTGTGAACAGGGACAACTCCAATCCGATGGACAAAATAAACGAAACGAGAGAAAAAATTAACAAACAATTATATGAGAAGTAGAACAGCACTTTGGTTTGAATGCAAAATCCGTTATGAGAAGACTCAGGAAGACGGATCAATGAAGAAAGTTACAGAATCTTATGCCCTGGATGCCTTGAGTTTCACCGAGGCGGAGGAGCGTATTATGGATGAGATGTCATCCTATATCAGTGGCGAATTTGAAGTCAGCGACATTAAGAAGGCACCTTACAAGGAGATATTCTTCAGTGAGGAAGATTCAGCCGACAAATGGTACAAGGCAAAACTATCCTTCATCACCATCGATGAGAAGACG
>DAIRCP010000053.1:0-24259 GCA_036796635.1 Prevotella sp. | reverse complement strand
ACATCACTCACCACATAACTTTTCTTCACGGCATCCACCCAGACAAACATCTTGAGGTTTACGCTGTTGTCACCAAGTTCTGCTACAATGCTCTTCGCCTTTTTCTTTGGTTCCAGCCATTCTATTTTCTTGTCGTTTACAGCACTGTCCACCCATCCCATCACCTCTTTCAGGTTACTGCCGTAAGCCACTCCGTAAGGTACCACAGCCAATACATAACCATGATTACGTGTCATGTTCTTATAATTTTTCGTGAACAGTTGACTGTTTTGGAAAGCAATCATTTCGCCAAACTGACTCTCTATCAGCGTACTTGTGTAGCTGATACTTGTCACCTTGCCCATTGTGCCGTCCACCTGTATCCAGTCACCCACTTTCATACGCCCCGTCATCAGTGAGGCACCATAATAGATATTCTCGATGATGTCTTTAGATGCAAAACCGATACCGGTAGATAGACCGCCGGAGATAGCAATCAGCCACGTCACGCTGATGTGTAGGATAGAGAGCGAAAACAGTAACCAGATACCCCAAAGCAGTACCTGAATCACATTTTTGCTCATCACCTCTTTGCTCGCAGCTGTAAGTGCATCCTTTTTGATAAAGTGTATGCGCATCAAGCCTAGCGTTGTCCTGTTGATATAGGAGAATACATACCACAGCACAACTACCATAGACAGTTTGATTATGCTTATCTGCAGGTTCGGAAAGTCGATATATGGCTTTTTGAATATCATCCAGCAGAGGTCACTCAGATTAAATACATCTGCAGCCCAGTACACACTCAGCATCACTGAAACTACTCCTGCTACAGGCAGCAGCACATCTTCTACGATACTGAAGAGCCAAGTTTCCGATAAAGGTTTCTTATCATAGCCCCGTTTTCGGCTGTAGAGCTTAATCCAAGTATGTGCACAAGTGATGGTGAGGATACATGCCAACTGCATAATCCACCAAATCAGAATCTGCACAGCCATCAGTGTGTAACCCACCCAGGAGCAAACCATGGACACGATAAATATCACCTGTGACATAAATGTATAGAAGATATCTGACCGTGGCACATTTTTGTTGTTGCGCTGAATTACCCACCATTGCCAGATGGCACATAATAATAGAATAGGTGGAAATATCAGGTTTACCAGTTCATTCGGAATCAGAATGATACGGAAGGCGATGACCAGGAATCCCACAAACATGAGTGGAGAGTATATTTTGAAAGCATTTTTGATTTGATCACCTTTTACGCGGAGTAACAGAGAGAACAGAATCACACTGAGCAACCATGCATATTCCACAAGCAGATTGATGGCCATAATAATGAAGTTATGGTTGGTTACTGCACGGAACACACCAATGAAAATAGCGAAAGTGACAGTTGATGATGCCATGGTGATGCACACTTTTTTCTTTTTGAATTCATCCCCCTGAAATCTCTTTGGTAGAATCTTATGATAGAAGAGGGTGTTGGCGCCTGCCGCCAGTAGACCGTAAATCAGAAGCATGAAAAACAGACCGAAGATGATGCGGCTGTCCCATTGTGAATCCACATGTTTGTGTACCTGATATTTCTCACTGATACTCTCTTCCGTCTGTGACAGTTGGTGATTAAACCGTTTGAGAATCTCAAAATAACTATCACCGCCGTTCACAAAGATATTGGTCTGAATCTCCACATACCTTTTCTGTGCATAATCATTTAGTCCCTTCAGATGCTTTTCTGTCATATTGTAATACATCTCAAAGTCCTGCATGTTGCTCTTGTTATCCTGCAGCACATTGCGAATATGGGTAGCCAGTGTCAGACATACATTCCTGTTAATCTTTGTGGAGTCACTTAGTCCCTCGGTGTTCATCTCCTTCAGACTCACTACCAGACTGTCGTATCTGGTAATCTCCTCTTTTGTCTTATCTATAAAGAGGCGGAATGGAGCCTCATCCCTTTTGAAATTTCGAAACTGTTCCGTAGCCTGATGACAGGCATAAGTAAGGTCGAAAACATAATCCTGCTTTTGCGAATAGAGCATCAGCGCGTTTTGGTTACTTTTGTTGATAGCACCCATCAGTTCTCGCGCCATAACATGTCGACTCTCTTTCTTTGCTTCTATCTGTTGGGAGAGTTCGCGGTTATAGTTGGTGAGTTCTACACGCAGAATCTTGAGTGTGTTGTCGATGTCTTTTTCCTTGAGTACAGCGCTTGCATCCATCACGACGAGCAAGATTGCAATAGCCGTCAGCAGTATTCTTTTCATACAGTATAGCATTTTAGTATCTGCAAAGATATTCACTTTTCCCCGTAAATCGCACAGTTGACTCACCTTTTTACCTTTTTTAAGTGAAATGGCAAGTCTAATGTGCGCTTTATTCATTACTTTTGCAGAATAAAAACAAAAGCAAATGATACTTATAGCCGACAGCGGAAGCACCAAGACAGACTGGGTCATCATCCTAGACCATCCATCAAAGGATGCCCGTAAGCAACTCACTGTAGTTTCCACCCAAGGACTTAATCCAATCTATCTAAAGGATTCCGAAATCACAGATACCATACTTAAATCTTCACTTGTAGATTATATCTATGAGATAAATGAAGTGTATTTTTATGGCAGTGGCGTCACTGTGCAGCAGGAGAGTAGGATGAAGGCTTTGCTTCATAGCGTATTCCCGCATGCTGACAAGATAGAGACAGCCAGTGATATGCTGGGGGCTGCCAGAGCCGTATGTCAGCACACGTCCGGTATAGCCTGTATTCTGGGTACTGGCGCCAACTGTGGATACTATGATGGTCAGCGTATCATGCCAGGCACTCCACCTGCATTGGGCTATATTTTGGGTGATGAGGGTAGCGGAGCCGTTTTGGGTAAACTTTTTCTCAATGGTATTTTTAAGGGTACTTTACCTTCTGCTTTACGTGATGCCTATGAGGAAGAAACTCATCAGACCTTAGTAGATGTGATAAATCGCGTCTATCGTCAGCCATTAGCTAATCGTTATTTGGCATCAGCTTCTCTGTTTATTTCCCATCATTTGGACTGCCTTCCACTCCGTGATTTAGTGGTGAACAATTTTCGTACCTTTTTCCGCATCAATCTGCATCAGTATCAGCATGCCGATTATCCCATTGGAGTCATCGGCAGCATCGGGTATCATTATGCTGCGGAATTACGTGAAGCTGCCCAATTGGAAGGTTTCACCATCGGAGTCATAGCCAAGAGTCCCCTAGAAGGACTGGTGACCTATCATCAGAAATAAAAGGCAAGTAATTATTACAAGAGGTCAAACGTGTGACCCCTAATTTTTGATAATCATCTGTGATTGCTGATGAATGTGTTCATAGTTGTTATTATTTTAGTCGAAAAGATTTTTTCGTATGGAAAAATATCTGTAATTTTGCCGCACTAATAAATATCAAGTGAACAATAAAAAACTGCATTACTGCAATCGACTAAACAAATTCTATAATGAGTAAAAAACTACTTTTATCTGCACTCCTGATAGCGATGACTACAGGACAGATGAGTGCTCAGAACACACCCGCTTCTCAAATGGAGAAGTTAGACAGGGGAGTGGTGGCTGTGAAAACGAGTTCCGGCATCTTTGTGAGCTGGAGATTCTTGGGTACTGACAATGAGGACCGTACATCTTTCGATTTACTGAAGAATGGAAGCTTGGCCACAACTTCTTCTCAAAATCTCTACAAGACCAATCTGCTGGTTTCCGGAGCCACTACTTCAGACAAGTTTCAGGTAGTGACCAAAGTAGATGGCGTGGCTGTAGATACCTCTGCTGCCGTGACTCCCAGTGCCAACTGTTATCTCTCTGTGGCACTTGATAAACCAGCGGCTACTGCCACTGCCAAATATACACCTAACGATTGTAGCGTAGGTGATGTGGATGGTGACGGCAAATACGAAATTATTCTGAAATGGGATCCAGACAACTCACAGGACAACTCCCTGAGTGGTGTGACTGACAATGTGTATCTGGACTGTTACAAACTGGACGGTACAAAACTCTGGCGTGTGAATTTGGGACCGAATATTCGTGCAGGAGCACACTATACACAATTTCTGGTATATGACTTTGACGGCGATGGAAAAGCAGAGATGATCTGTAAGACTGCACCGGGAAGTATAGATGGTAAGGGCGTATACGTGAATCAGGCTGCTACCGATGCTACTATCAAATCACAGGATAACGCGCTGGTTTATCGTACATCTAATGGCTATATTATGAGTGGTCCAGAATACCTCACCGTATTCAATGGTGAAACGGGAGCTGCCATCCATACCATCTGGTATAATCCTAATCGCGCAGGTACTTTCAATCAGGTGGGGACATATCCTTCCGACAAATCTTTCTGGGGGGATAACTATGCCAATCGCAGTGAGCGTTATTTGGCTGCTGTGGCGTATCTTGATGGTCAGGACAAGTTGCCTAGTGCTGTGATGGTGCGTGGCTACTATACCCGTGCATATCTTTGGGCTGTCGATTTCGATGGTAAACAGCTCTCTACCAAGTGGCTTCATGCTTCTACCAGCAGTACCAGCACGATGCACTATGACAGTAACTGGAATGTGAAGGGCAATGCTTACCCGAAGAATACCGCTGGTCTGACTAATGGCAGTAAGACGGCTTACGGAAACGGCAATCATAACATGAGTGTGGCAGATGTAGATAGTGATGGTTGCGATGAAATCATCTGGGGCTCCTGTGCCATAGATCATGACGGATATCTGAAGTATGCCACAGGCTATGGCCATGGTGATGCTATTCATCTGAGTGACCTAGACCCTGACAGACCTGGTCTGGAAGTGTTTGATGTACATGAGGAAAGTACTGGCAACTATGGATGGGACGTTCATGATGCAGCTACGGGAGAAATATTGCATAGTGGAACGGGCACTGATGATAATGGTAGAGGCATGGCAGCCCAACTCCTAAGCACTCAACGAGGATTTCTGTTCAGTTCCGCCAATGATCGGCAGCAGCGCAGTGCCATTACGGGCGATGTGGTATCTACCAAGGGTATGAGTCTGAATTTCCGAATCTATTGGGGCAGTTCACTGCAGGATGCTTTACTGGATGGCAATATCATTGATGCACTGACCAGCGCAACCAGCGGTTCACGCCTTGCTACCTTATATGATTTAGGACCAGGAGCTACCTGCAACAGCACGAAGAAAACTCCAAACCTAAGTGCGGATATTCTGGGTGATTGGCGTGAAGAAGTGATTCTTTGGGATAGCAGTGACTCAGCACATCTGGCCATCTATCCATCTACCATTGCTACTGAATACCGCATGCCTACATTGATGCACGACCATACTTACCGGATGGGAGTGGCTTGGCAGAATAGTGCTTACAATCAGCCTCCCCATTTAGGATATTACCTACCAGATGCTATGTTACCACGACTGTTGAATACCAACAAAGAAATAACGGTAAATTTGGGTGATTCCGTATCTTATGATAGCAAGTGGCGTTATGCCAAGGTAGTGATGGTCACAGCCAGCATCTTGCCTGACAGTACGAAAAAGTCATATATGCTGCCCGATGGATGGGACAAGACGGTGGATTTTACTAACAAGAATTTTCAGATGAAGGGAAAGGCTACTGTTGTAGGTGATTACAAGGTGGTGATAAAACTGACAGGAATGGGCGGTGAAATCGTACAGGATACTATTCTGATACATTCCGTGGATCCTACAGGTATCAGCCAGACCATGACGGATGCCCAGCAGCAGACTGCTGTAACCGGCAGTCGCATATATGATGCAGGTGGCAGACAGATGAAGTCATCTTATCATGGTTTATCCATTATCAGGCAGGAAACGGATGGCAAGAAGATAATCGTGAAGAAAGTGCTGAGATAATCTCAAAATATAACAAGTGAAGGGCTGTTTCATCGTTGCATAAATGATAAAACAGTCTTTTTTTATGTTCAAAAGTTAATATTGTATCAGATAAATTTGGAACATTGTAGGAAAAGCCGTACCTTTGTCTAAAGAATTATGTTATACAAAAGTAAAGTCTTATGAATTCATTGAAATGCTACTTATTATATGTACCCTTAGTTTTTCTGTTTGTATTATGTGGATGTGATTCCGGAATAAAAGGCGGAAACAAGCTAAGCGGCGACAAGTTAACACAGAGATTGGTTCAACTTCAACAGGAGATGAGCGCATATGGCCAGAAACAGGATTCAGCTGGTTTCTATGCAGTGACTGATACCTTGATGCAGGTCTGCGAACAGCATAAGATGATGCACGAATATTATCTTAGTATGGATAATCTGATTGCCTTTGAGGTGAACAGAGGTCGCTATTTCTTTGCCATGCAGAATCTGAAGCGTATGGAAAAAGATATGCATGACCGCCATTCCAGTGAGTTTATGGCACAGCATTTCATGTCAATGGCCACGCTCTATACTGCGCGTGATAATCATAAGATGGCACTGAAATTTTTGCTGAAGGCTCAACAACTGAATGGCGATCAGACAGATGTGAATCTTTCTTTCCGACTGGCAGACTGTTATATTCTGCTGAAGCAATATCCCAAAGCAGTGGTATGTCTTGATTCTGCCTACAATCATGCAGAAATGGATATGATGAAGGCCAACGTATTTTTCTATAAGGCCAGAGCCTATTATTTTATGAAGGACCAGGCAGATTTCAAAATACAGGTGGACAGTCTGCAGAATATAAGGAATCATAATCAGGATCAGTCTTTCGATTATTTCTTCAATTTTGTGGATTACTATCAGGCCATGTTCAATGCGGATTATGCAGTGGCTCTGAAGTGTGCACAGAAAATGGGAGATGAAGGAAGAGACTATCAGGTCTACGTGTATGAGTCGATGGGCAATCCAAAGAAGGCACTTGAGGTTTACCGCAATAATAATGACGTAAGAGATTCAGTACGTAATGTCGTCATGCAGGATGAACTCCTTGATATGGCACAGAATATGGATAACCTGCAGTTGAGTCAGGATAAGTTGAAGGCAGAGCGTAACAGTCTGATAACATTGATTGTATTCGGTGGGTTACTTGTCATCACAGCATTACTTTATTTGCGTTCCCGTCGTATGTTTATCACCACTTTGAAGAAGAAAAATGAAGAGAATGATGATATACTGCAGCGTCTGTCAGGCTCTGAGAATGTACGCCGGGCTATTATCAAGGATTTGGAGAAGAACCTGAAATCACCACTCCGCATTATTTATGATTATGTGAAAATTTTCAATAAGGCAAATTTCAATATGAGTCAGCAGGAAAAGGAGAATGCCAGCAAGAATATGCAGCAGTGTCTGAATGTAATATGTCAGGAACTTCCTTTGCTGTTGAGTCTGTATACAGATTCCAAATTCAAGGATGACGTGGAGAGAATGCGCATGGATATCATGAACTCCATCAATGCCATGAATGGTTACCTTCAGATAGCCAACAGCAATGACTATGGCATGGATTTGGACCAGAAGATAGAGCTGCTTCGAGGAATCAACGATGCTGCCGGTACGGTGGCTTATGATGTAAAAGAACTCATCCTTTACGCTTATTACGGCAGTGAGACCGAACTTGATATGAATGACGAGATGCACTTGAATGAATTTGTGAATACTTCTATTAGCAACTTTGACTTCAATGTGATGAAGGAAGCCGTCATAACTACAGAATATACAGCTGATGAGATTGTCATATGCAACAATTATGCTGCAATGAACAGCATGTTTGAGAGTATTCTGATGCATATGGACCAGGAAGTGGAGCCTCAGGGTGAGATACAGATTATCACTGTCAGAAAGAATAGTTTCATCATTACACAACTCACTTACGACGGTGTAAGAGATGAGATAAAGATTTACCGTGATTTTATGCACCATATCATGTCGCTGCTGGGCGGAGGCTTTGAAATAAAGATGGTAGACAATAAGACTATTGTGAAACTTTGGGTGAAGGATAATCAGACAGACAAGAACTTGGATAAATAATTGATTCGTTTCAGAAGTGTAGCGACATCAAGTTAATGATAATAAAAAGAGGCTCGGGATATCATTCTCGAGCCTCTTTCATTTGTGGCTATCCTGTTATGGATGACCTATTCCTTTCAGGGATTTTTATTTGGATTCTTTCTTGATATTCGGAGTCTGCAGACCGTATCCCTTCTTCTTATCCGTGATAATCAGAATGATGGAGATGACCACAGCTGCAGCGCCGAAGCCTGCAAAGATAAACATGGACGTAGCGTAAGAGGGGTCCTCGCCGTTGACCTTACCAATCCACATAGGAACCAGTGATAGACCGATGTTCTGGATATAGAAGATGATGGCGTATGCGGAACCTAATAGTTTCATTGGGATAATCTTCGGTACTGATGGCCACATGGCACTGGGTACGAGAGAGAAGGCTACTCCTAGTACGAGCATGATAATTACGGCGAACCATCCGTAAGGTTCAATGTGCAGGGCGAAGATAATGTGGACAATGGTGAGCATCACACTGCCGATGAGCATGAGGGTGGCACCTTTGCCTATCTTGTCATAGACCATACCGAACACAGGGGTGAGGATGATAGTACCCATAGGAATGAGACCAGGGATAATACCTGCCAGACTTTCATCCACTCCATAGTTGGCAACCATGAGTTTCGTGGCAAACTTGAGGAAGGGGAATACTCCGCTATAGAACAACAGGCAGAGGAGGGTAATGAGCCAGAAACCGGGATTCGTGAAGATCAATTTCAAATCAGCAAAGTGGAATCCTTCATCTTCCTCTGTTGCAGCTTCTCCGGCTGCTTCAGCACGGGCTGCTTCCTGAGCTGCCACAGCATCTGTGGAGGCATCGAGCTTCTTATCCATTACTGTGTAAACGGCAAAGGCGAGCAGACCGATGATGAGGAGTACACCGCCAAGGAGTAACGGAGCACTGATATGACCGCCCATCAGTTTAGCGAAGGGGAGGGAACCCATCATGGCGGCAGCTGTACCCAGACGGGCAAGTGCTACCTGGAGACCCATGGCCAATGCCAGTTCATGTCCGGTAAACCATTTCGTGATGACTTTGCTTACGGTGATTCCGCATATCTCACAGCCCACGCCGAAGATGGCGAAGCCGAGACTGGCTACAGCCGCAGACATAGGCAGACTGAAATCGAAAGCTGCCAATGTGAATCGGGCATCTCCGAAATTACCTACGATACCATAATACTTGATACACACACCGATTACCATCAGTGTACATGCCATCATACCTGTGAAGCGGATGCCCATCTTATCAAGGATGAGGCCACCGAAGAACAGCATCAGGAGGAATACATTGATAAGTCCGTAACTGCCGGCAAAAAAGCCGTAATCATCTGAGGTCCAACCAAGACCGCCTTCTGCAGCCGATTTAGTGAGGAGTACCTCCAGTGGTGACATGACGTCGGTGATGAAGTAGCCCATCATCATGGTGAAGGCTACAATGAAGAGCGCCGTCCATCGTGCGCCTACTGAATCGCTCAGTTTCTTCTGAATAATTTCTACCATTATTTTTTGTTTTGTTTTATCATTGTTGATATTTGATGGGTGTCCAATCGGGCACCCATCAAACTGTTATTTCTTCAACCATTTGTCCAACCAGGAGAAGAATGTGCGCTGCCAGAGAATACCATTCTGTGGTTTCAGTACCCAGTGGTTCTCATCTGGGAAGAGCAACATCTCTGCGGGGATGCCACGCATGCGGGCTGCATTGAAGGCACCCATACCCTGATTGTAATTGATGCGGTAATCTTTCTCACCATGGATTACCAGTATTGGCGTATCCCACTGATCTACGGCGCGATGCGGACTCAATTCATAAGTCTTGCGGGCACGGTCTGTCTGGTTCTTGTTCCAGAATGCGTCATCGTATTCCCAGTTGCTGAACCAGTCTTCCTCTGTATCCGTGTACATAGATTCCAGGTTGAAGGCACCGTCATGGGCAATGAAAGCCTTGAAGCGCTTGTTATGGTGGCCAGCCAACCAATAGACACTGAAACCGCCGAACGATGCACCTACGGCACCCAGTCTGTCCTTGTCTACGAAGGGCAGATTCTGACAGGCATCATCGATGGCAGACAGGTAGTCTTTCATGCACTGACCAGTCCAGTCGCCGCTGATTTCCTCATTCCATTCACTGCCGAAGCCAGGAAGACCGCGGCGGTTAGGCGCAACGATGACATAACCGTTGGCAGCCATCATCTGCATGTTCCAGCGGAAACTCCAGAACTGACTTACCGGACTCTGAGGACCACCCTCGCAGTATAGCAGCGTAGGGTACTTCTTCGTAGCGTCGAAGTCTGATGGAAGGATAATCCATACCAGCATATCTTTGCCGTCAGAGGTCTTTACCCAGCGCTGCTGGCATTTGCCCAATGAGAGTTGGTCGAGTATTTCCTTGTTTTCAGCTGTAATCTGTTGTATCTTAGTGCCCTTGATGGTTTTCTTCTGAGCCTTGCCTGGGTCTACGATATAGATATCGGCAGGTGTAGAGAAGCTCTGGCGCATGGCCAGTAGTTTATTTCCATTGTTGGCACGGGCGATAGACGTAAAGTCGGCCCAGTCGTCAGTGAGTTGCTGTACCTCGCCCTTGAGATTGGTGGTGTACATATTCACGGTAGCATGCCATACACCGGTGAAGTACAGGTTCTGAGAGTCGTTACCCCAGCAGAATGCATCCACGTTGGAATCGAATTTCTCAGTTACATATTGTTTCGTACCTTTCTGCAGGTCATACACACACAGACGGTTGCGGTCACTCTCATAACCGTTGCGACGCATGGAATTCCATGCCACATAGCGACCGTCAGGAGAGAACTGCGGGTTCTGGTCATAACCCGGATTATTCTTCTCTATATTCTCAGCACTGTTCACAGCCTGGTCAGCCATGGTGTGGGTAGGATCTATTTTAGGCTCCACGTAACCCGGTTGCTTGCAGAGGTTCTTGGTCTCGCGCGTACCTATATTATAGAGATAGATATCAGCATCAGTGGAAATGGCGTAATCCACGCCAGTCTTCTTGCGGCAGGTATAAGCAATCTGCTTGGAGTCAGGACTCCATGCCAGTTGCTCGATGCCTCCGAACGGTTCCATCGGGCACTCGTAAGGTTCATCCTTCAGTATATCCACGCCTTCTGTGATGCCGGTGGCAGTGATATCTGCGAGGAAAGGATGCTGAATAGATTCCACGTAGTGGTCCCAGTGGCGGTACATCAGGTCAGTGATGACACGTCCGCTGGCTTTCGGCAGGTCAGAAGGATTAGCCTGGATACTGCCTGTAAACGGGATGCTCTTGAGCAGGATTATCTTCTGTTCATTGGGAGCAAGCAGGTATCCCTCGATGGTGCCATTGCTGTGGGAGAGCTGCTGACGGTCAGTGCCGTCTGCGTTCATGCTCCATATCTCACCGTCGGAGAGATAAGAGATGCGGGTGCCGTTTTTCATCCAGTGTGCATCCGTCTCGTTTTTGCTACTGGTAGTGAGTTGGCGGTTGTTTTTGCCATTGGCATCAACCACGCACAACACCTGATGACCCTTGTTGGCCTTCACACTGTAATAGCCCGTCTGATATACAATCTGTTTACCGTCGGGTGATGCTTCAGCAGCGCCGATACGTCCCATGGCCCAGAGAGCCTCCGGAGTCATCTGTCTGCTGGTAAGTTTGATGTTTTGTTTTCCTATATTCACGTCTTGAGCGAATAAACTGCCCGTTGCAATCAGCAACGTGGCAGTTATCATGAGTACTTTATTCATAAAGTGAAAATGAAATAATACTTATTTCTTGAGGTTCTCTCTCTGCTTCTGCATTTCGGCAGCCTGCTTCTGCATAGCTTCCAGGCGGGCAGCGAGTCCAGTCATTTTTTTGGGATTAGCTTTGTTTTCCTTATAGTTGGATTCCAGGATGGCGAGCAACTTAGCATCATCGGTAGTCTTACGGAGCAACCACATGATGGCAGCGCTGAAGAACAAGCTGATGAAGTAATAGAAGTTCAGACCGGCAGAGTAGTCATTGAACATGAAGAAGAACATGACTGGCATGAGGTACATCATCCATTGCATCATCTTCATCTGTTCAGCCTGCTGACCCACCATCTGGTCGCGTTGCTGGCGCATGGTCATGATGGAGTAGAGCACATTGGCCACACAGAAGAGGATACAGGTAAGTGACAGGTGGTCGCCTATTCCCCAGATGTTGGTACTCCATTCTATGATTGGGTCGTAAGTGGAGAGGTCCTTAATCCACAGGAAACTCTGGCCACGAAGCTGGATGGCATTAGGTACAAAGTTGAACATGGCAATCCAGATAGGCATCTGTATCAGCATCGGCAGACAGCCGGAGAGCGGACTCACACCATACTTGGAGTAGAGTGACATCATCTCCTGTTGCTTCTTCATCTGGTCTTCCGGTTTGTCATATTGCTTGGTTGCCTCGTCTAGTTTCGGTTTGAGCACACGCATTTTGGCACTGCTCATATAACTCTTCTTCACCAGTGGGTAAGTGAGGGCCTTGAGCAGCAGCGTAATCAGTATCAGCACGATACCCATGTTGATGCCTAAAGAAGTGAGACCGTCGAACACATAGAGCGTAAACCATCTGTTGATGATACGGAACAGTGGCCATCCTAAGTATACGAGCTGCTGCATGTCCAGGTTCTTGCCGAAGCGGCTCTCTTTCTCTACAGACTGGAGCTTACGGAAGTCATTAGGACCGATATACATCTCAAAGTCGGAAGACTGCGCGCCGTTAGGGTCGAAGGCAGTCTTGAGTTTAGCCTCGTAGTGCTTGAGGTAACCGCCTCCCTTCTTTTCAGGTACGCTGGTGAGCAGACCGCCTTTGGAGAAATTATCTTTGGAGATAAGCACGGCGCAGAAGAACTGATTCTTGAAAGCCACCCAGTCGAGTGCTTCATCAGCAGGTTCGTCTATCTTCTCCGAGTTTTCGCTCAGATGGTCGGTGCTGCCGTCGTTCTCCTTGTAAGTCAAGCGGCTGTTGTTGTTCTCAAAAGTGAAACCGGCTTCCTGTTGTCTGCAGTGGTCAGTCCAGTTGATGTCCATCTCCTTCATGTTGGGAGCAAACTGTCCCGACAGACCTTTCACCGTCATGCTCATGTGGAGCAGATAGTCGCCGCCCAACGTATATTTCAGGGCAATGCTTCCACCGTTGTTGGCCATGGCAGTCATTGTCACGGTAGAGTCAGTCACCTGTGAAGGTGTGAAGTACAGATCATTCGTGATGATATTGCTTTCCTTGCCGGAGAGCATGAAGTTCATGTTCTGGTCCTTCTCATCGAAGAGCGTCACATTCTTGTTACCCTTACGGTCCTTAAAGTTTTTGATCACAGCCTTGCGTACCACACCACCTTTGGTGTCGAGCGAAAGAGCCAGATACTTATTCTGCAGCACAATCGTTGTACTCTTGCCGTTGAGGGCAGGGTAGAAGAGTGCCGTCGTGTCACCCTGAGCGGCAGCCTGAGCCTCGGCCTTATGCTGAGCCAGAGCAACCTGATGCGCCTTCGCGGCTTGAGATTTCATCACGGTTGCGATGCTGTCTTGTTTCTTTTGTGCAGCCTGTTCCTCTTTGTTCGGCTGGTTGAAATAGCTGAAGCCGATGAGCACCAGCGCCATGAGGACGAAGCCAATCGTTGTATTCTTATTCATATTGGATTTTTATGTGTAAAAGTGTTATTTGATACAAGCTTTCACGAAGTTGAGGAAGAGAGGATGTGGCTTCAGTACCGTACTCTGATACTCAGGATGGAACTGCGTGCCGATGTACCATTTGAGTGATGGAATCTCCACGATTTCCACCAAGTCACTTTCCGGGTTACGGCCCACACACATCATGCCGTTGCGTTCATATTCCTTCTGGAAGTCATTATTGAACTCATAGCGGTGGCGGTGGCGCTCCTGGATATGTTCCTGCTGGTAAATGTCGAATACGCGTGAACCCTGTTTGAGTATACAGTCATAAGCTCCCAGACGCATCGTACCGCCCATGTTGGTGATATTCTTCTGCTCCTCCATGATGTCGATGACATTATGCGGAGTCTTCTCGTCCATCTCACGACTGTTGGCATCTTTGTAGCCCAGTACGTTGCGTGCAAATTCGATGACCATCATCTGCATACCCAGACAGATACCGAAGGTAGGGATGTCGTGAGTGCGGGTGTAATGGGCAGCAATCACTTTGCCCTCTATGCCACGCTGGCCGAATCCCGGGCAGATTACGATACCGTCCATGCCCTTCACTTTCTCAGCCACATTCTCTTCCGTGAGGTTTTCTGAGTTGATGAAGGTCAGCACGGCCTTGCGGTCATTGTAAGTACCAGCCTGTGAGAGACTTTCGCGGATACTCTTGTAAGCATCCTGCAGGTCATATTTACCCACCAGGCCGATGTGAACTTCCTCGGTAGCCTTCTTGCGGCGCTCCAGGAAATTCTTCCATGGTCCCAGTGATGGTTTTTCGCCCACTTCCATGTTCATCTTGCGGAGGATGGCAGTGTCGAGTCCCTGATTCTGCATATTCACAGGCACCTCATAGATGCTTGGCAGGTCCTCACTCTGTACCACGCAGTCGAAGTCCACATTACAGAAGCTGGCCACTTTCTTGCGGATGTTGTCATCCAGATGCTTTTCAGTACGGAGTACCAGCACATCCGGTTGGATACCCACGCTCTGCAGTTCCTTCACGCTGTGCTGTGTAGGTTTGGTTTTCAGTTCGCCTGCAGCCTTCAGATAGGGGATGTAAGTCAGATGCACGCTGATGGCGTTTTTTCCCATTTCCCATTTCATCTGTCGGATGGCCTCCATAAACGGAGCACTCTCGATGTCACCGATAGTACCACCGATTTCAGTGATGACGAAGTCATAATGATATTTCTCACCGAGCAGTTTGATACGGCGTTTGATTTCATTGGTGATGTGAGGCACCACCTGAATTGTTTTTCCCAGATAGTCGCCTCTGCGCTCCTTGTCTATCACGGCCTTGTAGATACGGCCTGTGGTGAGGGAGTTTGCACGCGTAGTCTGGATACCCGTAAAACGCTCGTAATGTCCCAGGTCAAGGTCAGTCTCCATACCATCTACGGTGACGTAACACTCGCCGTGTTCATAGGGATTAAGCGTACCTGGATCGATGTTGATATACGGATCCATTTTCTGGATGGTGATGTTGTAACCTCTTGCTTGCAGGAGCTTACCGATTGACGATGATATAATGCCTTTTCCTAAAGAGGAAACTACACCGCCAGTGACGAAGATATACTTTGTTTCTGCCACAATTATGTATATTTTAATGTTGATGCATAAAAATCAAGTTGCAAAATTACTAAAAAAACTTGGTTTTAGCTACTGATTAACACAGATTATCATATAAAAAGCATATTTCTTTGTTATTATTTCCTATCTTTGCACCCAAATTGCAATCAAAATGAAGAATAAATACCTTCTTTTGCTGCTCTTGATGGTTGCTGTCCCTGTCATGGCACAACATTCAGGAATGCACAAAAATACGAAAGATTCAACTGGAAAACTGGTGGCTGCATATATGGATTCGCTGAATCTGTATAAGCAGAAGCTGGACTCCCTGACGCTGGCAGCTGAAGAACTGCAGCATACTTCTGACGACGGCCGTTACTATCGACTGTTTGCTCCCTTCACGTTTTATCATTCGGCAGCCGACCGCCAACTGCGGCTCAACTCTCCGCTGAAGGGGAAGGATGAGGTGGCTGATGCTGTGGATGCAGCTATGATGTATATGTATCTTCACAGACCGGACTTGGTGCGCAACAGTGAGACAAAACTGCTGAAGAGTGGCAAACTGCGTGAGGATATCTCCAAGCCCATCAAGCAGCGGGTGGACTTCGTGGAGCATGCACCAGCCGTGACGGAGGAACCGATAGTCACTTCTGATTATCCCGCCCTCGTCATCACGCGGCCTAACTTCTGGACCTTTGCCGGCGACTATAATCTGCAGGTCATCCAGAACTATGTATCCGACAACTGGTACAAGGGCGGCGAGAGCAACTATTCCATTGTAGGCGGGGTGGTGCTGCAGGCCAATTATAACAACAAACAGAAGTTGAAATGGGAGAATAAACTGGAGATGAAACTGGGCTTCCAGACTTCCAGGGACGATACCATCCATAAGGCGAAGACCAACAATGACCTCCTGCGATATACCGGTAAACTGGGTATTCAGGCGCACAAGAATTGGTACTACACACTCCAGCTGCTCGCTTATACGCAGTTCACGCAGGGCTTGAAGAGTAATGACAAATATGTGTACTCCGACTTCATGTCGCCTTTCAATCTCAACCTCGGTCTCGGTCTTGATTATTCCGTGGATGCACTGAACCATAAACTCACGGGTAGCGTCAACCTTTCTTTCCTGTCATTCAACTATAAACGAGTGGACCGTCAGTATCTGGCCACCAGATACGGCATTGGAGAAAATCATCATTCCACGGAGGATTTCGGTTCGCAGCTCACTGCCGACCTCACTTGGGTACTCATGGATAATATCAAATGGAAGACGCGTCTGTATGGTTATACGACGTATAAGAAGACACTGTTGGAATGGGAAAATACATTTACATTCACCTTTAATAAGTTTATCAGCAGTACCTTGTTTGTATTCCCGAGATTTGATGATGGCGGCAACTATGATGATAAGTTGGGCTATTGGCAGTTCAAGGAGTATTGTGCCATGGGCTTCACCTATTCCTTCTGACCTGTTGCAGATGATATAGATACAATAAAGGGCATCCTTCGCGGGATGCCCTTTTTGTATGATAATATCTTAGCTATGATTTTCTTCTGTGTCGTCCATATCCTCCAGAGCCAGCGGATCTTGAGGGAGTTTCTGCTTGCGCTTCGGATTTTCGTGCGCACCGTATTTCAGCAGTTTGCGGGCAGCCGTAGCAATGCCAGTGCCGGTAGGTGCAGCAGAAGTATTCAGCTTGTCGAAGGCATCACGCGTCTTGCGCAGTTGGTCATCCACGGCAGCG
Organism: Prevotella sp.; assembly: GCA_036796635.1. Taxonomy (GTDB): domain Bacteria; phylum Bacteroidota; class Bacteroidia; order Bacteroidales; family Bacteroidaceae; genus Prevotella. Next base: position 7,234 of record DAIRCP010000053.1, on the reverse strand, counting down.
AAGCGCTCATAAAACATCTGTACGCGATTCACCACCTCATCAGCAGCTTTCATGATTTCCTCCTGGTTTTCAGCCTGGCGCACCTGTCGCCATGTCATCTCCAGCACACGGAGCATCATGTAGAGATTCTGACTGCCTGATATCACCACGCCTTGGTCGTAAGCCTCCTTCCATAGCGTAGGGTCATGGGTGAGAGCCAGTTGGAGGGCACTCTCACTGAAGATATACATCACCACGAAGTCCAGTTTGTGATGATTTTTGTCTATGTAGCTGCTGTAGTTCTTGTGGGCCAGTTCCTTCACGTGATTGCGTACAGATACGACATGTCGCTGCAGTGCCTCGGCACGCTGCTCGTCAGTATCAGCCTCATAGTAATCCTCAAAAGCCTTGAGCGACATTTTGGAGTCAATGATGATATCGCGCTCATCGGGGAAGTGGAGGATCACGTCAGGAATCATGCGCTTGCCGTCTTCCTCATCCTTGATCGTATTGCCCTGTTGGTCTTTCAGCGTCACCTGTTCCTCAAACTGTACACCCTCTTCCAGTTGCATCTGTTCCAGCAGCGCCCGCAGTCGCAGTTCACCGAAGTTGCCCTGCGTCTTGTTTTCGCTGGTAAGCGCCTGCGCCAGTTTGTCGGCACGTTCGCCCACCTCCTGCGCCTGTTTCAGATTCTCCTTGATAGAGGCATCCAGTCGTTCCATCGTCGTCGTCTGTTCGCGGTCGCTCTTTTCCACCGCCTCACGCATCTGTCGGATGTTTTCGTGCAGCGGATTCAGGATTGTGGCAAGCTGTTCCTTGTTCACGGCAGACAGTTCCTCGGAACGCTTCTTCAGTATTTCCTCTGATGCCGTGTTGATTTGTTCACGTATCAGTTTGGCCTGTTGGTCCATCTGTTCCTGCTGTGTGCGGCGCAGTTCCGCCATCTGCTGCTCATAATGGAGCGAGAGTTCGTTTTTCTGCTGCTCGTAATGCTGTGTCAACTCAGTCTTTTGTGCCTCAAATTGGTGCATCATTTCAGCTTTCTGTGTTTCCGCCTGTCGCAGCAGTTCCGCCTTCTGTTCATTGGCATCCTCTTTAGCCCTGTTCAGATCCTCCAGATGTTTGGATTTCTCCTCTTCCAGTTGCTGGCGGAGCAAAGCCGTCTGGGAGTCCAGCTGCTGCTGAAGCATAGCCACTTGGGCATCCAGCACATCTTTGCGTGAAGACAGTTGCGTCTTTTCATCGGCAAAACGACTCTTTGCCCATAAGAAAGCCATCGCCGCGCCTACGATGAAGCATACGATACATATAAGAATTGTCATAGTTCAGTCAAATGAATCAGGTATTACACAATTTTTTTTTAAAATCATCCTCGTCTAAAAAGCGCAATTACTGTACACAGCACTTGGGGAGTGTACAGTAATTGGATGATGGGATATTGAGATTATTCATTCATAAGGAAAGCCTTGAAGTCGGCAAAGTCCTTACTCATGGAGATGTTCTGTTTCTTACCGCGCATAAAAGCAGCCAGTCTTTCAGGGATAGTGATGTTCGTGCCGATGATAGGCTCCACGGTGTCCTTGAATTTGGCAGGGTGTGCAGTCTCCAGGAATACACCTTCCTCACCCTCTTTCAACTGGTCTTTCAGCGCCTGATAGCCACAGGCACCGTGAGGATCCAGGATATATTCGTTGGCCTTGTAGCACTGAGCCAGCGTGGTGCGGATCTGGTCGTCACTGTAAGTGGCACCGCTGATGAGGCTGGTTATGCGCTCGTGGCTGCCGCCGTACAGGTCATACACGCGGGCAAAGTTGCTCGGGTCGCCCACGTCCATGGCATTGGCGAGCGTCTGTTTGGACGGTTGCGGATGATATTCGCCTGTCTGCAGATAGTTGTAGAAGATGTCATTGGCATTGTTGGCAGCGATGAATCGCTTCACAGGCAGACCCATGGCATGACCGAAGAGACCTGCCGTGATGTTGCCGAAGTTGCCGCTTGGCACACAGATCACCAGGTTATCCGCCAGACCTCTCTCCTTCATCCGTGCATAGGCATTGAAGTAGTAGAAAGCCTGTGGCAGGAATCGTGCCACATTGATGGAGTTGGCAGAGGTGAGCTTCATGTGTGCGTTCAGTTCCTCATCCATGAAGGCATTCTTCACCAGCGCCTGACAGTCGTCGAATACTCCGTCCACCTCGATGGCGGTGATATTCTTGCCCAGCGTAGTAAACTGGCTCTCCTGTATCTTGCTCACTTTTCCTTTCGGATAGAGCACATACACATGGATGCCCTCCACGCCCAGAAAACCGTTGGCCACGGCACTGCCCGTATCACCCGATGTAGCCACCAGCACATTCACCAGGTCATGCTGATTCTCCTGACGGATGAAGTAAGAGAGCAGACGCGCCATGAAGCGGGCGCCTACATCCTTGAATGCCAGCGTAGGTCCGTGGAAAAGTTCCAGACTGTGGATATGCTCTTCCACCTTCACCACCGGACAGTCGAAAGACAGGGTGTCATATACGATTTTCTTCAGGTCGTCGGCCTTTACATCCTCGCCGAAGAAAGCCTTTGCCACTTCGAAAGCGATTTCCTGAAATGACATTTTCTCTATGTTTTCAAAGAAGGAAGCCGGCAGCTTGTGGATCTGTTCGGGCATGTAGAGTCCGCGGTCCTCGGCCAGTCCTTTCACCACAGCCTTGTGCAGGGTAGCTATGGGTGCTTTTTTATTGGTGCTGTAATATTTCATACGTTTATTCTTTCATTTTGTTGCTTTGATAAATAATTGGGAATGAGCAGTTTGCTAGAATTTCATGAATTCCTCCATGAACTGGTTGAGTCGCAGCAGACCGTAAGTGCCGGTCACCGTGCTCTGTTCATCAAACTGCTGCACGCCGTCAGGTTCTATGCCCTTGTACCAGATCAGGAAAGGCACCGGTTCACTCACGTGCGTACGTATTTCCACAGGCGTAGGGTGGTCGGGCAGCACAGCGATGGCTATCTGTTCGTCCCATTCTTTCACCTTATTATATATAGTGGAAATCATGCGTTTGTCCAGATTTTCTATCGTCTTCAACTTCAGTTCCATATTACCGTCATGCCCAGCCTCGTCGCTCGCCTCCACGTGCAGGAATACAAAGTCCTGCGTCTGCAGAGCCTTGAGTGCAGCCTCCGTCTTCCCCTCATAGTTGGTGTCAGCCAGTCCTGTGGCACCGGGCACCTTGATGATGTCCAGACCCGCATAGTGGCCGATGCCGCGAATCAGGTCCACGGCAGAGATGACGCTGCCGGAGTGAACTTCCGGATAGAGTTGCATCAGCGTCTTCATCGACGGACGATAGCCGCCGCTCCAGGGCCAGATGGAATTAGCCTCACGCTCACCGCGCGCTCTGCGGGCGATGTTGAACGGGTGCTTCGGCAGCAGGTCCTGCGAACGGATGATCAGGTCATTCAGCAGGTCAGCCGTTTCCTGTGGCGTCATTCTGCTTGGGTCCGTCTCCGTGTATCCAGGTTCCGGTTTCACCAGCAGCGGTCGCCATTCCTCGTTGGGATGGTCATGGGGTGGGGCACACACGATGTGCTTGTTGCCACCGCGGATTACCAGCAGATGTCTATATTGGATGCCCGTGATAAACTGTACACGGTCATTGCCCAGATGTTCATTCAGATATTTGATGAGCACATCGCCGTCTTCCGTCTCCAGATTACCGCCGTTGTGCGTCAGGATTCTGCCGTCGCGCAGCGTGATGATGTTGCAGCGGATGGCCATGTCGTCAGGGCGCATGTCATAGCCGATGGAAGCAGCTTCCAGCGGACCTCTGCCCTCATATACCTGGTCCAGGTCGTAGCCCATGATGGCGGTGTTCGCCACCTCACTGCCCGGTATGAATCCCTCAGGCACCGTGATGAGTCGCCCCGTGCGTCCTTCCTTCGCCATGCGGTCCATGGTAGGAGTCTGGGCATACTGCAGCAGCGTCTTTCCGCCGAGTCGCTCTATAGGATGGTCAGCCATCCCGTCACCTAATATAATAAGATGCTTCATAATCTTCTGATTTTTTTAGATGTTGGCGATGCTCATGATGTTGGCAAATACGCCTGCGGCAGTTACGCCTGCACCAGCGCCGTAGCCTTGGATGAGCATGGGGTATTCACGATAGCGCTCCGTGGTGAGCAGCACGATGTTGTTGCTGCCTTCCAGTCCGTAGAACGGATGACGGTGGTCCACCGCCTGCAGCGATACACTCGTCTTGCCGTGGTCCATCTTTGCCACAAAGCGCCAGCGCTTGTGTTCAGCCTCCAACTTCTGTCGGCGAGTCTCAAAGTCAGCATCCAGCGTAGGCAGATTCTTCCAGAAGTCGTCCAGTGAGCCATCGAAGAAGGCATCCGGCATGAAGAGATTCTTCTCCACGTCGGCCTGTTCCGTCTTGTAGCCCGCCTCACGCGTCAGGATCACCAGCTTGCGAATCACGTCTTTTCCACATAGGTCAATGCGTGGGTCCGGTTCGCTGTATCCCTGTTCCTTGGCTCTGCGCACCGTCTCAGAGAAAGGCACGTCGGCCGCTATCTCATTGAAGATGAAGTTGAGCGTGCCACTCAGCACAGCCTCTATTTTCAGAATCTTATCGCCTGAGTTTCTCAGGTCGTTGATAGTGCCGATGATAGGCAGACCGGCGCCCACATTCGTCTCAAAGAGGAATTTTACGCCCCTTTTCAGTGCCGTCTGTTTCAGTTTCACATAGTCCTGATAATCGCCGGAAGCCGCAATCTTATTGGCAGCCACCACCGATATGTTATGCTCCAGGAACGACTGATACAGACTTGCCACCTGGCTGCTCGCCGTACAGTCCACAAACACACTGTTGAATATGTTCATGCCAATCACCTCATCGCGCAGCTTATGTATTTCGCTGGGTTCAGAAGCCTTGAGCTGTTCGCGGTAGTTGTTCAGGTCCAGTCCCTCGCGGCGGTAGATGGCATTATGACTGCTGGCTATGCCCACCACGTTCAGTTTGAGTTGGCGGGTCTTCATCAGTTCATCATATTGCGCGTGTATCTGTTCGATGAGGTTTCCGCCCACCGTACCTACGCCGCAGATGAAGAGGTTGAGCACCTTGTATTCACTCAGGAAGAAGGAGTCATGGAGCACGTTGAGCGACTTGCGCAGCAGTTTGGAATCCACCACGAAAGAGATGTTCGTCTCACTGGCACCCTGTGCGCAGGCGATGACACTGATGCCCGAACGCCCCAGCGTACCAAACAGTTTACCGGCGATACCCGGTGTATGCTTCATGTTTTCGCCCACGATGGCGATGGTAGCCAGACCGCTCTCCGCATGCATGGGGAACATGGCGCCTGTCTCTATCTCCTTGGCAAATTCACAGTTGAGCACCTCCACAGCCTCCTTGGCATCCTCATCGCGCACGCCGATGGAAGTAGAGTTCTCAGAAGAAGCCTGACTCACGAGGAATACCGATATACCATGGTCGGCGAGCGCCGTGAAGATACGGCGGTTCACACCGATTACACCCACCATACTCAGACCGGTGACAGTAATCAGCGTCGTGCCGTTGATACTCGATATACCCTTGATGGGCTTCTGGTTATTTTCTATTTTATCCTTGATGATTGTGCCCGGGTCATCAGGGTTAAACGTATTTTTCACCCGGATGGGTATATTCTTCACGCATACCGGATAGATGGTAGGCGGATAGATCACCTTGGCACCGAAGTTGCAGAGCTCCATGGCTTCCACGTACGACAGTTCCTGAATGGTATAAGCCGTATGGATCACCCTTGGGTCGGCGGTCATGAATCCGTTCACGTCCGTCCATATCTCCAGCACCTCAGCATCCAGTGCAGCAGCGATGATACTGGCAGTATAGTCGCTTCCGCCCCTGCCCAGGTTGGTCACCTCGCCCGATTCCTTGTCGGAACTGATGAATCCCGGCACGAGTGCGATATTGAAGTCAGTAAACGTATCGCGCACCAGCTTGTTGGTCAGTTCGCTGTCCAGGATATGCTTACCGTGTTTGAATTCAGTCTTGATGAATTTGCGTGAGTCGTACCAGGTGGCACCCTCCACGAGTGCAGCCACGATATTGCTGCTCAGCCGTTCGCCATAGCTCACGATGGCAGCCTGCGTCTTCTCACTGAGGTCGCGTATCAGATACACACCATAATAGATGGAGCGGAGTTCCTCCAGCATGCCATCCACGGTCTTGAGCAGCCTTTCGCGCTTCTCAGGGTCAGAGATCACAGCCTCCACCATCTCATGGTGGCGCCGTGCCATACTTTCAAATTCAGTTTGATAGGATTCATCGCCGTTGAAGGCGAGGTGTGAGGTGGCGATGAGCTTGTCGGTAATGCCTCCCAGCGCACTAACTACGACCACAACTTGCTCATTTTCAGCCTCTACGATTTTCTTAAGACTAAGAATACTTTCTACGGAACCTACGGACGTTCCGCCAAATTTTAATACTTTCATGCTAACATTTGTTTTTGTTCTTTGTGATGCCCCTTAACGAACGGGGTGATAAGTTAGCTGCAAAAGTAACAAGAAATCTTGTGATAACCAACTTTTTTGCAAAAAAAAGCGCCCATTTACTTACGATTCGTAAATTGGGGGTTTCTCCTGTCATCGAGAATCAGTGTTGTGAAGGTGATGGATTTATGTATATAATCAGCTTTTCAGTCTGCAAGATGGTCTGCATCTCTATGATATATATGTATGTATATACCACTTTTTACGAATGTGACGTGTGACATGTGACATTTTTGCGTGACCCATATACGACTTACCTATCTGACGGGCACCCTCAATAATGAGAATCTTGTCAGAATCCGACTTTAGATGGTCTTCTATTTCCTTCTCTATTTTTCTGTATAGCATCATGTCTTTATACTTAGAATGACACTTTTCAATGAAATTCACCTTATCAGAAAGACAAAAAAAAGCCCCAACCAATGAGTGTTCATTTCATTGGCTGGAGTTTTCATTTTAGAGACCGCGGTACTCATGCGCTGCATCATAGCAGGGATATTTTAGGTGTTAGGTGTTAGGTGTTAGGTGTTAAGTGTTAAGTGTTAGGTGTTAAGTGTTAGGTGTTAGGTGTTAAGTGTTAAGTGGTTGGTGTTAGGTGGTTGGCGCCCCTGTTAGCGGCAACAGCTCTGCATGCCAAAGGCTGTGGCTAGGGCGGTGAGGATACTGATGGTGGTCTGTATGGCCATTTTCCAGAATGATGGGGATAGTTTCATA
>DAIRCP010000052.1:0-24496 GCA_036796635.1 Prevotella sp. | reverse complement strand
AAAAAACACCTTTTTGACTAATTGATATGATGCCAATTAGTCAAAAAGGTGCATAATGGAAATCCGTCCACAGAACAGATTACTCCTTATTTCACGAGCACTTTGCGGGTTGTGCCGTCGCTCATCTTCTGGATGTTGATGCCATGACTCGGTGACTCCACCTGTACGCCATTCATATTAAAAGTGGCAATGACATACGGGCCATACCCGCTGCCTGTATAGGTGGATACATCCTCGATACCTGTGGTGAGCGTGGATACACACTTCTCCACCCAGGCAATGAAGTTGGAGGTGGAAGCGGAGGTGCCCTCATCTTCGGCAGTGGTGTGAGCCAGTCCCCAGATGGTCTCAAAATCCACATCCTTCACACTGCTGTTGGCCTTCAGTGCCAGAGCAAGATTGGTCTCTGTACTCAGAGAGGTATCGCCCTGCTTGATGCCGGTGCGGATTCTCCAGAACGGTGCTATCGTACTGCTGCCTGCACCGCCTCCATTATAATAGGTACTGTTGTCTATCAGATAATACAGCGGGGTGTACATCATCAGTCGGGTATGGACATCCTTGCCTACTGCATCCACATTGGTGCTGGCCAGGGCTGCTGTGAAGGCACTGTAATAGCTGTTGGCATAGGTATTCACCACATCGGCCAGATTGCTGTCGAAGTGACCGGCTGTACCGGCTATGCCCATCAGCGTGTTCTCCGGATTGCTCATGGATGCATAACCATCGAAGGCGCCCAGTCCTTTGGTGGCTGTCTTGTTGCTGGCACAGAATGAATAGAGTGCGGTGGCATCGGTGGTGCTGTAAGATGATACGCTGGCTGAATTGTAACTGTTGTAGCGCTTCACGGCGTCATTGACCACACCCATGATATATGAATAATAACTGCCCTGCTGATAGTAACCGTTGTCGGTGGCTGAGAGGGTAAGCGCCTCGCCGGTATCCGGATTCTTCAGTCCGATGGAATTGATGTAGGTGGCAAAAGAGGCAGCCAGACCTTTGCTGATATTCTGATCGGTAGTGCCCAGACTGCTGCGGGTGAGTCCCATGTTCCATTCGTAGGCTCCGTCGGCCTGGTCCAGATTGGTGATAGGACACCAGCACATGGAACCGCATACATCATCCTTGTAATCCATATCTGCGCCGATGGCAGTGAGATAGTCATTGTATAAGGTGCTGTTGCCCGATGCGCCAAGCAGTGAACTCTGTGCTCCACCGCCACTCATTCCGAAGGTGAAGATGCGGTCTGCATTACCTGGTACGGCATTCTGCTCTGCCTGCAGATAACGGAAGTAGCGGATGGCTGCTTTCATATCCGTCACACCTGACGGAGCACCGGCTTCCTTACCGCGGCAACCCGGCCAGAGATAGATGAAACCGGCATTGGTATATGTGGCCACGCTGCTGCTGCTGCCCGTAGGTGCCGACTGTGCTGCATAACCGGGGGTATTCACAGGTACCACTACCGGGGCTGTGGTGGCAGTATAGCCATTGACGGTGGCAGTGGCATTGATGGTGCAGGTATAGGTAGTGCCGTCACTGTTGGCGGTGGCATTCATATAGGCTGCAGGTACATAGATACCCATCTGCTCATACGACTTGTCGGCGAGGTTGTTGCCATAATACAGACCCACGATGTAATACATCTTATTGGTGGAGTCGTACTGCCACAATGAATTGATGGCTGTCTTGAATGCATAGGTGGTACTGGCTCCTGTGGAACTGCCGCCGGGGACACCGCCCGGAAGCTGTGCGAAAGAAAACGTTGCGGTAAGCGCAATGAATAATGTAATAAATACTTTTTTCATACTGTTTGTGTTAATAAGAAAGTAATGGTGCCATGTTATTATGACAACATCTGCTTAACCGACAAAGTAAGCATTTACCCTATCGAAATATTTCGATAATATCAAATTTTAACTATCGTTATACTTCGCTGCTGATAAAACCAAAATGACTAAAGCGGGATAGTGAACCAGAAGCAGGAACCTTTGCCTAATTCCGACTCTACACCAATGGTACCACCCAACTGGGTGATGATGGATTTGCACATAGGAAGACCCATGCCCAAACCCGGCGAGAATGTATCCACTTTCTCAAAGTCATTAAAGATGCGCTTCTGGTCTTCTGATGAGATACCGATTCCCTCATCTTTCACATACACACGTACTTGATTTTCTTCATTCTCATATCCCATAGTGACGGTGCCCTTCATAGTGAATGCCAATGCATTCTTCATGAAATGATCTATCACTCTGGATATCCACATTTTACTTGTAGATACGGTTATATCATCACCACATTGCAACAAGAAGGTGATGCCGGCATGCTCCTCAGAAGTAATTTTCGAGAAATCTGCTTCTATAAAAGGCTTCAACGGGAATGCGGTGGTCTTAATTTCCACCAGACCTGACTCAATAAGCGACTTATCGATAGTACAGTCGATAATGCCCAACAACTGGTCATTATTCTTCTTGATAATCTGCTTGAAGAGCTGGGCATCTTCTTCCGGCGTATTCTTATTAATGAGATTAGAAAATCCTACTATAGAATTGAGCGGGGTACGTATCTCATGACTCAGATTACGAATAAAACTGCTCTTCAATTCATTGGCAGCATCTGCCCTCCGACGCAGTTCTTTCTCTCGTTCCAGCTGGCGCTTTCGCTCATCAATATCTGTACAAAGACACATATACGAAAGGATTCTCCCATTTTCATCCCGCTCGTATGCAGCGATATCCACAGCAAACCATCTGTACTCATTGGTGGGATACCTGTATCTATACTCTGTCTGGTAATGACCTGACTCTCCCCGGTCCATGAAAGCAATCAAATCTTTTGCTATTTCCATATCTTCGGGATAAATACCGGCATACCAACTATCCATCGGAATATGATGAACAAGCCTGTCACCTACCATGTCAAGCCTGGAAAAGAGCTTATCCTTACGGGTGTACTGCACGAATATCATGGTAATGATTCTTGTCATGAACAGTATCTTCTTATTAAACAGTTCAAGCTCTCTGGTCATTTTGTGCGAATGATCATTTCTCAGGTCTATTCCTATGTACTTCACTACCTTCCCATTAGCATTCAATTCCAGCGGCATGATTGTTACCAACCGCCAACTATAACCTGAAATATACGACAAATTCAGACGGTATTCAAAGTTCATACGCTCATTATTGCCTGCATTCATACGTTTTACCATCTCCTTCACAATGGTAAGATCTGCAGGATAAGTAATGGCGAACAAAGTGTCTGTGGATACTTCAGAATATTCTCCTTCACCTATTTTATTGAGATTAACAAACATCTGCTTGTCTACCAGATATTCGGTGTATTGCACACCATTACTCTTGGTAATGGTATTAATAACACTCTGGTAGTTCTTGGCATGTGATATACGGACATGCGATTTATACAATTTATAAACCAGCCAAAGGACAAGGAGATAAATAGCGACCATTAATAATAAGAACACATAACCGTACCGAAGTGAAGTAATACCTACTCCCAACACATAGAGTACTGTGCATATCACCAACAATACCACAATCACTGATGCAAAGTATATATTCCTCATAATCAGCAGTGTATTATATTATGGTTGCTTTATTTTGCAAATATACGCAAAAAGAATTGACTTTGCAAAAAAATGTTAGTTAATAATCGTAAAAATGAACAAAATAAATGCGGGAGATTCCCGCATATTTACATGATTGTAATCTTATCTATACGTAATTGGAGTAATCCTGCGGGTACGCGGATTTCTGCCACATCGCCTACTTGCTTCTTGAGCAGTCCCTGAGCAATCGGTGTCTTAACAGATATTTTGCCTGCGGAGAAATCAGACTCGGTGGGACTTACAATGGTATATTTCATCTTGCGCTTATGCGTCAGGTCAGTCAGTTCCACAGTGGAAAAGAGCTGAACGGCATCATTGCTCAGTCTGCTACGCTCGATGATACGTGCATTGGCCAACTTGATTTTCAGACGGTCTATACGCCCTTCCAGTTTTCCTTGCTCGCGCTTGGCAGCATGATATTCGAAGTTTTCGCTCAGATCGCCCTTGTCTCTGGCCTCTGATATAGCCTCGGCTATACGTGGACGCTCCACACTGAGTAACTGGTGCAGCTCCTCCAATAACTTGTCATAACATTCCTGAGATATGTATTCTACCATAATTGTTTATTGTTGATATAATCAGATAAAGTTTATATTTTCTTTTGCGGGTGCAAAGGTACTCATAAATTTGGAAATAAATGAAATTAACCGGCGGGAATTATGTTAAAATCAATAGGTGAAAATGGGATTCCGAATTTATATTGTATATTTGCAGTCTTTAAAGATCGATGAAAGAAATTATAGCATTCATTCTATTGGCTGTTCTGCAGATGCAGAATATATATGGACAGGTATCTGAATCCATGACAGTGCCTGTGGATACCACACAAATGCTCTGTCATCATGAGCACTTTAACTGCCGCCAACTGGTGATTCCTACCCTGATGATAGGTACCGGTGTACTGGGACTGACAAGCGACTGGGTGGAAACAAAAAATCATACGCTGAAAGATAATCTGGTAGGCGACAGACAGAATAATAAAATCAAGGTGGACGGATATACGGAATATCTGCCCGTTGCTACAGTTTATGCACTGAATCTGTGCGGAATCAAAGGGGAACACAGTATGCGTGACTATACGGTGATAGCTGTCACTTCACTGGTCATGGAAAGTGTAACCACGGAAATACTGAAAAGATCCATCTACGAAAAGCGGCCTGATGAGACGGACAACCGTTCTTTCCCATCGGGTCATACGGCGATGGCTTTCATGGGCGCAGAACTGCTGCGCCACGAATACCGCGATGTGTCGCCCTGGATAGGTGTGGCTGGCTATGCAGTGGCAACTGGTACGGGGTTTCTACGTATATATAACAACAGGCACTGGCTCACGGACGTGATTGCCGGTGCGGGCATCGGCATACTGAGTGCCAAAGCTTCCTACTGGCTATTCCCCTACATCAGCCGGAAACTGCTGAAAAAGAAGCCACAGTCATCTGCACATTGCCTGGCCAATTATTAGGTGGCTGCATCATCAATCAGAAAAAACATTGGCAGACTCCACGCCTGCCAATGCAAAAATTACTTCTTACCTTGCATACGTTTCTGAAAGTGATTCATCATCTGTTTTTCTATTTTATATACCTGTTCTATCTGCTTCTGGGTGAGGAATTTACTATAATTGAAAGCAGCCTGCTGCTTAGGTGGAAGTGTATGTATCGCCTGCTGCAGTCGGACGGCTTCCACATCAGAGTAGTCGAAGTAATCCAGTGCCTTTATACTGACGGCTTTGTCCAGATCCATCACAGGCTCTTTGCGCCGTTCTATCAGCCGGAGTGCCTCATTGGTGGCTATCCGATAGAGCCATGCCGCGAAGGAATGGTCTTCTTTGTATTGCCCGATACTTCTGAATATCCGCACAAACGTGTCCTGTGCAGCATCCTTGGCATCATCATGGCTTACCACCAGTCGGCGGATATGCCAGTAGAGCGGTTGTTCAAAATTTCTTCTGAGTGGCTGTTGTCATTGGGCCGTCTCTGGTAATTAGACCCTCAAAAATGGATAAAGTAAAATTAATAGTAGAACAATTTTAAAAAAAAGAATATAATAAATGCCAATGTGGATAAAAAATCATTATTTATCTTGTACGTTTTTGCTTTTTTTTAAGTAATTTTGCAGCCATGAAAGTACGTATACTCATTATTATCATCATGGCAAGCATACTATGTGACATAGAATGTTATGCCCAGAGCAATATGTACAAAATAAAAGATAACCTTTACGAATATTATAAGAAAATGGATGCCAATATCCAGAGCCAGAAGTCCCTCAAAATGGCTGACACCCTGTTTGTTATGGCAACCAGAGAAAAGGATGTGAAGGCCCAATGCATAGCTTTATTCAGTAAGCAGCGACATTATTACATCATAGGTGACACGAAATCACTCATCAAGGAATTCAAACTCGCTGCTCCCTTCATCAAGCGTACTCCTTATCTTCAGTATTATTTCGGTATGTGGGAAAATAACATCGTGGCATACATCAATGATGGTAGTTTCGCCAAAGCAACCGATGAGATTACTGCGCACCGGAAAGAAGCCATACGGCTAAAAAATGATTTCGGTATCATACAAAGCCATATCCTACAGGCTAATATCTATTTTAAACAGGGATATTACAGACTGGCATTATCCTATTACCATCGCGCCGTGGAGTATGCAAAGTCCAAAAATGTGAACGTGGATTATATCACAAATCTGCAATTGGCCCGATGCTGTTTCTATCTCTGCAGATGGAAAGAATGTAAAATCTATCTGGAGAAAACCGAAAATGACCCTATCACAGTAAATAGCCATATCACCAGAGTCTATGCATTAATGCTGAGTTACGACTGTAACCAGATACCATTGGACAGTACTAAGATTGAAGAGGACTATAAACTACTAATGGACACTCACAAGAAATATCCCATATTGTCCAGCGACCAGTTTATGATGGATGAAGCTCTGTATTATTATTATAAATACTACAAGAAAAATATTCAGACAGCTGTTTCATATAAGTCACATTCGTTTCATGTTCCTGCCTATTTCGATTATCTCAAGCAAGCTATCTATTATGAATCCGTTAAAGACTACAAACAGTCCGGATACTACTATGACCAATACATACATAGTCTGGATGATGAGCATGCAAAAGAACAGCAGTATCTGATAGATGAATTCGTACCTCAACTCGATGTTTATAATCTGGAAAATGAAAAAATCGCTTTACGCAAGCGAAACAACGCTCTGCAGATGCAGGAACTGAATAAAAACCAACATATCCTGATGCTGACCGAGCAACAGACACAGGGGAGACTGCTCATCAAGCAAAAGGAACACGGACTGCTGATGGGACAACTGGCTACCCAGTCTGCATCCATCGACCAGCAAAACCGACTGCTCAAACTCAAGAAGTTACAGAGTGAACAAGACAAAAAAGAAGTGATGCTCGCCCAAGAAAAAGACAAGTGGCAGTTATCTTCTTTCCTGATAACGATTGCCGCCCTGCTGTTTGTACTCGCCTTTTATACCATCGACAAGATATTGAGACAGAAGCACCTGAAGGAGGAGAAAGCAAAAGCAGAGAAATCCAATTATATCAAGAGTCTGTTCTTCCAAAATATGAACCACGAGATACGAACTCCGCTGAATGCCATCGCTGGCTTCAATGAAGTGCTTAACGGCAATATGTCCAGTCAACTCTCACCAGAAGAAAAAAAAGAGCTGATCAATATGATTGCCATCAATAACCATCTGCTTACTACACTTGTAAACGATGTGATAGACCTGTCTGACTTTGAAAGCGGTTCATACAAAATCAATCTCACCGATGTGAACATCAATCATATATGCACCACTGTAGTGGAAAGTATTCGCGGCAGGGAAAATAAAGACGTAAAACTCACGTTCAGACCCAATCACGCCGGCGACTATATCCTGCATACTGATGCCCAGCGACTGCAGCAGGTGCTCTCCAATTATCTGACCAATGCCTGCAAACATACAGAAAGCGGAAGCATCGAACTGTCGTACGAAATTGTGAATAATATGGTGAGATTCTCTGTGACTGACACAGGATGCGGTGTGCCTGACGAAGATGCCGACAAGGTATTCGAGCGATTCCAGATGGTGGACCATAATAAACGGGGCACCGGTCTGGGACTGCATATCTGTATGCTCATAGCCCAACTGCTGCACGGCAAAGTATATCTGGACAAGACCTATAAGAAGGGAGCCCGGTTTATCTTCGATCACCCTATAGTCATGGCCCTCATCATGATGTTCACACTGTCATTCTCTTCTGTAAAGGCTGAAACGGGCAAAACGCTGGGCATGCATAAAGATGTTTACGAGCTATATGAACAGGCTCAATCTGTGTTTAACCCTGCGAAAGGTAAGGAACTGGCCAATAAAATGTATGCACTGGCTATAAAAGAAAAAGACTACATAGGCAAATGCTATGCCATGTACGTACAGTTGAATTATTATGCATTGGAGAATAATAAGGCCATGTTTATGGCTGAGCTAAAACCCTATAAACAAATGTGCTATGCTACAGGTAACTATGATATACTCTTGAGTGCTTGGGTAAATATCATTACCTGCCTCATTTCAGATAAAGACTTGACTACTGCAAAACAAGAACTGAATGAAGTTTACGAGGTGGCCAAACGTCACAGTCCAGGCTATGGGATAGGAATATATAATTATCTGGCAGGCAACTTCTATTTCATACAAGGGCAGAATGCTGCAGCTATATTCTATTATCTGCAGGCTCTGGACCATAATATTGTGGATTACAGCACAGTCAATGCAATGGTTGGTCAGTGCTACATGAAAATTGGCAATTATAATCAGGCCATCAAATATTGCGAAAAAGCCATCACATACAAGGCACAGGAATACTCGCTACTTGTACCTTACTGTATTCTACTAAGATGCTACAGCAAACTCGGCAGACTTGCTGATGCCAAAAGAATATATGATAGTGTTACAAAACTGGATTTATCTATCCATAATGCTCAACAACAGAAATTTTATCACTTTGCTCTCTATAACTATTATATGCTCATCAATGAAAAAGCTAAAGCTGACGAAGAACAAAAACATTTTGATATAGATGATAATATATATATACATGACAAGGCTAATTATATGTATGGAAAAGGCCTTTATGAGGAAGCCTGGAAATACTATAAGAAGAATGCCGAAGAAAATACGAAATGGCTTACCAGCGACTTCTCTGATATAAACAACTTCTATACGGGCAAATTCAATTTTAAGGAGGCTGCCCAGGAAAAGGAACTCCTCACACTGAATGCATCAAATCTGAAACTGAAAGAAAAGCGCAATAGTAACAAACTGCTGATGCTGAAGCATGACCAGACCATCTTCATGCTACACCAGAATGAACTCATTTCCAGAGAAAAGCAGAATAAACTCAACCTGCAACGCATACTCCTTCAACAAAAGAAATCGGAATATGAGAAGCAACGTATCACAGAACAAGGGCTATCTCATCAGAAGCTCATGATAGAAACCAACCGTAAATGGGAGATATTCACTATTTGTATTACCGCCATCTTTATCCTTTACGGCATCATGCTCTTCGTGAGACGACTGCGCGAAACAGAGAAGAAACTGTTTTGGGATGCGACCAAAGCTAAGATGGAAGAACGTAGAAAAAGTCTCTTCTATGAAAGTATCAACCGACAGATTCACGAACCGCTGGATACCATTATCCAACTCAACAACAAACTGAATGACACTCCTGGTATAGAAATATCCGAAGAAGAAAGAAAAGCTGATATAGAAACACTGAATGATAAAACTAGCTTTATTACTGACTATATCAATGATATCCTGCTCATCAGTAAACTGGAGAGCGGCACATATAAAGCGGAGAACGATATATGTGAGACTGATGTGCTCTGTACACAAGCCATTGCAACTATATCAAGTGATTACGAAATAGAATATCAACCTGTAACGGACTCTATCAATCCTCTTTCCTTCACTTCCGATGGTAGCTTGGTGAGAGAGGTCATTATTGCCTTACTTAGATATGCAGTCAACAGAAATCAGGACAATAACCGAGTTGTTCTGTCATCCGTAATACAGAGTAATAAACTGACGATAAAAGTATCGTACACAGGCTATCTGAGTAAAGAGGACAAAGAGTCACTCTTCCATGTGGGACTCAATACTGAGCATGAAGGTCATGAGCATATCGGACTCATGAAATCCAGACTTATCGCCGAATTACTGCATGGCTCCGTATCAATAGACAATACACAGGAACCACAGATACAACTGATTTTCCATATTCCTGTCAATGTCTAGAGATAAAGTTACTTCTTCCGTATGAAATAGCTCAGCAAATAACGGATAGGGATGGCCACCATATGCATAAACTTGGTAAATGGAAATATGATGACTATCAAGAAGCCCATCAGTATATGTATCTGATGCACTAGCGATGCCGCTGTGAGATATTTCCAGGAATCGGGCAAGAAGATGAAGAGTCCCTGAGCCCAACGGTCCAGATTCATGTAATGCTGAAGGTCATGCTGGATAGTGGAACAGGTGCCCAACATACCGGTGACTACCTGTAACAGTATAAGGGTGACAAAGAAATAATCGGCAAAATGACTGTTATACCGGAGATGTGGATTGGTAAATCGGCGGACGGTGAGCAAAATAATGCCTACAAGGGTAACGATGCCAAAAGCACTGCCCATGATGATGGCGAGCAACCGCTTCTGTTCGTTGGTGATGAGCCAGTCGTATGACCATTCCGGTGCCAGTAATCCAAAGATATGACCCAGAAATACCATCACTATTCCAAAATGAAAGAGGTTACTACCCCACTTCAACATCCAGTCATTGGACAGAAACTGGGTGGAAAATGCCTGTACGGTATTGCCGGAACGGGCAATGCGATAAAACACGGCGGCCAGAAATATGCCTCCTGCCAGATAAGGCAGATAGGTGAATAAGAAACTGTATAGATAATCTGAGCTCATATCACTTTATTTTTGATGACATAATAGTTGAATCAACGGAAGATATGGATGACGGTCTTCCTTTGCAAACTGCTCCTGCATTTTTTCTAATACAGGTTGGATATCTGCCAGGGCCGCCTTGGCTTCTTCTCGGTTGTTGAAAGCAGAAACATATTGCAGATAGATGGGCAGATAATCGGGCAACTCATCTTCCGGGGGCATCAGTCCTGCTTTGAGATATTCTTCCTTCAGGTCCACCATGGCCTGACCGCGGTCTTTGCTGGTGCCATACACAAAGTCAAAGAGATAGAGATTGGCTTTGGTTGAGGTATCGAAGAAGGCGGTATAGGCAGCCTGCCAGTCACGGAGACTAGGAAAGGATGCAGCATATTCCATAAATTGCTGCAACAGGCACTGCTCATCTGCTGTGAACACGCACTCTTCACGGATGATGGCAGGTATGCGCGCGAGATTATCACGAAGTTCCTGGGTGGGATAATCCAACAGGAGGGAGAGTATATTATAAGTCTGTATCATCTGCTGTTCCTCCTTGATTAGATGCCTCCGAAAATATTCTTCCGCTTGTCTTCATCTTCAAATCCCATGCCAGTTCGCTCCTCAAAATGGTGGTCGCCAGATTGTGTGGGGGATGAAGGGATGACAAACCGATCTTCATAATTGGCAATAGCCAGCAAATGGTACATCGCATCATACTGCACAGCGGTCAGTCCTAACGAGGAACCACTCAATGGTTGATGGATATCCGGACTTACATCCACTGTCTTCCTCCGCATATATTCCCGCAGGGCTACCAGTTTGGCCAGTGCCTGACGGACGGGTGCCACATCTCCCGCCGTAAAGAGATTGGCCTGATACTGTGCGGGGATACGCATCTGATCTACCTGTGCAAAATAATCATCCGACACAGATGCATGGTCTTTTATCGGTGACATGGCGGGCACATACCACACCATGGGCAGGGTACGGTATTCCGGATGAAGAGGAAATGCAATCTGCCACTCTTTCATCAGCTGATAAACAGGTGACCGGGCAGCTGCCAACAGATAATTGTGGGAGATGCCCTGCCGCTCTGCCTCGGCAATGACTTCGGGGTCATGGGGATTAAGTATCATATCCAACTGTCGATGATAGAGTTCCTTCTCGTCGGCTGCGGCATATTCTTCTATCTTGTCGGCAT
This sequence comes from Prevotella sp., assembly GCA_036796635.1. Taxonomy (GTDB): domain Bacteria; phylum Bacteroidota; class Bacteroidia; order Bacteroidales; family Bacteroidaceae; genus Prevotella. Next base: position 12,682 of record DAIRCP010000052.1, on the reverse strand, counting down.
CATAGAGGATAACACCCATATAGCGCATCCTTCCCACACAGGTCTCAGCACACACGGTGGGTTGACCATCCTCGATACGGGGATAACAGAAGATGCATTTCTCGCTCTTCATGCGCTCGTAATTGAAGTATATCTTCTTGTAAGGACAGGCTGAAACACACTGGCGCCAACCACGACAGCGGTCCTGATTAATGAGCACCACCCCATCCTGCTCACGCTTATAGATGGCACCGCTGGGACAACTGGGCGCACAGGCAGGATGCAGACAATGCTCACAGAGACGGGGCACATAAAACATGAAGGATTTCTCAAACTCCTCATAATCGGTAGTGTCTATTTCCTTTAGATTAGGGTCGCTCCTGCGCTGGGCAAAAGTGCCCGCCAAATCATCCTCCCAGTTGGGACCATTCTGTATCTTATCCATCCGCTTACCGGTAATCATAGAATACGGTTGGGCGGAAGGCGGTGTACTCAGTCGTTTCTTGCCTTTAAGAGAGGAAAAATCGAAGGTGAAGGGCTCATAATAATCATCCACCTGCGGCAAATAAGGATTGGAAAATAACTGCGACATGACCTTGGGACGATTGCCCAGTCGCAGTTCGGTTTTCCCATGCTTGGTGATAAGCCACCCACCTTTATATTTATCTTGATTCTCCCACGTCTTGGGATAGCCAGGTCCGGGTTTGGTTTCCACATTATTAAACCATGCATACTCCAGACCTTTGCGGGAGGTCCATACATTCTTACAAGTGACGGAGCAGGTGTGACATCCTATGCACTTATCAAGGTTGAGTACCATGGCTATTTGACTTTGTATCTTCATCGCTATTGTTCTTTTATTATTTGTATTTACCCTACCAATCTACGTGGTCCACTTTCCTGAGCAGCACATATTCATCACGGTTGGCACCGATGGTGCCATAGTAATTCAGACTGTAAGAGAGTTGGGCATATCCACCTATCATGTGGGTGGGTTTGGGGCACAGACGGGAGATGGAATTATGGATTCCACCTCGTTTTCCGGTAAGCGAGCTGAGCGGCACATTCACCGTTCTACCCTGATTATGATACATATACAAAGCCCCCTCTGGTATGCGCTGACTCACACAGGCACGACACATCGCCGTACCATTGTCATTCATCACTTCCACCCAATCATTGTCTTTGATGTCCAGTTTGGCGGCATCCAGTTCACTCATCCAGATGACAGGGCCGCCACGGCCAAGGGTAAGCATCAGAATATTGTCATTCCAGGATGAATGGATGGTCCACTTATTATGAGGCGTGAGCAAATTGAGAGCTAGCGTCTTGTCGGTCAGATGCAGACGGTCTTTTAGATTGTTGATTTCCTTCTTGGCTAGAGGTGGCTTGTAACTCACGAGTGTCTCACCGAAGGCCTGCATCCACGGATGGTCCTGATAGAAGCTCTGTCTGCCGGTAACAGTACGCCACGGTATCAGATACGCCACATTGGTATAATTGGCGGTGTATTCCTTTTCCTGATTATTAATACCACTCCAGATAGGTGTGGCAAGCGACAGTCGGGGCTGCACCACCAGATCTTTATAGGTATACTTAGTCTCGCCGGCATCTTTGGTCAACGGGTCGGCTAGGGGCATACCTACACTCTTCTCCAGTGCCTTCCATGCACGATGGGAGGCGGCACCATTACTGGTAGGATCCAGTGTGAGTACAGCATCGATAGCTTGTGTCACCTCTTTAATCTCCGGCAAATCCTGAGATGCGCCTTCTTCATGTACCGTACCGTTCATCTCCTTGAGTTCATTGTACTCTGGTTGGGCATTCCAACCGATACCTTTTCCACCCATCCCTTTGTCACGGATGAGTGGACCCAAAGAGGTAAAACGCTGATAGGTATGAGGATAGTCACGTTCTACGGTGACTAGATTGCCCATATTGAGACCAGGCGTAGGCATGGCACCACTTTCCTTCCAGTCATCGGCAGCAAGCGGTTCACTGATTTCTCCCATACTGTCATGCGACAACGGCGAATAGACCACATCTTTCTCCTTACCCAGATGTCCCTGGGACAGGCGAGAGAACGTCTTGGCTAATTCGCGGAAGATATCCCAGTCCGTTCGACTCTCCCAAACTGGATCCACTGCCTTGGAGAATGGATGGAGGAACGGATGCATGTCGGTAGAGGATATATCTTCCTTCTCATACCAAGTTGCGGCAGGCAGGACGATATCGGCAAAGATGGATGACTGCGTCATACGATAGTCTATATTGACTACGAGGTCTAGTTTGCCGGTTACCTCCTCCTGATGCCAATGCTCATATTTGGGAAGTGGTTGACCGCATTTCTCAAGGTTCTGTCCGAGTACACTATTCTGTGCACCGAGAAGATATTTCAGGAAATACTCCATACCTTTGGCAGAGCATCCCACCAGATTGGCACGCCAGATAAAGAGATTCTTGGGGCTGTTTTCCTCGGCATCCAAATCTTCGCTGGCTAAAGCAAGCTGATTATCATGCAGTTGCTGGCATACATAGTCTTTCGCACTCATTCCGGCAGCTTCAGCATCCTTACAGAGCTGCAATGACGAACGGTTGAATTCTGGCGATGCGGGCAGCCATCCCATCCGCTGACTCTTGATATTACAGTCCAGCAGAGTGAGTCCCTCCCATTTTTTCTTGTCGGCAGTGGCTGCCAACTGTTCATCTACGGTCACTTTCTCATAACGCCATTGATTGGCATGCATATAGAAATAACTCACGGTATTCATGTGGCGCGGCGGACGATTCCAGTCGAGGGCAAAAGCCAACTGTGCCCATCCTGCCTGGGGACGGACTTTCTCCTGTCCCACGTAATGGCTCCATCCGCCTCCGTTCACGCCCAATGTTCCACAGAGCATCAGCATGTTGATGGCGGAACGATAGGTCATATCGGTATTATACCACTGGTTCACACCCGCCCCGATGATAATCATGCTTTTTCCATGTGTCTTGGCGGCAGTATCAGCAAAGGCACGGGCAGTCTTAATAACAGTCGCCGCCGACACTCCAGTTATCTGCTCCTGCCAATGCGGTGTATAGGGTTTGTCCTCATCGTAACTCTTGGCACAGTTTTCATCTCCTAATCCACGGTCTATGCCATAGTGTGCCATCATAATATCAAACACATTTGCACAATAAATGGTACCATTTTTACCTTTCACCTTGATGGCGGGTACCTTATGCAGAATGATGTCAGGATGACGAGTGGCTGTGTAATGTGGATTTTTATAATCTTCTCCACCAAAGTATGGATCAAGGATAGTGACGGTTTCATCACAATGCTCCAACTGGGAGAGACGCGGGGTAAACGGTTTTCCGGTACGGACGTCTTCACACTTCAGGTTCCATTTCCCTTCATTGTTCCATCTGCTGCCGATACTTCCGTTCGGTGATACGAGCTCTCCTGTAATATCGTCCTGTGTCACGGGATACCACTCGGCCTTTTTCTCTATACCGAAGTTATCCTTCATATCGCTAGCTCGCAACAACATGGTGGTGATATAATTGCCATCTCCCGTGTCTTCCAACTTCACCAGATAAGGCAGGTCGGTAAACCGACGTACATAATCGTCAAAATATGGAATGGTCTTATTCTGATAAAACTCTTGCAATATCACATGCCCCATGGCCATTCCAAGGGCGGAATCCGTACCTTGTTTGGGAGCCATCCACACATCGGCAAATTTGGAGGCGGCACTGTAATCGGGAGAGATGACGGCCACTTGTGTACCTTTGTATCTCACCTGGGTATAAAAAGGTGAATCGGGGGTACGGGTGACGGGTACATTGGAACCCCATAACAAGAGAAAAGAGGAATTAAACCAGTCGGCGCTCTCTGGTACATCGGTCTGTTCTCCCCAAGTCTGCGGAGATGCCGGGGGCAGATCACAATAGAAATCATAAAAACTGAGACAGGCGCCACCTATCAGACTGAGATAGCGGGTACCTGCTGCATAACTCAACATGGAAAAGGCCGGTATCGGGGTAAAGCCTACGATACGGTCGGGACCATACTTACGGATGGTATAAACATTGGCAGCTGCCATCATCTCCATGGCGGTATTCCAATCCAGACGGATAAAACCACCGAGCCCGCGGACTGATTTATATTGTTGTTTCTTCAGTTTATCATCTGCTATGGATGCCCAGGCATCCACAGGGTCGGGATATTGGCGGATGGCATCTTCCCAAAGGTCAATCAGTTCCTTTCGGACCATGGGATGCTTCACGCGACCGGAATTATACAGATACCAGGAATAACTGGCACCCCGTGGACAACCGCGCGGTTCATGATTGGGTATTCCCGGACGGGTCTGCGGATAATCAGTCTGCTGCATTTCCCAGGTTACGATACCTTTTTTCACAAAGATACGCCATGAACAGGAACCGGTACAGTTCACTCCATGGGTGGAGCGTACTTCCTTGTCATGCTGCCAACGGGTGCGATAAAAGTCTTCCCACTCTTCGTTGGTCACATCCTTCCGGTTGATAAAGTATTTCAGATGATTGAATAAATCCATAACTGTTTCGTTTTTTGTTCTATTGATGCAGTTGCATTTCTTTCAGCCCGTCTTCAGGCCTTCTTTTTCACCATACCGAAATAATTGATGATGATATTGAGCAGTGCCAAGACGGTAAATATAAGGAACCCCAGTCCATATCCATGTTCAGGAGAGATGGCTACCAGTTTACCCATCAGCGGCGGAATGGCAAAACCGCCGAAAGCACCGAGACCGCCTACCCAACCATTGGCACCACCTACTCCATTGCTCACATACACGGGCACGAGTTTCATGGTGGCGGCATTATTAAATCCAAAAGCCACGGAAATAAGCAAAGAGATAATAAACAGGCCGCCCCACCCCATAGGTATATTCATCAGTAGTCCAGCTATGGCCAGAAGTATCAATGCACCCATGGATACTTTCACTCCACCTATCTTATCTGAAAGTTGACCACCTGGCACACGCAACAGGGCGGCAAGAACGGAGAAGATGGCAGTGAGGATTCCAGCAAGCATAGGAGAGAGGCCGTAACCTTGTTTCCATACAGTAGGAAACCATGCCGTGAGTGCCATAAATCCACCAAAAGTAGTGAAATAGGTCAGGACAAGCATCCATGTCTGCGGGATACGGGCGGATATCTTCAGGCTTTCTGCTGCATTTCCTGATGGAAACAGTTCCTGTCCACAGACGATAGCATCTTCATGAGCCTGCTCTGGGGTTCGACCGGAATGAAGTAACTGGAAATAAGGAGGATTTGCTGAGAGCCACACATAAATAATCAGTCCAAAAAGCATCACACCGGCAAGTACATAATAGGCTACGGTAAATCCGAAATTGTGCAGCAACAACGGTAAGCAAAAGGCAAGCAGTCCGGCTGAAGTGGTTCCGAGTCCACCATAGACACCGGAGGCATACCCCTGTCTGTGTTTGGAAAACCAGTAACTGGATTGGGATACACCTACCGAGAAAGTGGCAATGCCACATCCAGTGAGACAACCTAACAGCAGTACCATTGGAAACATACCAGTAAGACTGCCAGGTTGCTCTATATGATATATGGTGAACAGGATGCAGAGAGAAATCAGACCGACACAAGCTGCAGACAACAGAAATATGAAGCCTTTACGTCCCCCATTGGCATCAACTCCTGCGCCGAACGGAATACGAAGAAGTGAACCGGTGAGTGAAGGAATAGCCACCAGAAGTCCTATCTCCGTAGGAGTAAGATTCATCGCGGCTGCCAGCGTCATGCTGGTTGGTCCGAATAGGGAGATGGCCATCACGCCAAAGAAGAAACCGATTGTCGCGGCTGCCAACGCACGGTTGGCATTGCCTTTTAATTGAAATGCTGTAGTCATATTTTTATTGTTTTAGGCTTTTTATTTTAAATCATTCAGACGATTGATATTGGCAAAGTATCGGTCATCAACAATAGGTAACAGTTTACAGTCTATCTGCATGAGCAGATGTTTCATCTTCAGTATGGCAGACATTCACAATAGCTTCTATCCCACCTAAAGGTCCGCAGTCGGGATGCAGGTCGCAGATGATGTCTGCCCCCATCTCTCTGTATGCTACTGCATTGTTGTTATTGGCACTGATATACAGTTGGTTACAAAGTGGCCGGAGTATCTCCAGTGATTGCTGGAGAAGTGACTTTCCGTCATTTATATACAGTGCCTTATTCGTACCAAACCGACTGCTCTTTCCTCCAGCTAGTACAGCCCCCGTTAACCTAGCCATAGCGTGAATACTGCTGCCACCAACAGAACAGGCACAGCTAATCTATATTCAAAATGGCCTAAATTGGATCTGTAAGGTACCTGGACGGTAATAAACTGACTAAGAATAGCCATCAAGATTCCCTCCATCAGAATATACATTGCCGGATTGATTGCACCCCGATAGGTAAACGGCATCAAAAGGTCCATCAGTTTAATGGCAGACGCCACAATTGCAGTACCGAATACCGCCTTGCCACCTTTACCCGTCCTGCTGGCACAGGAGAGCATACAGAATATGCCAAACGTATAAAGTATGGTGGAATCTCCATGAAAATGGAGTTTATGAAATCCCCAACCTAAGGTGGCTTCAATAAATCCCCAAAGACTTCCCCAAAAGAGAATTGTGGTCAAAAGATTTTTTTTATTCATCATTCTTTATTTATTAAATTGCTTTAGATTCTAATAGCACTCTTTCATGCAAAGGTAAAAATGACAAGCTAGACGGATGGTAACATTTGTTACCTTTTCGCGTTAAAAAACAATAAAGGCTGTGAATTTATACATTTTCCCCTGAAGTTATAGGGAAGTGTAGGAATTATACGATAGGGGGTACGGCTTGAACATATTAGATTTTGGAGACTTTGATTGTCACATTAAAGTCTTCACGCAATATCTTGGCAAGCGCATTACGGGCATACATTAATTGGCATTGCCCATTGACCACCTGATCATCATAATACTGGCATTTATTCACGAAGACAGACATTCTTCCTGTAGCCTGCACTTTATCCACAGCCTGGAGTATCATCGGGTCATTAGGCAGACCACTGATACGCTTCATCCATGTATAAGCATAGTTATAATCTCCCTGCATCACACGCTTCACTCCTTGGGAAGTGGGCAGTGAGAGATAAGTAAGCGATATATGGAAAATAATGGTATCCGCTTCTGCCCTACCCTTTTTTGTTCGCTTGCGAGTGAGAAACTCATAATCGAAGTGTACATCAGAATGACTCTCTTCAATAGCTTTCTTAGCAGGCTCCAATATCTTAGTCTTGATATGTGAGTTTGTATAAGCCTCAGGCACTTCAAAGTCTTTTCGAAACTGCTTGATGCTGTATTCAAACTGGGTACGGTCACGCTGAGAACAAACAATCTTATAAATGCGCTTTGCATACTTACCACGCAGATTCAAAGCTATCTCCTTAGAAAAGAAAGTTCCTCCTACGCCTTTACCATAATATATAAGAAAAGGTACAGCCCATTCATTCAGATTAATGCGCAGCACATTTGTACCTTTCAAATCATGGATAGTGGTAATAATCACACCGGTTGTCTCAATATCCTGACTGCTGCCAGGATAGGTCCAACGAAACGAAAAGTCCTTCTTCATCAGTTCCTTAGCTTCCTTCACTACCCTACCCTTGTTGTTCTTGCCACCTATCTCGTCACAATTCACTTCAACGTAGGGAACATTGAAAAGATCATGAGAGAGGGATGTCTTGTTGGTCATGTGGTTTTGGAGCTCGCCACTGATGGTGGTAAGTATGTTCTCCTGTATCGAGGAAATATCGTACTTGCCAAAAGTAACGTTATTAGACTGAATGGTCATCAGTTCTCGTTTCTCGTCCATGCTTCTGTATGATTTATTTATTTGTCGGCACAAATATACGATATTTTTCTTTTCCTGCCAAAGAAATGGGCGTTTTTTTGATATTATACGCGAAAAAATGTAAATAATTGGGGTATAAAAACCTTTTTGACTAAAATATAAGAATGAATATCCCGTTCGCAGAACTGTTCCTGTCTCAACTCAGAAGCAATATAAAGTATGAGAATGTTTTAAAACGATTGATATCGCGATTTATCTGGTGATTCAATGCATGCCTTTAACGTAGTTAAAGGTGAATTACAACCAATTTGATAAAGGTTGTAAGGATTTATTTTATTTAGTCAAAAAGGTGCACTGTTCTTTTATCTTTAGTCAATTTGGTGGCCGAATTTAGTCATTTTGGAAGATGACTACGCGAAAAATTAGTCAAAATGGTGTTTTACTTCTTTCTAAAAATCTGATTATCAGTTAGTTGCTTGACCTCTACAAAGAATATTCTAAACAATTAATTTAGACAATAGAGACTTATAAAAGTATATTTTATAGTTTATAAATAAGGATTAATAAAAAAATAAGAAACACATGGAAAGCAAAACAAAATGAGGTGAATGAGAAAAAACGTGGTGAAGAAAGAAAAGATAAAAAGATGAAGAAACGCTTTATAGGCGTGTAAATAGTTTTTACTTTTGCATTCTTTTTACCTTAATCGAGATTTAAAAAACCTTTTTGAATAGCAAAAAGCGCTCTGTAACTTCTATATATTGTAATAAATATTTCTATTTAACCAAACACTAAAATATTGAGAACAAAAAATGAAAATAAATAGGGTTCTTTTAGTCAAAAAGGTTTTTATATCTGTGAATAAAAATCAATGTATTTTTTAAGCTAAATAATAGTTTTGACAATATTACCAAATTACTAATCGAAGTTTCTTTTTAGTCAAAAAGGTTTTTTTAGCAAAGCCTAAAATGATTATCTCCAGCCTATATTGATCAATTATCTCATTTATTAGTCAATTTGGTATTTTAAAAAATATGCTGCACTTTAAAAAATGATTTTATTTTCAGTACATTATGGTATTTTTCTACTCTGAAGCAAACTATCTTTATATTAGTCAAAAAGGTTCAGAAAACTTGCTAGCTCTTTTTTAACCTTTGAAATTATATTTATTAGTCAATTTGGGTGTTTATAGTTTTAATACCTTTTTATAACTATCATATTTTCAATTAGTTATTTTCATTTATTACAAATTCTTATTTAATTTCATTAGTCAAAAAGGTAAGATAATTTTTTAATTAGAACAAAGCTTTTCAATAATGTAAAGAATTACTTCAATTCCATTATATTCTTAGCATTTATATTTATGCCATATCAGCTCCATGATTCCCATTTATAAGTCAATAAATACCTTTTTGACTAAATTAAGGTTGACTATGTTTTTTAATTAAGTGCTTGATAATCAGATTAATGTATATATTCGTTGATCTTAAATATACCAAATTGAATAAATTATCTGCCTTTTATTCAATATCCTTTAATTTCGAGACAATTTCTGGCCTTTAGAACCAAATTGACTAATCCATTTATCATAGTTTCGAGTGAATTACTTTCATCTTATTTATTGATTATCAATGATTTATTTTTGTTTATCTATTAAACAAAAACACCTTTTTGACTAAATCCCCTTATTTTTTATATTCTCCTCTATCCCTCTTCATTCATTGTTTTTAGTCAATTTGGTATTTTTAAGTGTCATTGTCTATTTATACCAAAATGACTAAATCTTCTTTCTGGCTTTAAAAATACCATTTTGACTAAACAATATCTTGGTAATTACTCTCATTTTACTTTATTGAAATATCATAAGTTACTCATTTGATTAGATTTATATCTTTTTCTTTTATTTATTAATATCTTCCGTCGTTTTTCATTTTTTTGTTATCAGATGTTGATATGGCATAATGCTTAGATTATTTAACCATTTCAAAAAGTCAAAATTTAGTGTATTAATTAATTGTTTATTTAATTAATTAATTAATTGAAAAACAATCAAATTTCGCCGTAAACATTTGATTATTCGGATTATTTTAGTTACCTTTGTTGCCGTAATAATAACAAAAACATTGTATCAATGAGCGTAGTTACAAAAAGACATGAATTAGCTGAGGTCATCAGTATAACCAACTTCAAAGGCGGGGTTGGTAAAACGACAACAGTGCAAAGCATTTCTGCTTGTCTTCATCGTATCAATCCAAAACTTAGGATCCTCATGATTGATTTGGATCCGCAGTGTAACCTGTCTATCTTGGAAGGTTGGCAAGGGATGGAAAAAGAATTCAGAGAGGCAGGTGTTAAGAGCCCTACTATATTCGATAGTATGTCAAATGGAAGCGGCCTCCATTGTTATGAATGTAGCAATGGCTTATGGATTGTACCTGGAAGTACCAAAATGATACGAATAGATAATTATCTCCAAGAGCAGATGCAGCCAAAAATGGTATTAGCTAAGTGCTTCCGCAAACCCGTGATTTATTCTCAAATTGAGAATGATGGTTCTGTGACTTTCAACGATGGAGATCTTACTGAAGTCTTTGATTATATTTTCATTGATTGCCCACCAGCCCTGTCGGATAGTACCTATAATGCTATGGGTGTTGCCACCTCATTATTAATTCCTGTTCCAACAGAATCACTTGCTTTAACAGCTTTAGGTGCCATTATCGAACAATATAAAGCTGTTAAAGATGATTTGAACCCAGAATTAGTTATTCGTGGCATATTACCAGTAATGATAGATGAACGACCTAACATTGCTCGAATGGTTATTCAGGTATTAAAACAACAATATGGAGATGTTTTTATACCTAAAAAGATTCGTAGATGCATTAAAGTCAATGAGAGTCAGATGCAGAAGAAAGACATTTATGAATATTCCCCCTATTGCACTGCTGCTTTGGACTATGAGGTTGTTACTAAGTATCTTTTCAATATAAAATAACAATCAAAATATATCAGATATGGAAACTAAAAAGAAAAAATTCAATTTCAATACCAATGCAGCCGCTGAGATGATTGAAAGTGGTGCTGGTATTAGTGGTAATGGACATGATGATATCACAGGTGAGCCCATGTTACAGCCCAAAACACGCGGAAGAAAGAGAATTGAGGTTAAAGAGCCTACCAAGTTTGTCCAGATCAACATGCCTCAGTCTAAGTATCAATTGCTTGCTCAGGCTAAAATCAAGTATGATATGAGTCTACAAGAGATTCTTATAGAAGGTCTCGAATTATGGTTGAAGAAAAATAAGGATTAACAGTACTGCGGGATATAACAATTTTGTTATATCCCTTTTTATTTTTTACTACTACTCTACCCTCTTTATTACTCATTATTTTTTGTAAGATTATTCTTGTCTCTCTATTTTGGCACTAATTAATTAAATAATCGAAACATTAAAACACTAACTAATGCTAACACCATTACACTAACTAATTAATGCATGTTTTAACTATTTATATATCATTGATATCCAGCATTATATATGTTTTTATTAGTAATTCTATTTTCTATATTTATTAGCTTATTCTTATGTATTTCTATTCTTTTCTCTTATCATAATTTTGTTTTATTCTATCATTTATTTTACACGATCTTTTATATAATGTACATAGAATCTGTCATACGCATGTAAACCATGTATAAAGCTATTCTGTTCCTATTTCTTTATACAATCCTACTTATTTTTAATAAATCAATTGATACATTAATTCATTAATCCCTTTAAGTATTAATTAATTCACTAATTAATGTGATATTGTCTTTTTAAAAAAACTTTATCTTTTTATCATGCTATGAAAACCAATATGATAATTTAAAAACGTATATTATTGTTATATCAACCATTATATGTAGATTATTAAGTGCTAATCAATTTGAAAACAAATCAATATATTACTAATTAATTATTATTATAACTTATATAACTTACATATTACCAACTATTTAGCTAAATATTATCCATTAATTATAGCATTAATTAAATAACCAATTATAACACTAACCAAAACATTAATTTTATCATTAATTATAACACTAACGAATACATTATTTAATGAATATATTTGTTTTAATAACTTTGCCAATATTCTTTAATGAATTGGATTGCCCGTATAACTTTTACACCATTTTTCACCTATAAGATATTGTATACTTACTTTTTATCTATCGCATAGAATATTTATTATTTCCTGTCACTTATAACTTCATACGCCTTTTTTATGAATAAGAAATATACTTGAAAACGAAGATAAGGTATTCACTTAATTTATATCGTTGTACGTGTTAATTGAGATTTTATTTGAGTTCTTACTTCCTCGTAATCTTCCTGATGTTCGTCGTTTAATTATTATTATTATTTTTGTTTAAAAGAGTAGTGTGACGTATATTACTTACTTGTTAATATATTTGTATTTTTAGATTTTATAATAATGGATATTTTATTTGCATTGATTAATTAAAACATTAACTAATTAACCAACCGATATAGCAATTAAATAATTAATTAAAACACCAATTAATTAACTAATCAAACAACTAATTAAGGCATTAATTAAAGAAATAATGGAAAATATCAACAACGAAATTCAAAAAATGTTTATTTATAAAAGAACTAATAAATTGAAAGCCAATTGGTTATAATAATCAATTGGCTTATTTATGTATTTCTATTTTTTCTATATAATTGATATATATGAATCAACAATACCAATTATAATATATATAATATTATTTATTTTCTTTTTTATGGAACGGCCTATCA
>DAIRCP010000051.1:0-24523 GCA_036796635.1 Prevotella sp. | reverse complement strand
ATTATAGCTTCACTGTGGATATGTCCACCAGTTTATTCACAATGGCATAGATAGTGAGACCGGCAGCGGAATGAATCTGTAGTTTGCGGGCGATGTTACGGCGGTGGGTAATCACCGTGTTTACGGAGATGAAGAGATGGTCGGCTATCTCCTTATTGCTCATGCCCTGCACCAGACTGATTACCACATCCTTTTCACGGTCGCTCAGCGTGTCTTCGGCATCGCCGGTAGGATTAATCATCTTTGATATATTCAGTGTGATGTCTTTTTGGGTTGCCTTTTTCTCCATCTGTAGGATGGCTGGAATGAATATCTGTTCCTCTACCTCGGCATGCTGATTGAGCCATTCCTCATTATTGTAAATATCATAGAGGGTGGCAGTGAGTAGATTGTTGTGGAGTCCGTCGGAAGGAAGATATTTGATAATGATATTTTTCAGTTCCTTCAGCTTCTCGTCTATCTGTTCGTGATGTTTGGAAAATGTATTGATATCGTAATTGGCAGTTGCCTCCCCGATGAGCAACTGTTCTACATAAGGAAACACTGTCTTCTCTTCATATCGCATGTGCTTGATGATACCGTGGGCATACTCATCATACAATTGCAGGATGAGTTGCGCCAGACTGTCGTTCTCGTCCAATGCCTGCCGTAATTCCTTGCGGATATACGGTAACTGGAAGTCGATATAGTAAGCATGTGAGGCCTTGAGATATTTCAGCAGTGTATCCACGGACAGTTTATCGGCATCACCGCGCTGGTAATACCCATTAATGGTGAAGTTCACTACTGCCAGAAAGGTGTAAGTATCCACGTGCTGGTCTTCGCAGACTTCCCTCACGGTCTTGTTGCCGAATCCCAAGTTGATGCCGAAACTGCCCAAGCTCTGCAGTATGTTGCTGTTATCACGTATGATGCTGATCATCTGGTCGTCAGCCTCGTATATTTTCTGGTGTTTCATCTGTACGTACGTTTTTATGGGGACAAAGGTAATCGATTATTTTGAATTGTGCAATACCTAAAATGGAGGATTTTGCGGAATTATCTGTCTTTGATGCCTGCCCGAAATGCTGACGGCGTGATGCCGGTTTGCTCCTTGAATACATGATTGAAATGCGGAATATCCTTGAAACCGCTGCGATAGCAACAGTCAGCTATGGTGCATTCCTCAGTGGCCATCAGGTGTTTCGCCACCTCTATCCGGAATCGCTGGAGTGCATGTATCAGCGTCTCACCTGTACATTTCTTGAAGTATTTGCAGAGCGAACTGCGGTTCATGCCTACATGTTGTGCCAGCATGCTGAGACTGATGTCCTGTTGGTAATTACAGCGGATGTATATCTCCAGTTGCTTGATGCGGTCGTCTGTTCCTTCTGGATTGCTGAAGTGCCCCGCCACCTTGTATCGGTCACTCAGATGGATGTATGTGAGCAGTTGCAGCAGTGAATTGATGCGTTGTTCCACTGTCTCCTTTTCCATCCTCCGCAGTATTGCAGCCAGACTGCTGCTTTCGCCCTTGGTAAACTTGATGGATGCCTTCAGTTGGTCATACCAATTGGCCATCTGCTCGTATTCCGGTATCACACTTGCCATCCTTTTCAAAACATCAGGTGCGAAGGAGATGGAGATATTTTCGATGTTGCCGTCCTGGTCTGTGGCATCCTTGTAGAAGTTCCATTGATGCGGCATTTCCGGTACCACTAGCACCACTTCCCCCTCAGCAAACTGTTCTTCCGTATCGCCCATCCTGCGTATCCCCCTGCCGGAGATGATATACGACAGTTCCCAGGTGCTCTGATGGTGTAGCCCAATCTGTTCATGCGGTTTCAGTACCACATGGTCATAGTTCAGTGTATCTGCTGAGGCTTTTCCTGTTTGTTGATTATTTGCCATTTGAATAATTATTGCAGGCAAATATACGACAATTATTTCGGATGATACCACAATATTACCAGAAAAATATCATTTAATTTTGCAGTCGGAAATAAGAACAAACAATCAAATATAAACGACACAACAAGACAATGGACAAGAACAACATTTATTTCGCCTCCAAACCTCGATATGAGATACTCGATGGATTGCGTGGTGTGGCGGCACTGCTTGTGGTAGTATTCCATCTCTTTGAGACATATTCCAAGGGACCGGCGTATCAGATTATCAATCACGGTTACCTGGCTGTGGATTTCTTCTTCGTACTCTCCGGTTTCGTGATAGGATATGCTTATGATGACCGTTGGGGCAAGATGTCCACCTGGAATTTCTGCAAGCGCCGACTGGTTCGACTGCATCCAATGGTGATATTCGGTTCCTTCCTCGGACTGCTGCTCTTCTATCTCGGCGGTGGACAAGCCTTTCCTACAGTTGACAAAACCCAGTGGACCATGCTCCTGCTCGTCTTCATCTGGGCGTGTACGCTGATACCGATGCCCACATCCATGGATGCAAGAGGATGGCAGGAGACCAATCCGCTCAATGGTCCGTCGTGGTCATTGCAGTGGGAGTACATTGCCAATATCCTTTATGCCTTGTTCATCCGCAAGCTCAATAAATTCTGGCTCACTGTCTGTGTCGTGCTCTTTGCCCTGCTCTCCGTGAATCTTACGATGAATCTGGATATCACCCATGTGCTGTCGCTTCGTGAATATGCCAAATATACGGTGATAGGTGGCTGGAGTCTCACTCCCGACCAGCTTACCATCGGCATTACCCGACTACTTTATCCCTTCTTTGCTGGACTGCTGCTCTCCCGCATAGGTAAATACATCCCTCTAAAAGGTGGATTCTGGTGGTGTTCCTTACTCATTGTGGTCATAATGGCCATGCCACGGATAGGAGGAACAGAGAATCCCTGGATGAATGGTCTGTATGAATGTATAGCCATTCTGTTGGTATTCCCCTTCATTGTTGCCATGGGCGCAGGTTCCAAAGTGACAGATAACCGTTCCATTGCCGTATGTAAATTCTTCGGTGAGATATCTTATCCGCTTTATATCACGCATTACCCCTTTGTATATATTCAGATGGCATGGGCAAAATCTCATCCGGACGCTCCACTGTCTACCATTGTTATGATGAGTATCGGTGTTATCGTGATGGCTGTACTTACTGCATACGCATCTTATCGACTCTATGACTTGCCCGTACGTGCTTGGCTGAAAAGTAAACTGTTTACATCTACCCCAACTAAGAAATCATGAGAATCAATCATATAGCCATCAATTGTAAGGATATAGATGCGGTGAAGGCTTTCTTCATCAAGTATTTCGATGCCCACGAAGGTGCGGAGTATCGTAATCCAAAGACGGGCCTGCATTCCTGGATGCTGCTCTTCACTGAGGGGAGTACCAAACTGGAACTGATGTCATGGCCTGATATGGTCTCCGGCATCTTTCTCCCTGCGAATCCGTCATTCTCAGCGGCACGCCATCACAGACAGGGCCTCGTACATCTCAGTATCAGCGTAGCCAGCAAGCAACGGGTGGATATGCTCACCGCTCAACTGGAAGTCGATGGTTACAGACGCACGAGTGGTCCCCGTACCACAGGTGATGGTTATTACGAAAGCAGCATCCTCGGACCGGAAAATATAGAAATAGAGATTACCATATAAGTTTTAGATAGATAATATAGTTAGAGCGCCAGGCAGGTTACGTCTATTTGTAATCTGCCTGGCTTTATCATATCCTTATGAGGCTTGTGATTTGCTAATGACATAATACGCAATGCGTATCTTCAGCTATATTCATTTTTTGCATATTACAAAATATAACAGGAAACTATTTGCTCATCTGAACAAAATGGCGTATATTTGCAGAATATGAGACAGTTCAATGATGATGATATGAAGTGGAAGGTGCTCTCTTCGGAAAGCATTATCTCCCGTCCGTGGCTCAATGCCCGGCGAGACAGGGTGCAACTTCCCAATAATAAGATATACGATGAGTATTACGTGCTCCATTATCCTACGTGGATCAATGTGATAGCCGAGACAGTTGATGGCAGACTGATATTGGAACGCCAATACCGTCATGCCATCGGTAAAGTATCCACGGAGATATGTGCCGGATGTGTGGAGAAAGGCGAGTCGCCGCTGGAGGCAGCCCGACGGGAACTACAGGAAGAGACGGGCTACTGCGGCGGTGAATGGACGGAACTCCTGTGCCTGTCACCCAATTCCAGTACGATGGACAACTATTGCTACTGCTACTATGCCAGGGGACTGGAAAAAGTGAGCGGTCAGCATCTGGATGAGACGGAGGATATCCGTGTATTTTTGGAAACGAAAGAGGAAGTGCTGCGTATGCTTCAGCAGGGAGAATTTCTACAGGCCATGATGGTGGCACCCTTATGGAAATACTTTGCACTTTATACTCATCTTCTGAATAATCACAATTAAAGCGATAGACCATGGGATGTATAGGTAATCTGTTATGGCTGCTGTTCGGCGGACTTGCCACCGCACTGGAGTATTTCGCTTCGGGCTTTGCCCTATGCTGTACCATTATCGGTATTCCGTTTGGCATTCAGGCTTTCAAACTGGGAATACTTTGTCTCTGGCCGTTCGGCTCCCATGTGGCAGACAGCTCCGATGGAGGTGGCTGTCTCGATACCCTCTTCAATATCATCTGGTTCTTTATCGGTGGCGTATGGATATTCCTTACCCATGTGCTCTTTGGGGTCCTGTTGTATATTACGATCATCGGCATACCCTGGGGACAGATGAATTTCCGTTTGGCTCGTCTTGCTTTGTCGCCATTTGGTAAGACGATAGAGTAAACCCGTTATCATTCACTAAACAACAATAGAGCTATGAATAAAAAAACTATTTTATTGGCAGTTGTAGCTGTAGTATTGATTATATTGACTGGTCCATGGGCGTTACTGCCTTTTTTGTTTATCCCTTATCTGATATATAAACAGCAGGACAAGCGGAAGGCTACATTGGGACTGGTGGAATCCCCTGATTTCAAAACGATAGAAGCGGTCACGGAAAAGTTGGGTGAGCCTAGCGACATTGTGACCTTGAGTGCCATACATGGCAATGAGTTGATTGGTGTCATCCTCATTTACGACGAGACCAGGCAGATGATTATCAATGGTGATGCTTATTCTTTTGCGGACATCAAGGACATCTCTTATGTCAATGGTGCCACTCCTTATGTAGCCGCAGAATATCAGGTCATAATCACGACCATAAAAAAGAAAATACATCTTTATGTGGGCTATGATAATCAGTATGCTTACGATACTGTTATCCAGTTAAAGAGCCATCTTGAAGGATGAAGTGTTACAACACAAAAAGGTGATGAATATAATATCAAAGAGAAATGCAGTTGATGTTCAGACTGTACAGAAGTTTGAACTTGAGAGATATTTGGGAACTTGGTATGAGATAGCCCGTTATGACCATTCCTTTGAACGGGGACTGACATCCGTTAAGGCTCAATATGTACGCAGGGACGATGGAATGATCAAGGTGGTGAATACCGGTTTTGATGCCAAGAGAGGACAGCAGAAAGAAGTGATTGGGAAGGCTAAGACAACATCGGCTCCTGGCATGTTGAAAGTATCTTTCTTCTGGATATTCTATGCGGATTATCGCGTGCTTGCTTTGGGCGATGATTATGAGTGGGCACTCGTGAGTGCGGGGCGTTCGGATAAATACCTTTGGATATTGTCCCGCACTGAGAAGTTGGCAGACGATACCCTGAAAGGTATTTTATCTGAAGCGCAACGACGTGGCTTTGATGCCGGACGACTTATCTTCCTGTAAAGGATATCATTTATAGGTATGATGTATCATTCCGGGAAATAAAAGTGAATAACCATTTTTTTTCGTACCTTTGCATCCAATTACAAGAAAAATAGATTATGGCAACAAAACTGAAAATAAAAACTACAGAGGGCGAGATCATCGTGCGTCTGTATGATGAGACCCCCAAACATCGTGATAACTTTATCAAACTGGCCAAAGAAGGATATTTTGATGGCACCTTGTTTCATCGGGTTATCAAGGACTTCATGATTCAGGGTGGTGACCCTGACAGTAAGAATGCACCTGCCGGTAAAATGCTGGGTACAGGTGGACCAGACTATACCATTTCTGCAGAGTTCGTATATCCACAGTTGTTTCATAAGCGCGGCGCTCTGAGTGCTGCCCGTCTGGGTGATGAGGTGAATCCGGAAAGAGAAAGCAGCGGCAGTCAGTTTTATATCGTATGGGGCAAGACTTATACTCCTGCGGAACTGAAGCAGATGGAGCGCCAGCTGGCTATGCAGCAGGAACAGGATGTATTTAATCAGTTAGTCAAGGCACATCATGACGAGATTATGGATCTGCGTCGCAGCCGTAATCGTGCCGGTCTGCAGGAATTGCAGGATAATCTGGTGAGTGAGACTAAGGCGAAATGCAAGGAGATGGGTAAACCTACTTTTACCGAAGAGCAGACTCGTGTATATACTACGCAGGGTGGCACTCCATTCCTGGACAATCAGTACACCGTATTCGGTGAAGTGGAAGAAGGACTAGAAGTAGTGGAAAAGATACAAAACTGCGTGACCTTACGTGGCGACCGTCCGAAAGATGATATCAGTATGACCATTGAGGTGATATAAAAATAATGCGGCTCCGGAATCACTTCCAGAGCCGCACTGCTATTGTAATAATTTAATTTTCTAAAATAAAGGAGTATTGCCTCCGTTACTTGTTACCCTTATCACAATCTTCAATCTTTACCTTTAAACTAATTACCTTTTGTTTTCACTAAAACAATCTTAATACCAATAACTAAAAAACCTAAAACAATAAATATTACTACTAACCTAAAACAATCTATTAACCTTGTGTCTTATTGACAATGCAAAGATACGCCAAATATCAATACGTGGCAATGATTATAGTGCCGAAACTGACAAAAAGTGCATCATTCTTGACCTAAATCAACCATCTGTGTGCGGACACAACACATTTTAACGGGTTTTTAACGGCTGTTATACTTACTGCGACCTGACATGTCAAGGGAATTACCATGGCAAAGGAGTGGTAATCTGCATCTCCTGGTGGGTTATGGGATGAATCAAGTGGATACTTTGGGCGTGAAGATACAGGCGTGAGGCTGGTTTTCCATAAAGCGTGTCACCCTTGATGGCACAGTTCAGTCCCTCGGGATGAGCACAATGTACGCGTAACTGATGGGTCCTGCCTGTGTGGGGATAGAGTGACACAAGGGTTCCTGTAGTTTCTTGGCGTATTGCTTTATAATAGGTGACGGCAGGTTTACCGTGTTCTCTGTCAACTACTTGTCTAGGACGGTCTAACGGGTCTGGACGTAAAGGGAGGGTAATGGTGCCTTCGCCATCAATGGTACCGTCCAGTAGGGCTATATAGCATTTCTGTACGCTACGTTGCAGGAATTGCTGCTGTAACAGTTTGTGAATATCCGTAGTCTTTGCTAGAATCATCAGTCCGCTGGTAGCCATGTCCAGCCGATGTACGGGATACAGTATCGGAATATCTGGACACTGCTGTCTGAGTGCGGTTACGACATCAGCTATAGGTAGTTTCCCGGGTACACTGAGCATACCTGCAGGTTTGTTGATTGCCATAAACCATTCATCTTCATAGACAATGGGGATTGTCTGTTTAACTTCTGCGAGGTGTGGATTGGGGTCTACTTCCAGCCCTTGTGTCATAAAGGTAAGGATGGGGAGGCATTTGCCCCGGCAGGCAGGGTAATAGTTCTGATGTCGGCGCAGTTCTGTCTTGGGGGATTCACCCCACCAGAATTCCGCCATACATACGGGATGCAGGTGGTGGAGATAAGCATATTGCAGCAGTTTGGGGGCACAGCAGTCACCTGAACCAGCGGGAGGAATAGTTGACTTCTCCCAATGTGAAAAGATGTCTATCAGGTCACGCTGTTCACCATGAGCATTGCGCATCCTGTATTGGGAAAACAGCCAATGCTGCAGTGCATCGGAATCCCGGCGGCGCTGTTCTTTGAGGCAGTCTATCTGAGTCAAGACAGACCGATATAGATGGGCTGACTTATCCGACGCTTGATTGTTCGTCCGATTGGCTGCAGTCGGTTTTTCGTCATTCTGCTTCAAAGTATTCTGATAAGGCGCGAGGAGCTCCGCGTAATGCTGCTTGAGTCTTTTCAGTTCCGCTTTCTGGAATTGGCTTTCCCTGATTAATTCCGCATCAGCCGATGGTTCGCAGCCCTGCCTGCGGATGTCATCTCGCTTGCGTTTGGATTCCGCCATCTTTTGCTTGTAGGTAGTGATGGCATCATCAGCTTCCTTTCGGATGGCTTCTAAATGAGCTTTTGCGGCGAGGAAGTCTGGCTGATGTAGCAAATCATTGATCTGCTGATTGATGGCCGAAATGGCAGCCTCGTGTGTCTTGAAGTACCCGTCGGGTTGCTGAGCATCAAATACGGGCGGTACAAATCCGGGCCAGTCGTTTCTTCCCTCCAGCAGTCCCGAATAAGCGGCGAGCCAGCCCAATTGTCCGTCAGCGTCCGTTACGACGAGCACGCCGAACATCTTCCCTTCGCTCAGCGACATATCTGCCAGTTCCTTTTGCAACAGTGATGCAGCCTCTATGCACAGAGGATGAGGCTCATAGCAAAAGGGATACGTAAATCGCTTTGGAAGCGGAATATCTGTATGTAAAGGTCGAAATATCATCATATTGCTGCAAAGTTAGCGAAAAAAAATGTAACTTTGCACCCGCAATGAAACAAATACTTCTTATTAATGATATTGCGGGCTACAGCAAGGTGGGTATGACTGCCATGATGCCTATCCTCACCTATATGGGTGTGCCCACTTATAGTCTGCCTACGGCACTGGTTTCCAATACGCTGGACTATGGGAAATTTAATATTCAGGATACCACAGACTTTATCCGTGGTACACTGCCTGTATGGAAAGAACTGGGATTCAGTTTTGATGCCATCTGCACCGGACTGATGTTCAGTGAGGCACAGGCACAGCTTCTGGCACGCTATTGCAAAGAGCAGGCTGCCAATGGCACCACCGTATTCGTGGACCCAGTGATGGGAGATGGCGGACGACTTTATAACGGCATCAATGATACCAATATCAAACTGATGCGTGAGATGGTGGCTGTGGCCGATTTGATATTTCCAAATTATACAGAAGCCTGTTATCTTACGGACAATCAGTTTCAGCAGCAGGGCGTAAGTTGGGATGAAGCACGCCATTTACTCGACCAACTGACAGCGATAGGTGCCAAAAGTGCCATCATCACCAGTTGCTGTATCGACGGTAAGAACAGTGTGGCTGGTTACAACCATTATAATCAGGAATATTTTCATCTGGAATATAATGAGATACCGGGTATCTATCATGGTACAGGCGATATCTTCTCTGCCGTGCTCATCGGCGATTTGCTCAATGGCGAGACGTTACGCCACAGTACCCGCCATGCCATGGATGCCGTGGCACGGATGATAGACAGATACAAGGATGTAAGCGACAAAAACAGAGGTATTCCCATAGAGCGTTGCTTGGATTTGCTTTAAGGTATTTGTTAAAAATTTATATAAACACAACACTGTGAAATAAGGTGTAAAGGATAATAAATAGATGTAAAGAATTTGCCTAAAGAGACAAAAAAGTATACTTTTGCAGAAAAATCGGACGATGCGAATTCTATTTATATCCCTGTTGATAGTTACCAGTATGTCGGCTTTTGCACAAAAGCGCGGTGTCATTATTGATATAGAGACACGTGTGCCTATCGGTGATGCCAGACTCTTCCTCAGTACCAATAAAGAGGTGGATACCAACTATCGGGGTGAGTTTCATATCGTCGGCGACTTCAATAGTCTTTCTATTGTTCATCCAAAATATCTGACTAGAAAGATGACGTGTGCGGAGATGACAGACACAATCTTTCTGATACCTATCATGAATGAACTCAGCGAGGTGGTGGTCTGGGGTAAGAAGAAAGATATATCCGCACAGTTTGCCCTCAATCCTTTTGATCTGAAATTGGCAAGTATCAATCCTAATTCCGGTATTAATCTGTTGGGACTTCTGGGATATATGTTTAAGAGCCACAAAAAGGAGAAACAACAGGAACGAAACAAAGAGGTGCTGAAAAACTATTAGTGCATTTTCAGGTTTCCTGATTCAGAAAGAATCGTTCAATATTATAAAACTATTACATTTGTATGCTATAAACTTGCGATAAGTGCACATTTTTGGCAAATTCGTGCAGTGTTTTTTTGATTTTTCACTTATTCTGATTATATTTGCACTCAGAAAGAAACAAGTAACATGGGTGCTATTGAAATTAAGAAGATATCAGATCAGCGAGGACTTAAAACATTTATTCAATTCTACTACGATCTTTATCGTGGGTGCAAACAAGCCGTTCCTTTCCTATACTTTGATGAGATGGCTACACTTCGCAGCGACAAAAACCCATCTTTTGAGTGCTGTGAGGTACAATATTTTTTGGCTGAGCGTGACGGTAAAGTAGTGGGACGCGTGGCCGCCATCATCAATCATCGTGCCAATGAACGATGGAACCGTAAACAGGTAAGATTTGGTTGGTTTGACTTTATTGATGATATAGAAGTGAGTAAGGCACTCTTACAGGCAGTGGAAAACTGGGGACGTGAACGGGGCATGGTGGAGATAGCTGGACCATTGGGATTTACTGACATGGACCGTGAAGGTATGCTTATCGAAGGTTTTGACCGTCTGGCCACACATTATATCAATTATAACTATCCCTACTATCCGCAGCATATTGAGAAAATGGGAGGATGGACAAAGGACAATGATTATCTGGAGTACCGAATCAAGGTGCCTGAACAGACTCCTGAGAAATTCCATAAAATAGCGCAGCTGGTGAAGACACGCTATAACTTGGGAGTCCATAAGTTTACCAGTCATGAACTGGTGAAGGAAAACAAGGGCAGGGTAGTGTTCGATATTATCAATGAGACCTACAAAGATCTGTATGGATACTCCCAACTGAGTGACAGACAGATAGACTTGCTGGTGAACAGCTATATTAAGAAGGCAGATTTGAATTTGGTAACTGCCATCGTGGACCATAACCTGAATGACAGGATTGTCGGTTTCGGTATCACTTTTGCCTCTTTTGCCCGTGCCATGCAGAAAACCCGCGACGGCAGACTGTTGCCGTTAGGATGGTGGCATGTGCTGCGTGCGCTCCACTTCCACCATACGGATACAGTGGACCTGCTTCTCATCAGCGTATTGCCAGAATATAGGGTAAAAGGTGCCAATGCACTCATCTTTGATGAACTGATAGAACAATTCAGAAAATACGGATTCAAATGGGCTGAGGCGATGCCGCAGATGGAAACCAACGAGAAAGTCCGCTCGCAATGGCAGTATCTGGAATCGGAACAGCACAGGCGACACCGATGTTATCGGAAAGATATATGATGATATGACAGACAAATCAGATATAAAGAAAGTGACGTGGCTGCTACTGTGTGTATTCATGGTAATGGCAGGGGTGGCGCAACCGCTAAAATCACGCCGTTTCTCTGTAATTGACGGTCTGCCTAGTAATACAATCAATGCCATGCTGCAGGATGAGGACGGTTTCCTCTGGTTGGGCGGCATGGGCGGACTTTGCCGTTTTGACGGGTATTCTGTGGTGGAACTTAATAATCTTTCTGCCATTCCCGGTGATGAGAGTGTACAGAATATCGGTCAACTCGAAGAAGACCATCACAATCGGTTGTTGTGGGCCATTTCTGGACTGTTTTCTTATGGTTGTTATGATCTGCAGCATGCCCGTTTTGTGGAGTTCACAGGGTGTGGTGACCAGCAGAGACGCTATAATAATCATTTACTTACCAACAGCGGTATGTGGATGTATAATGATACGGAAGGCGCCCGCCATATCCGTTATAGCGACGGTAAATTTTCTAAGACGGACTTTAACAGAAAGAGTGGTAATCTGCCGTTCAGTCAGGTAAGCAGCATCGCTGAGGATGCAATCGGGAATACTTGGCTCTTTTCCTTATATGGATTGGCTTCTGTGGATGTTCGGGGACACGTGCGTATTGTGAGCCGTGAAGGAGTATCAGCAGGTACTGCAAGCGGAAGGAATGTCCTCACACTTACACGCAGTGGCATGTTGAAGATATACAGTAGTCAGGGAAAACTGATAGTCAGACAATTTTCACCTGTGTCCGGTCCCGTTACCCATCAGATGATGTACCAGGGACAGTGGCTTATTTTTACCCGGCAGGCCACTTATGCCTATCATCTTCAGAGTAAGACTTGGAGTCAGCCTATAGATATGCAGATACCCGGTGGACTGCCTCAACAAAGTCCTAAGGGATATCAGATGGTGGCCAACAAGAGTGGAAATCTGTGGATATTCCCGGAGAAGGGAGCCGTGCGCAAACTGAATCTGATACAGAATATCTACCGGAATAATGAGCGTGAACATCTGTTTTTCTCGCAGCAGGACGCAAAGGGCAACCTGGTGATAGCTACGTATGGCGGTGGACTGTATATCTACAATCCCCGCACAGGAGTCTTGCAGCATATATCATCGCAGGATGAGCATCCACTGATTATGGCGGACTATCTGAATGGTGTGCTGATAGACAAGACGGGATGTATATGGGTGAATGTGGATGGTGCAGGTATCACTTGTATATCCCGTAATACAGATGCCAGTGCGCAATATCTGTTGCCCGCTCCCCAAAGTAAAGAGGCATGGGCTAATAGAATACGCGGTTCCATCTATCGAAACAAGGCTGGCGATATCGCCTTTACCACCAAAGATAATCAGCTGTATCACTTCCATTCAAATAACAATACCATCACGAAAGCGCAACAGTTGCGTGCTAATGTATTTGTGTATTACTTAGATGCACAGGGGCATGAATGGATAGGAACCCGCGGTGACGGTCTTTATATAGACGGACAGCGCTATGCCAATGATGATGCCCGCCATTATATACCGGTGAACGACATCTTTGATATTCAGGGTGATGCATCGGGCAGGGTCTGGATAGGTACCTGGGACGGCGGACTATTGCTCGCCACATATACCCCCAGCAGACCATTGCGCTATCAGCGACTACTGAATGGCAATTACGATGAGCGGCGCATACATGATATAGAGTGTGGACCTGCAGGGCAATTATTCGTAAGTACTTATAATGGACTTTACTATATAGATACACGGAAACGGCATATCACAGATAAAGATATGATACGCTATGGTCAGAGCAACGGGATGTTGCCCAGTGACGATATAGAATGTATTAAGATGACGAAGGACGGCACACTTTGGTTGGGTGTACTCGGACATGGACTGCTGAAATGCAGTTTCAGTGGTGATTATAGAATGCTGAAGTATCAGCGCATCACACGCGAAAATGGACTGTCTGGTAATAATATTTATTCCCTGCTCCTGGATAAGGAGGGCGACCTTTGGGCTGGCAGTGAAGAAGGCGTGTCACAAATCAGTAGTCGCACGCTTACTGCACGTACCTATAACTTCGGCAATCAGGTGGGCAGCAATGAATATACCTACAGAAGCAGTTATCTGCTGCCCGACGGCAGACTGCTCTTTGGCACCTCCAATGGTCTGGCAATCATTACTCCGCATCCTGTCTCGCCATCTGTCGCCCGTTCTGTTCTGTCACATAATCCTCCCACTATCACCAATCTGCAGATTAATGGTAATTCCATTTATCGTAGGGATCACAGTGAGTTGCTTGACGGTTCACTTTCACTGACCGACCATATCACACTGAAAAGTGACCAGCGTACCATCAGCATCTACTATTCATCACTCAGATACGACCAGATACCAGCAGTGCTCTATCAGTATAAACTGGAGGGAGCAGATCAGGATTGGCAACCCGTAACTAGCATCAACCACGCTGACTATAATAATCTGTCGCCAGGCACTTATACCTTCCATGTGCGTACTTTGCTTGATATGAAATGGAGTCCGGAGCGGATACTGACCATAAAGATCAGTCAGCCTTGGTATAACACAGGATTGGCTTGGTTGATTTATCTCTGTGTGATTGTGGCAGTTGGCACGTTCCTCTATCGTCAGTGGCGGCGCAATTTCGATCTGAAACAGAAGATGAGTATGGAATCACAGCTCACGGAATTCAAGTTGGACTTCTTTACGCATATCACCCACGAGTTCCGCACACCGCTCGCCATCATTCAGAATGCCATCACGAATATCCGTCAGGCGGAGAATCTGTCGCAGGCGCGCGGAGCAATTGCAACTGCCAGCAGAGGAACAGGACGACTGCTCAGGTTGGTGAACCAACTCATGGAGTTCCGCCGGATGAATACGGGAAATATCCGTCTGCAGGTGCAGCGCGATGATATCGTCAAATTTGTCCATCAAGTATATCTGAACCTTTGGCAGATGGCTAAGCAGAAAGATCAGAATCTTACCTTTATGCCGTTTGAAAAACAGTATTTCGTGGCTTTTGACCATGAGATGTTAGAGGCAATTGTCTATAATCTTCTTTCCAATGCCATCAAATATGCTGATGAGAAGGGCAATATCAGTCTCCGACTACAGAAAGAAGAAGATAAGCTTCTGTTGACAGTGGAAGATGATGGTCCAGGAATACCTGTCGATAAGCAGCGTGAACTCTTCCAGCCATTTATGCATGGATATGCATCACAGGGCGGTATGGGCATCGGTCTTTATAATGCTCATGGTATGGCAGTAGCCCATCATGGCAGTCTGATGTATCATGTCGTCTCTTCTCAGGGGGGCAGTCGCTTTACACTCACACTGCCTGCTACGGATGAGATTTATGCACCCGATGAGTATGCACCCAGTATCCCGGTATCAACTTTACAGAATGATATGGAAACAGATTATGCAGAAGATGCAGTCCGTGAACCAGCACCTGAGAGTATCAATGATGCTACCATCGTGATTATAGAGGATGATGCGGATATGATGGATATGCTGACTGCCAAGATGAGCAGACTGTTTCGGGTGAAAAGTTATTATAGTGGCAAGGCTGGTTATGAAGGTGTTCTTCAGGAGCATCCTGCCCTGCTTATCTGCGATGTGATGCTGCCCGATATGAACGGATATGACATCGTAAAGCGCATCAAGCAGATGCCTGAATTCATGCAGATACCCGTCATCATGCTCACGGCCCTGGATGATGAGGCTCATCAGATACGGGGATATAAGGCTGGTGCCGATGACTATATGGTGAAGCCATGTAACTTTAATCTTTTACAGGCACGTGTAGCACAACTTATTAAGTGGAATCAGTTGAAAATGCAGTCTGCAAATTCATCTGATGCCGGCATCGCCCAGCCATTGAATTCACCTGCTCCTCCCCCCATTCTAGCTGATGAGATGGATAAGCGGTTTAAGGAACAGTTGGATATCATCATCTCCAATCATATCAGCGACCAGAATATGAGTATCGACGATATAGCCACCATGATGCAGATGGGGCATACCAAGTTTTATGGTCGTGTGAAGGATGTGACCGGAGTGCCCCCCAACAAGTATATTATGGATATACGCATGCGTCTGGCTGCTGACATGCTTTTGGAAGGCAAGTACAATATCAATGAGATAAGCAACAAACTAGGATTCTCAGATAATACGTACTTCAATAAGTGTTTTAAGACACGTTATGGCATGCCACCAAGCAAATATGGAAAGAAATAAACAAAATAAGCTACAAATAAACAGATTATTTTTAATCATCTAAACAAATAGAAACAGTTATGGAACAGTATCTAGCAGACAAAGACCGTTATAACGCTGGCGGTATGGAATATAAGAGATGCGGACGTAGTGGTGTACTGCTGCCCAAGGTGTCACTTGGATTCTGGCATAATTTCGGAGGAGTGGATACGTATGAGCGCAGCAGGGAAATCACTCGCTATGCCTTCGACCACGGTATCACCCATTTCGACCTTGCCAATAATTACGGTCCTCCTTATGGAAGTGCCGAGGAGACTATGGGTAGACTCATGGATGATGATTTCCGCCCTTATCGTGATGAGCTTTTTATATCCACTAAGGCAGGATATGATATGTGGCCCGGACCTTATGGCAACTGGGGTTCACGTAAGTATCTCATGGCATCGCTCGACCAGAGTCTCCAGCGAATGCACTTGGATTATGTCGATTTGTTTTATAGTCATCGCTATGATCCCGATACACCTTTGGAGGAGACGCTCCAGGCTTTGGTGGATATTGTACGTAGTGGTAAGGCATTGTATGTGGGTATCTCCCGTTGGCCACTGGAAGCATTTCGCTTTGCTACGGAATACCTGCGCAAGCATGACACCCCCTGCCTGATTTATCAGGGCAGGCTGAATATGATAGACCGCTCGCCTATAGAAGAGGGAATCCTTGACCTTTGCAAACAGGAGGGCGTAGGCTTTATCTCCTTCTCGCCTTTGGCTCAGGGACTGCTCACGGACCGTTATCTCCATGGCATACCGGAAGACAGCAGAATGTCGAAAGAGAAGTTTCTGAAGAAAGAGATGCTCACTCCGGAACTACTTGCCCAGTTGCAGGAATGGAACAAGCAGGCATCCGCACGTCAGGAGACTTTGGCGGAGATGGCCCTGGCATGGATACTTCATCATCAGGAAGTTACCTCTGTATTGGTAGGTGCCAGCAGTACCGCCCAGTTGCAGAAGAATCTGAAATGTGTTCATGCGGAACCTTTCGAGTAAGTAATTTCTTTAACCAGATTTTTATCTCTCTGCGGGTGTGGTATAGATGATATCCCACTTGTTTGTAAGTCATGTGGAGTTCTTGCGCTATATCTTCGATTTTCTGGTCTTGCAGTTCGCTCTTATGATATATTTTCTTGTTTAGCGCCTGCATACCATTGAGGTGTTGTTCAATGAGTGACTGAATGTCTCTTGCCTCATACAGCTTCATCGGATCATTGCTCAGACAGTTATATGTCTGGGCAATGGTCTTCTCATAGCATTTTCTGTTGCAGTCCTGCCTCCAGTAATCTATAGCAAGTCTGTAGGCAGTTGTATAAAAGAGACTTTTGATAGTCTGTTCTTTTATTGTTCTTTCCGATGTGAGCAGTTTCAGACATACATCTTGCAGTATATCTTTAGCATTCTCTTTATCGCCTGCTATGGATATGATAAAACGCATCAGCTCATTTTTATGATTTACCAGGTAATTGCTGACAAGTGCGTAATTGGGTTCTGTTGTCATTTTGATAGTCTTCAGTTTTTGTTTCTGAAGGCAAAATTACAATAACGTTTCTCAATCAGGGTGGAAATATTTATTGAAACTTCGTAAGTATGGCTAATTCTGCTCGTTTTTCACCTTCCTATATTGCGAAGCAGTAAGTCCTGTTTCCTTCTTGAAGCATTTGCTGAAGTATTTAGGGTCAGAGAATCCCACGGCATAAGCTATTTCGGAGAAAGTCATGCTGCTTTTTGTTACCAGTTCTTCAGCCCTTTGCAGACGGATGTGGCGTACAAAGTCGATAGGTGGCATGCCCACGATGCTCTTCACCTTACTGTTGAAGATGGTGCGGCCTATATGTACGTGTGCTGCAATATCTTCTATCTTCATCTCGGAATTTCCGATATTATCTTCCAGATATTTCATCACCTGCTGCATCATCTCTTGGTCGGCATCTACGATTTCTGGAGTATCCAGTCTGTACTGTACTTTTTCGTCGGTAATTCCTTCTCTTCCCGTGGTTTCTTGTATGTTGTCGAGACTCAGTTTCTCCAGAAAATTGTTTTGCAGCATTTTCCGCTGTGAAATGATATTCTCCACACGCTGTTTCAGATAGGTGGCAGAGAAAGGTTTGGTGATATAGTCATCTATGCCCTCTCGCAGTCCTTGTAGTTTGTCATCCAGTGACGCCTTGGCGGAGAGCACGATAATAGGTATATGGCAGATATCCTTATTCTGCTTGATGAGGTGGATCATTTCCAGACCGTCCATTACCGGCATCATGATATCCGTGATGATGAAGTCAGGCATATCTTCCTCGGTCATCTTCAGTCCCATTTTACCGTTTTCTGCCTCAATCACCTCATAATCATGACGGAGAATGCTCACTAGGAAAGAGCGGAGATCTGTATTGTCTTCCACGATGAGCAGTTTGATATCTTTATGCTGTGGCACTATAGGCTTGTTTGTTTCATAGTCATTTTCCTCCCGTTGCTGACTGACGAAAACGGGTGCGGAATCATCATCCACAATCAGATTGTGTACCCTACTGTAAGCCAACATGTTATTGACTAGTTGCAGCATCCGTTGCGCATTGCGCTGTACCATCGTCATATAATTTCTGCCCGTCTCAGTAAGTTTCTCTTCCTCCAGCACCTGCGTTACCGGACCACCGATCAGGGTGAGTGGTGTGCGCAACTTATGACCGATATTAGTGAAGAATTGTGTTTTCAGTTCATTCATCTCCTTCTCCATTTTGTTGTGGGTGCGGAGCATATAGATATAGACGCCCAGGTAGATGATACCGGCGAAGATGAGTATATAGAGTAACTTGGCCCACCATGTTTCCCAGAAAGTAGGTTGTATATGGATATCCAGCACACGTTCATTATCCACCCAGACACCGTCGTTGTTGGTGGATTTTACATGCAGTTTGTAGTGTCCTGCCCTCAGATGACTGAATGAAGCGATATTGCTGTTGCCCACATAGTTCCATTTCGCGTCAGCCCCTTCCAGCCGGTAGGCATACTTCACCAGTTCATTGTCAGAATAGTCCAGTGCGGCAAAGGCAATGGTCATGTTGCGCTTGTCTGAGGGAACTTCCAGTGTCTTGACATTCAGTACAGGTTCGGGTTCTGTTTCTCCTTGATAAGTCACGGAGGTGAATACGATATTAGGTTTATAACTGCTTTTTTTCATCAGTTCCGGATGGATGACGATGATGCCTTTCATGGTACCGATGGCAATACTGCCCGTACGTGGATTGTAGGCAGGTTTGGCTTCTGTGAATTCCACTTCGCCAGTTAGGTCATTCGGGCCGAACTGCGACACTATTTTCTTGTCTTTGCTCATCCGGTTCACGCTGGTTTCACGTATAATCCATACGTTGTTTCTCTTATCTTCCATCATACTCTGAACCAGTCCGTCATTGAGAGAGATATTTTTAACAGTTTGTAGTTTGAGATGGTTGTGCAACAGATTCGTATCCATCACTTTCTGGAGTCCGCCGCCTAGTGTGCAAATGAGGATGGAACCATCTTGGCAGACCAATGTCTGGAATACGTCACTGGTGCGCAGACTAGTTGTATCTGTCTCGTCATGTCGGTTGAAATAGTAACGAATGTTTTTAGGATTATGGAAACGGTCAGAGAATGTAATCAATCCTCCTGTAGTGGATACCAGTATCACACCGTTGCGGGTATGGGTGATACGCCTTATCTTATTATAATATGTGCCAGGTAATTGCCTGAGCAGATTATCAGCATGGATAAATCTCATACTGCCGTCAGCTTGTTCGTCGATATAATTCAGTCCGCCGCCGAATGTACCTATCCATAGTCTTCCCTGCGTATCCTCGTCCATACCATAGATGTCATCATTGTTGATGCTGAATCTATTTTTGACGTTGTGCGTATATTGGCGTAGCGTTCCGTCAGGCATCAGACAATATAATCCCTGGCCTTTGGTGCCTATCCATAATCGTTGTTTACGGTCCTCATAGAGCATATAGATTCTTTCGCTGAATGCGGTCGGCGCTTTTTGCAATTGCCCGTTGGTATTCATATATCCCATCTGCTGACCTGCGGCATCATAGCATATCAGCATGCCATTCACACTGCCCACCCAGATACGGTTATTGTGGTCGAAGGCAACGGAGCGGATATCTTCCATGGCAGGAGCGATGAGTCGTTTGCTGTGTTGATATTTAAAGTTGATGAGGGTCAGGTCATGAGAGCCGCAAACCCAGAGGTTCCTCTGATTGTCAGTAAACAGCCGTTCTATGGTAGATACCGCCTTTTCGTAACCGTTGCTGGCTTTCAGTGGGAATGGTACCAGTTGCTTGTGTTGTTCATCGAAGTAGCTGAAAGTTCCCCCAGTGGGAATCACCCATACAGTATGAAATTTATCTTCCACAACGAATGGTACTTTGCTATTGGTGGCATTATCATCATTATCTGCCTGTGCGTTCATCCATACCGGGGATGTATTGGGTGATGTAAACATGATGACACCCTGTGTATTGGTAAATGCCCAAATACGTTTTTTACTGTCGATAAACACTTCCTTGACTTCAGCAGACGGTTGAGCCGGTTGCTGCACATTCAATACCCGAGTTTGATAATTGGGTCCTATCAGTACAATACCGATATTGGTACCCAGTAATACGGAGTTATTGTAAGTAAGAATACAGTTGATGGTCGTTATTCCCTGGGGTAACTGAATGGATTTCACTTCCTTCATCCCATCATGGTAATAGCCCAGATATCCAGTTCTTGATGCGAGAAACGTAGTCTTTCCCAGACTTGTCATTAGTTCTATCCACTTGTCGCACACTTTGCCTTTCCCCAGCAGGTACAGTCCTTTCTTTCCTTCCAGCCATTCGCGTCCCTGACCGTCCATTTCCGGATTGGTCACTTTACCGATATGGAGTGGGTGTGCAGGATCATTGAATACCTCAATGGCAGTTTTTGTATGCAGCAGACTGTCTGTGATTCTGTAACAGGCATTCTGATATTCATCATTCTGAATAGCCCAGGTGTGCCCGTTTTTGAAGGAAAAAATATTGCGAGGGTTGATAGTCCGGTTATATTTTTGTTTGATTAACTGGTTGATATCTTCAAATATGCAGCGTTTGGTATCAAATAGATAGAGGTGCTGGTCGTACGTCAGGGCCCACAGGTCACCATATTGATTGGGACGTATAGACAGAATACGATTGGTGGAGAGGACACCCGCCTGTCCGGCTACATCCCTGAAGGTAGTAAACCTATATCCATCGTAGCAGCAGAGTCCGTTCCAGGTGCCCAACCAAATCAGTTGGTCAGGAGTCTGTACTATACGCGAGACGGAATTTGAAGCAAGCCCGCTGTGAATATTAAATGTGCGCGCAGTACAGGAAGGTTGCGCTTGCAGAGTGGTCGTAGTTATCCATGCCGTCAGCATGGTCATTAGATAGCGTAATATCATGTAATGTTGTTTTAGTTTCTAATTCTATTAATGATGCAAAGATACACATTATTTATCAAATACGATATATTCTAAATACATAAAAACATCAGGAAAGGTGGAATAATTTAAAAAAAGAGTGGAAACCCATTGTCAGAGTAATCACTGCAAAAATATATTTCGTATCTTTGCGGCACCGAAACCAATAATAACAAAAAATCGATGAAACGAAGAAACATGCTTTTGGGTATGCTGCTGAGCATCGCCATGATGACCTCGGCGCAGACCTTGTTACCTTATCAGAATTCCCTGTTGAGTGCCGAGGCGCGGGCGCAGGATTTGTTAAGCCGCCTGACGATAGAAGAGAAGGCTTCACTGATGCAGAATGGCTCCCCTGCCATTTCGCGGTTGGGCGTTCCGCAGTTTGAATGGTGGGGTGAAGGACTCCATGGTCTGGGGCGTAATGGCTTTGCCACCGTCTATCCTGCCACCATCGGCATGGCAGCCTCTTTTGATAATCAGCTGCTGTATCAGGTGTTCAGTGCCGTATCCGATGAGTTCCGTGCCAAGAACAATGAAGCACGCCATGCAGGCATCATCGGTCGCTATCAGGGCATCTCCGTATGGACACCCAATATCAATATATTCCGCGATCCCCGTTGGGGACGTGGACAGGAAACTTATGGAGAAGACCCTTATCTCACCTCCATCATGGGACTGGCAGTAGTGGATGGTCTGCAGGGACAGACATTCGACGGGAAACCATTGCCTGAAAAATATCAGAAGCTCCTGGCCTGTGCCAAGCACTTTGCCGTTCACAGTGGTCCTGAATGGAACCGTCACACCTTTAATATAGAGAATCTGCCTGCCCGCGACCTGTGGGAAACCTATCTCCCCGCCTTCAAGGTGCTTGTACAGCAAGGCCATGTGGGAGAAGTGATGTGTGCGTATCAGCGTATTGACGGTGAACCCTGTTGTGCCAATGCTCGTTATGAGCGGCAGATATTACGTGATGAATGGGGCTTCCGAGGTATTATCACCTCAGATTGCGGTGCCATCCGCGATTTCTATGTGCCAGGTCATCATGATTATGTCAAGACTCCTCAGGAGGCAGCTACCAAAGCAGTGGTAGCAGGTACAGATGTGGAATGTGGCAGCGTATATCACAATATCCCCGCAGCTGTGAAGAATGGCATGCTGGCACAGTCGCAGGTGGACAGCAGTCTCATGCGGTTGCTTGTAGCCCGTTTCCGTCTGGGTGATTTTGATTCGGAATCAACAGTATCCTGGCAGCGTGTACCCTCTAGCGTCATAGCGAGCAAGGCGCATAAGGAATTAGCCCTGCAGATGGCGCATGAATCCATCGTACTCCTGCAGAACCGTCATCAGGTTTTGCCATTGAATAAGCATCAGCGGATATTGGTCATCGGTCCCAATGCCAATGACTCCGTGATGCAGTGGGGCAATTATACAGGTTATCCCACTGCCACTTCCACCATATTGGAAGGAATCCGTGAAAAAGCATCCCAGGTGACCTATTTCCCTGGTTGTACCCATACCCGCAATGAGGTGAGCCAAAGTTACTTCAATCTGATCACCACTCCCGAGGGAAAGCCCGGACTGAAAATCAGTTATTATAATAATAAGGATATGCAGGGCACTCCGGTCACTACCGTAGTGGCTACCAGTAAAATCAATCTGAGCAATGGCGGTAACACCGTATTTGCCCAGGGTGTAAACCTCGAAGAGTTCTCTGCCCGCCTGGAAGGTAATATTAAGAGTGCCAAGGATGAAACGCTAACGCTCAATCTGGGGTGTGATGACGGTTACCGGCTTATCGTGGATGGAGATACCATTGCCCAGTATTGGCAGGGAAGAAACCGTGTGCTGTATGCCAATAAGGAGCTCCGGCTCAAGGCGGGCGTGTCTCGTCATCTCGTCATCGAATATTTCCAGAACAAAGACATGGCAATGCTGCAGTTTGATGTGGCCAAGAAATATACGCCTACCCGTGAGGAGATACTGTCCAAAGCCCGTCAGGCTGATGTTATCGTCTTTGTGGGAGGTATCTCTCCCTATCTGGAAGGTGAGGAGATGAAGGTGGATGAACCCGGTTTCAAGGGTGGCGACCGTACTGACATCCAGCTACCTGCAGCCCAGCGCAATCTTATCGCCACTTTGAGCGAGAGCGGAAAACCGATGGTCTATGTGAATTGTTCAGGCAGTGCCATTGCCTTAGTGCCTGAATCCCAACATGCAGATGCACTGGTGCAGGCATGGTATCCGGGAGAGCGCGGAGGTGAGGCAGTAGCGGATGTACTTTTTGGTGATTACAATCCCTCCGGAAAGTTACCTGTCACCTTTTATAAGTCCACGGATGAACTGCCTGATTTCCTGGACTATACGATGAAGAACCGTACCTATCGGTATTTCCGTGGCGAGGCACTCTATCCCTTCGGTCACGGTCTGAGTTACACCACCTTTGCATACGGAAAACCCAGGTATCAGCAAGGTGCCGTCACATTCACGCTGACCAATACAGGTAAAAAATCAGGTACAGAGATAGCCCAGGTATATATTCGTCGTACCGCCGATGCAGCCGGTCCCATTAAGAGCTTACGTGCCTGTCAGCGAATCTCGCTTCAGCCAGGAGAGAGCCGTCAGGTATCCATCTTATTGCCCCGCAGTAGTTTTGAGTGCTGGGATGCCCAGACCAATACTATGCGAGTGCTTCCTGGTCAGTATCAGTTATTTGTAGGCGGCAGCAGCGATACCCAACTGCAGACTGCAACTGTCATTAGATAAGAATAACCGGTATTTGATATACATTCATCAATATTACGATAAAACAGAAAGGACCTTAGTCAAATTTGGTGGTAAAAGTTATTGAATCCATTAATGCAAAACTAATACATTATATTACATGCGAGTCGGTAAAGCTTCACCAAATTTGACTAAGAACCGATTTTTACATATATCCTTCAATCTTTCACAATCTCCTCATATGCCCATAAACCTATAGAACCCGGTGAAACATGTGTTTCATCTTTCATTCTCAATATGATTCTTATTTTGTCCGTTTGTTCCGATTGATGTTCCACCGTAAGTATACTGTTTTTCAGTGGTTTGCAAGTGAAATATAAATTGGAAAACTTTTATTTCTAGGGGTATGCGTAGCTGTAATCGTCATTCACAGTTCAGAAGTGACATGAATGTGACTCGCGGTTATCATTAAAACGATTCGTACTTACCATTAAACCGACCCGTAATTACCATAACGGCACCTGCTACTTATATAGGTTATGACCCCTAAGTGGCTATACTTTTTTCTTTATTAAGCCAATTTTCCGAATC
>DAIRCP010000050.1:0-24981 GCA_036796635.1 Prevotella sp. | reverse complement strand
GTATAACCCCAATTTTAATTCCCCCGAATTCGGTACAATTAAAAATGTCACACGTCACACGTCACATTCGTAAAAAGTGGTATATACATAAAGCCCGCCACGGACTATCAATAGTCTGAATGGCGGGCTTGCTCTGATGTGCTGACGGATGATTTATCTGTTCATCACCTTGAGGCTCTGATGATTCTTATTGACGATGTAGAGACCTGTGGGGGCACTGCTTAAATCTGCTGATACGCGGGCACCCCTGAGACTGTACACACCATCGGACAAATGACTGCTGCTGGCCTTGCCCTGACTGCCTGCGGACTGCTGGATGGCATGTATCGCGGTGGTGTTGCCTGTGGGGGTAATCCTGAGCAGGCGGGCACCATGGTTGGCTACACTCGGGGAGATGCTGCCTGAGACTGTGCCCAGCGACTTGCCGCTCCAGATGTCGTACAACTCACATTCGGCATCTGCGGCTATGCCGATGTCGGATAACTTGAGGGGCACTGTGATGCTGTCTGAACCCATCGGACTGGTGGTGTAAACCTGGAACTCCATCGTCACGCCGTTGGCTGCACTCTTCATGGCGTAGTCATATCCGGCAAAAGTCTTGAACTTGACCCACTTGTGATTGGCGGGCAAATCGTAAGTGATGACGGAATTGGAATTGGTGCCGATGCCGTTGGTATAGCTGGTGCCGTTGACATTCAGCGTGCCGCCGTCTACATTCTTATTATATAGCGAAATGTTCTGCCAGTCTGTCTTGGAACTGGTGTACTGTATGGTGGTGAGCTGCGTCTCATTGCCGTCGGCATCCACCAGCGTGGGATTGATCCAGTCGGCATGGTCGTAGTTGAAGTTATCACCGGCATTGGTCACTACGAGATAGAGGTTTCTGGCTCCTGTGATGTCGGCTTCCAGATTCACGCCCTCCTGCTGGAAGGTACGCGATACGAGTCCGGAGTTGGCTGCGGCATAAGCGGGATTGCAGACGTCGCGGGCGGTGGGGTCTTCATTGAACACCATGAACTTGATGCTGGAGGTGGAACCGCTCTGCAGTCGGCCGGTGTCGTCTATTCCGCAATATCCGCTGAAGTGCGTGGCACCTTCGGGCAGACGATAGAGCACCATGGCATTGGCATTGCAGCTGAAGCCCTTGGTGTAGGCCTTGCCGTCTATCTTGAGGGTGCCGTTGTCCAGATTGGTGTTGTAACGTACGTATTTGAAATAGCTGCCGTCGGTCTCCGTGCGTACCACGTCTGCGGCGGTCAGGTCTTTCACGGTGCCGTCGGCCAGGGTTACGGTGGGGTTCACCCAGTCGCCATGGTCATAGTTGTAGTTATCGCCGCTGTCGTCCACGATCAGGGCGAGCACCTTGCTGCCTGCGGGAATGTCGGTGTCTACCTGCTGACCGAATCCGGTGGTGAGCTTGGTGATGGTCTCGGTGGAGTAGAGGGCTTCGTTGGCGCGTATCCACTTGTCGCTGCTGCCGGTATTAAACAGGGCTGCGTACTTGGACTTGGAGGTGGGGTCGTCGGCTGTCCATACCACGCGGGTACCGTCATTGCTCACCTCGCGGTTGTTGACGGAGTTCTGGTCGATATGGAGCACCTCTTCATTGGTGAGCAGACTGTCTGTGAAGGCATCATTATAGGTGAGGTCGCCGGAGAAGAACAGGGGACTCTTGAAGATGCTCCATAGGCTCATCATCGTGACCTGCTCGCTCTTGGTGAGGTTGGTCCAGCGGGGAGAACTGGAGGTGAGCTCCAACTTGCCCAGCGGCAGCATGTCGCAGTCAGGATAGTTGCCTGCCCGGCGATACTGATTCCAGTTCTTGCAGAGTTCAAACTCCTTGAGTACATCGCTCCATTTATCCCAGAGGTCGTCCATCATGCGCCACATATTGGCATGGTTCTGGACGCTCTGCCATTTGTCCAGCGGTGTGGCTCCCGGAGAGATGCTCATCACCATGGGGCGGCCCGTCTGGTCGATGGCTCTGCGGATGAGTTCCACCTCGCCGTCATGATAAGGGCGGCTGAGGTCGTCTATCTTGATGAAGTCCACACCCCATGAGGCATAGAGGTCCATGAGCGAATTGTAATAATCCTGTGCGCCGGCTTTGGTGCAGTCCACTCCATAATTATCATTGAGCCAGGTACATAGGGAGTCGGTCTTATAGATTTGGTCGCAGGTGTAACCGGTGCCCTTGATAGGCAGTTTACGGGTGACTGCCAACTTGGGTACGCCGCGCATGATATGGATGCCGTACTTGAGTCCCAGACGGTGGAGACTGTCGCCGATGGCCTTGAATCCCACGCCGTTGGCAGCGGAGGGGAAGCGGCCCTCATCGGGCAGATAGCGGCCGTAGGCATCGATGGTGTACTTGGGGTTGGTCTGATTGTACCAGCGGCCAGTGTCGTCGGTGTACCAGCGGATGTCTATGATGACATAGTTCCATCCGTACTTCAGGAGTTTCTGAGCCATGTAATTGGCATTGCTGTACACTTGCTTCTCCTTGACTGAGGAAGCATAACAGTCCCATGAGTTCCAGCCCATGGGTGGCTTGGGCGCAAAATTGCGGAAGGCAGGTGTCAAATCATCAGCGGAGATGGTCTGGACAGCCATACCCAGTGCTGCACACAAGAGCACATTTCTAAATTTCATCATACTTATTAGTTATATTTTAGGTTTTTTACACACGGCAAAGGTAGACAAAATTTTAATAGTATGATGAGTAATGGTGTACCTTTAACAACTATTTAACAAATCGGCTCAAGGTTACTCCGGTAACACGGTAACAGGTCACAAAAGTTTTTATCGGATGTTGCGTGCCTTCCAGATGCGGTCTTTGGCATCATTAAGTTCCTGAAACTTCTTTTTGGCTGCCTCCTTGACATCTTCGCCAAGGGTGGCCACACGGTCGGGATGATACTGGAGAGCCAGACGGCGATAAGTCTTCTTGAGCTCATCATCGGTGGCATCGGCGGTGAGGCCGAAGGTGCGATAGGCATCATCCAGGGTGGTGCCGCCCAGAGAGAACATCTGATCGACCACCGAGGCAGCAAGACCTAAATTGAGACAGACTTCGCGGATGGAATCTATCTCCGCAGGAAGTACCTGACCGTCGGCCTTGGCAATCTCTGCCAAAAAGGCAATCAGCTGGATGCGATGCTCCACAGGCATGACAGCTGCCATCTCCCTGCACGCCTGACGTATCTGCTCATACCAGAACTGGTCGCCCTGACGCCGGCGGTACTCGAAGAGTTTACGCAGTATCTGGTCGCCCTGCGTAACGGCTGACTCGCCGAAATTCTGTCGTAAGAAATTGCGTACCAATTCCATTTCAGAATGCATGATTTTGCCATCGGCCTGAATGATGTGAGCCGCCAAAACCATGAGCGAGAAAAGGAATCCGTTGCGCTCACCCTCCTGAGGGTCGCGATACTGCTGACTTCTACCTGAATCAGTGCTGTAAAAATTATTAGAACGGTCTGACGACGCGGTTCCGTCTATCAGCATATCCACTAAAGAGCCCAAAGCAAAACCTGCAATGGCTCCGAGAGCGTGTCCACTTAAAAGGCCGAGAAAGCCGCCTATCCATTTTGCACCTGCCATAATCTGATGTTTTTAGGATGAAACATGCAAAAGGCGTGCCAAACTAAAGGACGTGCAAACTAACCTAAATGGCGCATATTTTATACACCTATTTAATTTTTTCACTGTTTTAGCTTATATATTACGGATTTTTTTGTACCTTTGCACGGTTTTTTAAAGCATACAATATTGTAATTATAATAATTTTATGAACTTTTACTTGTTAATTACCGTCATTCTGACGGCTATTGTGCTGGTAGCGGGGGCTTATGTAGTGGCTAAGCTCATTGGACCTCGTTCCTACAACAAGGTGAAGGGCGAACCATTCGAGTGTGGTATTCCTACTCGCGGTTCATCCTGGTTGCCTCTGCATGTAGGATATTACCTGTTCGCAGTTCTGTTCCTCATGTTTGATGTGGAAACCGTTTTCCTCTATCCATGGGCAGTAGTAGTGAAAAGTTTCGGTAGCGCAGCCCTGCTGAGCATCGGATTTTTCCTGGTAGTTCTAGTTTTAGGTCTGGCTTATGCCTGGAAGAAAGGAGCACTGGAATGGAAGTAAGAAAACCCAAAATCAAGAGTATTCCTTACAACGAGTTTAAGGACAATGAGGGTCTTGAGAAAATCGTGGACGAGCTGCATGAGGGCGGCGTGAACGTAGTGACAGGCAGTCTGGACCAGCTTATCAACTGGGGACGCAGTAACTCACTATGGTCGCTTACCTTCGGTACAAGCTGCTGCGGTATTGAGTTTATGGCAGTGGGATGCGCCCGTTATGACTTCAGCCGATTCGGTTTTGAGGTGACGCGTAACTCTCCACGACAGGCCGACCTCATCATGTGCGCCGGAACAATCACCAACAAGATGGCTCCTGCTTTCAAGCGTCTGTACGACGAGATAGCAGAACCTAAGTATGTGGTGGCTGTGGGCGGATGCACCATCAGTGGTGGTCCTTTCAAAAAGAGTTACAGTGTGGTGAAGGGCATCGACCAAATCGTGCCTGTGGATG
This sequence comes from Prevotella sp., assembly GCA_036796635.1. Lineage (GTDB taxonomy): Bacteria > Bacteroidota > Bacteroidia > Bacteroidales > Bacteroidaceae > Prevotella. Next base: position 20,393 of record DAIRCP010000050.1, on the reverse strand, counting down.
TGTATATCCCCGGTTGCCCTCCACGTCCGGAGGCTATCCTCTATGGTATGATGCAGCTGCAGCGCAAGGTGAAGATTGAGAAATTCTTCGGCGGTGCCAACCACAAGCAGACCAAAGAGGAACGCCAGTTGGGCGTAAGTAACGAAGAGCTTACTTACGGACTGAAAGGCAAGCGTGAACCTATCACAGTGACCGACGTGCCTACAGACTTCGTGAACAAACTACAGGCTGACCAGAAGGCTGCCGAAACCGCTAATAAGGAGGCCGCTAAATGAAACTAAACAACCAAGTATTGGAATTTGATCAGTTTGCTGCCGAGATGGCCAAACTGAAAAACGAGAAGCATTACGATTATCTCGTGACTATCGTGGGCGAAGACTTCGGCGAAGAGGGACTGGGATGTATCTACATCCTGGAGAATACTCAGAACCATGAGCGTACGAGTGTGAAGACGATTGCCAAGAAGGTGGGCGACGACTATGTGATTCCTACAGTCATCAATCTGTGGCACGTGGCTGACCTGCTGGAGCGCGAAGTGTTTGATTTCCTCGGAATCAAATTCCTGGGGCATCCTGACATGCGACGCCTCTTCCTGCGCAATGACTTCGACGGTTATCCACTCCGCAAAGACTTTGACACCAGCGACGAGCACAATCCGCTCACACTGGAGGATGAACCTGAGAGTGACTTCACCGTGGAGTACAGTCTGGACCAGAACGGACGACTGGTGGCTACACCGCATCGCCTGTTTGATGAGAATGACTTCGTGATGAACCTGGGTCCTAACCACCCGAGTATGCACGGTGTGCTCCGTCTGCAGGCTGTGCTGGACGGCGAGACCGTGAAGCGTATCTATCCCCACCTGGGATATATCCACCGTGGCATGGAGAAGATGTGCGAGAGCATGACTTATCCGCAGACCCTGGCTCTGACAGACCGTCTGAATTATCTCTGCGCCATGATGCACCGCCATGCGCTGGTGGGCGTGATAGAGGAGGGTATGGGCATCGAGCTCAACGACCGCATCCAGTATATCCGCACCATCATGGACGAGCTGCAGCGTATAGACAATCACTTGCTCTTCCTGGGCACCTGTGCACAGGACCTGAGCGCACTGACTGCATTCCTCTATACCATGCGCGACCGTGAGCACTTGCTGAACGTGATGGAGGAGACTACCGGCGGACGACTGATCCAGAACTATTATAGAATAGGTGGACTGCAGGATGACATCGATCCGAACTTCGTGGAGAACACCAAGAAATTCTGTAAATATATGCGCCCCATGGTACAGGAGTACCTGGATGTGTTCGGCGACAACGTGATTACACACCAGCGTCTGGAAGGCGTGGGACCGCTGAACCTGGAAGACAGCATCAACTATGCACTCACAGGTCCTGCCGGACGTGCTGCCGGATGGCACAATGACGTGCGCAAGACTCATCCTTATGCTATGTACGGTAAAGTGGACTTCGAGGAAATCACCAAGACCGGTGCCGACTCCATGGACCGCTACTACGTACATATCCAGGAAATCTATCAGAGCCTGAACATCATCGAACAGCTCATCGATAATATTCCTGAGGGTGAATTCTATATCAAGCAGAAACCTATCATCAAGGTACCTGAGGGACAATGGTACTTCTCAGTGGAAGGCGGCGCAGGCGAGTTCGGCGTATATCTGGACAGCCGTGGCGACAAGAGCCCTTACCGCTTGAAGATGCGCCCGATGGGACTCTCTCTGACCGGCGCTTTCGACAAGATGCTGCGCGGACAGAAGATTGCCGACTTGGTGGCTACCGGTGCTTCAATCGATTTTGTAATTCCTGATATTGACAGATAAAAGATATGTTTGATTTTAGTATAATAGCAAAATGGTTCGACTCACTGCTGAGCGTGACCCTGGGTCTGCCCAGTTTCTGGACCATTCTGATTGAGTGCGTACTCGTGGGTGCCCTGGTGCTCGTAGCGTATGCAATGATTTGTATCGTGCTCATCTATATGGAACGTAAGGTGTGTGCCTTCTTCCAGTGCCGTATCGGACCTATGCGAGTAGGTAAGTGGGGACTGCTGCAGGTGTTTGCCGACGTGCTGAAGATGCTCATCAAGGAGATCTTCTTCGTAGATAAGGCTGATAAGTTTCTCTACATCGTGGCGCCATTCCTCGTGATGATTGCCAGTGTGGGTACCTTCTCTTTCCTGCCTTGGAACAAGGGTATGCACGTGCTCGACTTCAATGTGGGCATCTTCCTGGTGACTGCTATCAGCTCCATCGGCGTGCTGGGTATCTTCATGGCCGGCTGGGGTAGTAACAACAAGTACTCTGTGGTGTCTGCCATGCGTAGTGCCGTACAGCTCATCTCTTACGAGATGTCGCTCGGTCTGTGTATGATCAGTGCCGTGGTGCTCACCGGAACCATGCAGATGAGTGGTATCGTGGAGGCTCAGACGGGTCCTTGGAACTGGCTGATTATCCAGGGCCATATCCCTGCCATCATCGCTTTCATCGTATTCCTGATAGCCGGTAATGCTGAAGCCAACCGCGGTCCGTTCGACCTGGGCGAGGCTGAGAGTGAACTTACTGCCGGTTACCATACAGAGTATTCAGGTATGGGATTCGGTTATTATTACCTGGCTGAGTACCTCAACCTCTTCGTTATCTCAGGACTGGCAAGTGCCGTATTCCTGGGCGGTTGGGCTCCTATCAACATCGGTATCGAGGGATTTGACAATCTGATGAACCTCATTCCAGGTTTCATCTGGTTCTTCGGCAAGACCTTCCTCATCGTATGGATTCTGATGTGGGTGCGCTGGACATATCCCCGTCTGCGTATCGACCAGATACTGAAACTGGAGTGGAAGTACCTGATGCCACTGATGCTTATCGTGCTGTTTGCTACCACTTGCTGCGTAGCATTAGGATGGACCATCTAACATCGCGCGTACATCTTTAATTATATAAAGAAGATCAATTAAGAAATGGAAAATAAAAAATCATATTTCGGTGAAATCGGTGCTGCGATGAAGACGCTCGGTATCGGACTGAAGATTACCTGGAAGGAATACTTCACGCCCAAGAGCACAGAACAGTATCCGGAAAACCGCAAGACCACACTGCATGTGGCCAAGCGTCACCGCGGTCGCCTCGTATTCAAACGTAATGAGGACGGCAGCTACAAATGTACTGCCTGCACACTCTGTGAGAAGAGCTGTCCTAACGATACGATTAAGATTACCGCCCACATGGAGGAGGATCCTGAAACAGGCCGCAAGAAGAAAAAGCTAGATGACTACCAGTATGACCTGGGCGACTGCATGTTCTGTCAGCTCTGTGTGAATGCTTGTAACTTTGATGCTATCGAGTTTACCAACGATTTCGAGAACAGCGTATTCGACCGCGACAAGCTGGTGCTGCATCTCGACAAAGAGGTATATCAGGGCGGAAGTCTGCCTAACCTCATCGACGGTGGTGCTCCATTGGAAATAGGTAAGTTTAATACTAAAACGAAGTAAACCATGGCCAATATAGTAATGTTTATCATTCTCGCAGTGGTGATTCTCGGTTCTGCCGTGATGTGTGTCGCCACGAAGCGAATTATGAGGGCCGCAACATTCATGTTGTTTGTGCTCTTCGGTGTGGCAGGTATGTATTTCCTGCTCGACTATAGTTTCCTGGGTACTGCTCAGATCAGCATCTATGCCGGTGGTGTGACGATGATCTATATCTTCGCCATCCAGTTGGTGAGCAAGCGTACACTGCAGGGTATGGTGGAGCGGATGAAGGGTAGCCGTGTGGCTTTCGGTGCAGTGATTGTGCTGGTGAGTTTGGCTACGGTAAGTTTCATCCTGCTCAAGAACCACTATCTCTTTGCTGCTGAGGCTCTGCCCGATGCAGAAGTAAGTATGGCGGCTATAGGTAAAGGACTGGTAGGGTCAGGCCGTGGTGAGTATGTGCTCGCCTTCGAGTTTATCTCCCTGTTCCTGTTAGCATGTATCATCGGCGGCTTAGCAGTTGCCAGAAAAGAGGAGGACGACAAATGATACCAGTAGAATATTTCTTCGCCCTGAGTGCATTATTGTTCTTCATCGGCGTATTCGGTTTCGTAACCCGTCGCAACCTGATTGCGATGCTCATCTCTATTGAGTTGGTGCTCAATGCGGTGGATCTGAACTTTGCAGCCATCAACCGTCTGCTGTATCCAGCAGGCAATGAGGGCATGTTCTTCACCCTGTTTTCCATCGGCGTGAGTGCTGCGGAGAGTGCTGTGGCTATTGCCATCATCCTCAATGTGTATCGCCGCTTCCACAGTGATACGGTAGATTCTATCACAGAGATGAAGAATTAGTCATTTTAATCATTATCAAAAGTAATTAAAAAACTATGTATAGTTACGCATTTCTAATCCTTCTGCTGCCATTCCTGAGCTTTTTGCTGCTCGGTCTGGCCGGTATGAAGATGAAACCGAAGGTAGCTGGCATCATCGGCACGTGTCTGATAGGTGCTGTGTTTGCTATGTCGGTTTATACTGCTTACGAGTATTTCTTTGCCGTAGGTCGTGATGCCGCTACTGGTCTTTATCCCACTGTGACGGTATTTAATATTACGTGGCTGAAGTTTACTGAACTGCTTACGTTCCATGTAGGTTTCCGTCTCACTCCAATCAGTGTGATGATGCTGATCGTGATTACGACAGTCAGTCTGATGGTCCACATCTATTCCTTCGGCTATATGGCTGAGCGCGATGAGCACTACAAGAAGGAAGGTTATGAGAAGGGCTTCCAGCGCTTCTATGCTTTCCTGGGTCTCTTTACGATGAGTATGCTGGGACTGGTAGTAGCTACCAATCTGTTTCAGATGTACTTGTTCTGGGAGCTCGTGGGTGTGTGCTCTTATCTGCTTATCGGATTCTATTATCCCAAGCATGCTGCCGTACACGCTTCCAAGAAGGCATTCATCGTAACCCGATTCGCCGACCTGTTCTTCCTGATCGGTATTCTGTTCTACAGCTTCTATGTAGGTACATTCTCTTATGACCTCAATGTACAGCCGGGTCTGCAGGGTAGTCTGCAGGGTGCTTCATGGGTACTGCCTATGGCACTGTTCCTGATGTTCATCGGTGGTGCCGGTAAGAGTGCCATGTTCCCACTGCACATCTGGTTGCCGGATGCCATGGAGGGTCCAACTCCAGTGTCTGCCCTGATTCATGCTGCTACCATGGTGGTGGCTGGTGTATATCAGGTGGCGAGCCTGTTCCCCATCTGGGTACAATACGCTCCTGAGCAGTTGCACTATGTGGCTTACATCGCAGCCTTCACCGCATTCTATGCAGCAGCAGTAGCTTGCTGTCAGCGTGATATCAAGCGTGGTCTGGCATTCTCCACTATCTCACAGATAGCCTATATGCTCGTATCACTGGGTGTCTGCACAGCCTTGGAAGGCGAGGGCAGCACAGGTTATATGGCAGGTATGTTCCACTTGTTCACACATGCTATGTTCAAGGCATTGCTCTTCCTCTGCTCCGGTGCTATCATCGTGATTATCGGCAGCAACTTCAAGGAGTACATGGGCGGACTGCACAAGTATATGCCTATCACCAACATCTGTTTCCTCATCGGCTGTATCGCCATCAGCGGTTTCTGGCCTCTGGCAGGTTTCTTCTCCAAGGATGAGATTGTGGACGCTTGTTTCAAGTTCTCTCCATACATGGGTTATTTCATGACCCTCGTATCAGGTATGACCGCATTCTATATGTTCCGTCTGTATTACGTCATCTTCTGGGGTGACTCTTACTATGAGCAGGATCCCGAGAATCGCCGCAAGCCACAGGAAGTGCCCTTCGTGATGTGGGGACCGCTGGTGTTCCTGGCAATCGTATCCTGCGTGGCAGGCTGGATTCCATTCGGACATTTCGTATCAGCAGATGGCCTGAGCGAGGACATCGCCCTGCAGAGCTTCCACTTCGGCAGCACCGCATGGATGAGCCTCTGCGTGGCAACCATCGGTTTCGCCCTGGCTACCTGGATGTATGCTCCTAAGCACAATCCAGTGCCTGATATGCTGGCTAAGAAGATGCCAAAGCTGCACATGGCAGCACTCAACCGTTTCTATATTGATGATGCATGGCAGTTTATGACTCACAAGGTGATATTCCGTTGCATCTCTATGCCAATCGCATGGTTCGACCGCCACGTAGTGGACGGAACATTCAACTTCATGGCATGGGGTACCAACGAAGCCGGTGAGAGTATCCGCTGCTGGCAGAGTGGTGATGTACGTCAGTACGCTATCTGGTTCCTGACCGGTGCCGTAGCACTCACGCTATTCCTGCTCGCACTATAGAATTATAAATGAAAATCATAGAAAATATAACAAAATGAGTATATTAAGTCTTTTCGTTGTAATTCCCGTACTGATGTTGCTCGGCCTCTGGCTGTCACGCAATCTGAATCAGGTACGTGGTGTGATGGTAGTAGGTGCCACAGCTCTGCTGGGTCTCTCTATCTGGCTTACTGTATATTTCGTTCAGCAGCGTGCTGCCGGCAATACCGCCCAGATGCTGCTTACATACAGTATTCCTTGGTTCCGCCCATTGAATATCGCTTATTCCATCGGTGTGGACGGCATCTCCGTAGTGATGCTGCTCTTGTCTAGTGTAATCGTGTTCACCGGTACATTTGCCTCCTGGCAGCTGAAACCGATGACCAAAGAATATTTCCTCTGGTTCACCTTGCTTGCATCGGGTGTTTACGGATTCTTCATCTGTACGGACCTCTTCACCATGTTCATGTTCTATGAGGTGGCGCTGATTCCTATGTACCTCCTGATTGGTGTATGGGGTAGCGGTCCTAAGGAGTATGCAGCCATGAAGTTGACCCTGATGCTGATGGGTGGTAGTGCACTGCTCATCATCGGTATCCTGGGTATCTATTTCTTCAGTGGTGCTACGACCATGAACGTGAATGAGATAGCAGCCATGCACAATATCCCTGTAGCAGTACAGAAGGTGTTGTTCCCATTCATCTTTATCGGTTTCGGTGTGCTGGGAGCCTTGTTCCCATTCCATACATGGAGCCCCGACGGTCATGCTTCCGCACCTACGGCAGTATCTATGCTGCATGCCGGTGTGCTGATGAAACTGGGTGGTTACGGATGTTTCCGTATCGCTATGTATCTGTTGCCACAGGCTGCTCAGCAGTTGGCATGGATATTCCTGATACTGACCACTATCTCTGTGGTTTACGGTGCCCTCTCTGCCTGTGTACAGACTGACCTGAAGTACATCAATGCTTATTCTTCAGTGAGTCACTGCGGTATGGTGCTCTTTGCCCTGCTCATGATGACGAAGACAGCTTGTACAGGTGCTGTGCTGCAGATGCTCTCACACGGTCTGATGACAGCCCTCTTCTTCGCCCTGATCGGTATGATTTACGGTCGTACCCACACACGTGACGTACGCAAGCTGGGCGGTCTGATGAAGATTATGCCATTCCTCTCCGTAGGTTATGTCATCGCCGGTCTGGCCAACTTAGGTCTGCCTGGCTTCTCAGGATTCGTGGCAGAGATGACGATCTTTGTAGGTTCATTCGAAAACAATGATATGTTCCATCGCGTATGTACCATCATCGCATGTACCTCTATCGTAGTGACCGCCGTTTACATCCTGCGTGTAGTAGGCAAGATATTATACCAGAAGGTGGCCGATCCTCACTATGAGACATTGACCGATGCAACCTGGGACGAGCGCGTAGCTGTATGCTGCCTCATCTTCTGTGTGGCAGGTCTGGGTATATTCCCACTTTGGGTAAGTAATGTTATCAGCGACGCTGTAGGTCCAATCCTCAACGTCATAAACATGTAATCAACAGCAGATATGGATTATTCACAATTTTTGGACTTACTGCCTGAAGCAGGCCTGGTCCTTACCATGCTGGTTCTCTTCTTTGTAGACCTCTGCATGAAGGGAAGCCGCAAAATAACAACACTGGGCGCTGTGGCAGCAGTGATGCTCTTCCTGGTCAGCATTCCTTGTGTCATGACTACCGGACAGCAGACTGTGTTCAGCGGACTGTATCAGTCGGCACCCTATATTACTCTGATGAAACTCATCCTTGCAGCAGGTACCATCATCGTGGTGCTGATGGCAAAACCCTGGTTGGAAACCTCTGCCAGCAAGTTGGCGGGTGAGTTCTTCTTCCTCATCGTATCTACCCTGCTGGGTATGTATATGATGCTTTCAGCCGGACACTTCCTGATGTTCTTCTTAGGACTGGAAATGGCGAGCGTGCCTTTGGCTTGTATGGTGGCTTTCGACAAGAAGAAGCGCCAGAGTGCTGAAGCTGCTGCCAAGTTTGTGCTGACAGCTACCTTCTCCAGCGGTGTGATGCTCTTCGGTATCAGTTTCATCTATGCAGCTACAGGTACCTTGTATTTCGATACAGTATCTCAGCTAGTTGGAACTCCTGATTTCCTGAACAGCCATCTGGCTCTTCTCATCATCGGTCTCGTGTTCTTCTTCAGTGGACTTGGTTTCAAGATATCTCTTGTACCGTTCCATTTCTGGACAGCCGATACTTATCAGGGTGCGCCTACAGCTGTGACGGGTTATCTGAGTGTTATTTCAAAGGGTGCTGCTGCACTGGCTCTGTGTACTATTCTTATCCATGTATTCGGTGGAATGAAAATGTACTGGCAGCCACTGCTCTACGTAGTTATCGTTCTCTCTATCACAATTGCCAACTTGTTTGCCATCCGTCAGCGCGAATTGAAGCGCTTCATGGCATTCAGTTCCATCTCTCAGGCAGGTTATATCATGCTGGCTGTGGTAGGTGCCAACAATTACTCTATCACTGCACTGATCTATTATGTACTGGTTTACATCGTAGCCAACATGGCAGTGTTCACTGTAATCGGCGTAGTGGAGAACAAGTTTAATACGACAAAGATTGCCTCTCTCAACGGATTCTATCAGACTAATCCGCGCCTCTCGTTCATCACGACACTGGCGCTCTTCTCTCTGGCAGGTATCCCTCCGTTTGCAGGTATGTTCAGCAAGTTCTTCGTATTTATGGCTGCTGCCCAGCAGGGTAGTGTATGGGCTTATGTAGTGGTATTCGTAGCATTGATCAATACGGTAGTGTCATTGTACTACTATCTGCTCATTGTGAAGGCGATGTTTATCAAACCGTCCAATACTCCTCTGCCTACCTTCCAGAGCGATTTCCATGTACGTCTGGCGCTCGCCATCTGTACAGTAGGTATCGTACTCTTCGGTGTATGCAGCTGTTTCTATGAGTATATCTTTGCTTCCACTTTGTAATTTTCGTGTCATCTCTGAACAGATGAACGGCTAAGTGGTAAGTCACTTATTACCCCGGCAGAAACATTACGTATTCTGTCGGGGTATTTTTTACACAGGATTATGCTGACAGTCTTTTCTCCTCTTGAATCATTCTGCTAGTTTTTCTCTTCCAGATGATACTGACAGCTTTTCCCCATAGCATGCTTTATAATTTCCCGATAACCAAACAATGCATTCAATCTTATAATTTTCTTTCGTCTGATGAATCACTTGACCCTCTCACAACATTTCGACTTGTTGCCGATGCTCCGCATAGCCATCCCACTGATGCTTGGAATTGCGATGAGCGGTTATCTTCCTGCTGTATCGGTAGGGATGTGGATGAGTGGTGTCATACTGATGCTTTGTCTGGCTTTGTCGACGTACAGATGGGGTGGTGTGCAGACGGTATGTATCATGTTATGTGTACTTTCTTTGGGAGGCTTTCTGACTGCTTGGGTGCAACCTCAGCAAGAGTTGCCACATGGTGACAGGGTATATGATGCAGTGGTGCTGAGTCAACCTGTGAAACATGGGCGGACGGTGTGGATGCAAATCATGCCTACTACCGGTGAGATGAGCGGAAAAACAGTTTCAGCCAGTCTTCTGTGTGATACCGTAGAAGGTAGATATCTACATCTGAGTCCAGGTATGGGCATCGAAGTGAAGTCGGAGATGGAGCCGCTGACTCCTTCTAAATTCCAGTCGCATGATGTGAGTTGTCAGACTTTTATCTATTACGCCAACTGGCAGTCTAAGGTGGTCAGTCTGCGGCATCTGTCAGTCTGGCAGCGTACACGGATAGCGGCCTTACGATTCAGAAGTAAACTGGTGGAGCGCTATCAGCAGATGGGCATGGAAGGACAGGCTCTGGCTGTGGTAGAGGCGATGACACTGGGAGATAAGTCGGCATTGAGTCATGATACCAAAGAGGCCTATCAGTTATCAGGTGCATCGCATGTATTGGCTCTTTCCGGATTGCATCTCTCCATCATCTATGTATTACTGTCGATGCTGACATTCGGTAGCAAAAAGCGCTTATGGAGTGAATTGCTTCTGCTGACTGCCATCTGGAGTTATTCGGTGATGGTAGGACTGATGCCATCGGTAGTGAGGGCGGCCATGATGATTACCATCTACTCAGCAGTGGGATTGGCGGGCAGACCGCGAATGTCGCTCAATGTACTGGCGTTTGTGGCTGTGGTGATGCTGTGTGCCAATCCGCTTACCCTGTATGACATCAGTTTCCAGTTATCCTTTATGGCTGTGGCTTTCATCATGATATTCCAGCAGCCGGTGAGCGAGGTGATTCCCGCAGACGTGCAGCAGCGGCATCCTGTGCTGAAATGGGTATGGCAGCTGACCGTTCTTTCCTGCATGGCGCAGTTGGGTACAGCTCCCCTCGTGGCATATTATTTCGGCAGACTTCCCCTGTATTTTCTGTTGACTAATCTGATTGTTATTCCAGGTGCCACGCTGGTCTTATATTTCTCCGTAGCGATAGTGGCACTGGCATGGTGGCATATCGTGCAGCAGATGGTAGTGACCGTGCTTATGCTCATCGTATCAGCGCTGAACATTGTATTAGACAGCATATCCCGTTTACCGATGGCTTCTATTGCACATATACGGGTAAACGGGATACAAGTAGTGTTGATATATGTCGTAATCTTTGCTTGCGCCTTATTGCTGCGACTGCTCTTTAGTTCATGCTCCGATATTCAGAAGGAGATACACCCACATACTTCTTAAACATACGTGTGAAGTGGTTGGAGTACTGGAACCCCAGGTCATCAGCAACAAGCGCTATCGGCTGGTCGCTGGATAATAACTTCTCTTTGGCATAATTAATCAGTTTATCCTGAATATAATCTTTAGGAGAAACTCCCATTTCCTTCTTAATCAGATCGCCGAAATAATTGGCAGAGAGGAACAACTTATCAGCAAAATAGCTTACAGATGGCAGACCATTCTGCTTGATGTCATCCGTATGCAGATAGTCATCCACCAATGTCTCAAACCTTGTGAGCAAATCACTGTTGGCTGTATGGCGGGTGATAAACTGGCGGTCATAGAAGCGCAGACAGTAGTCAAGCAGCAGCTGTATCTCATGGCAAACCACCCGTTGTGTGTGCTTGTCTATTTTCTCCTGCAGTTCACTGCGCATATTCTGGAAACACTGTTCTATCAGAACCCGCTCTTTCTGGGAGATGTGCAGCGCCTCATCGATGTCATACGAGAAGAAGTGATACTCCTTGATGGTTCTACCTAGTTCCGTGCCATTGATGAAATCAGGATGGAAAACCAGTGCCCATCCGTGAGGCTGCACCTTCTGTGGACGATCGATACCATACACCTGTCCGGGGGCCATCGTCACAATGGTGCCTTCCTGATAATCATAATATTTATTGCCATACGTCATCGGTCCGCAGTTGCAGTCTTTCAGAAATACACAGTACATGCCGTAGTAGGCACGCTTGAAAGGAAGCGGCTCACATTCAGAGAAATTGATGACGGATACAAGCGGATGGAGTGTCTCCACGCCCATCATGTCGTTGTATTGTTGAATGGTAGTGATACGGTCTACTTTTTCCATTTTTCGTTTCTATTTGGTTAAGTTGCCAATATGCTTTTTTGACGGTAGCAAAATTAGAACATTTTTTCCATATTACCAAACAAATCTGTAATAATGGTCGTTAAATCAGTGATTTGTGTATTCCCCCCACGGGAAGAATTGTGCCCAGTTACCTCTAAAAGAATAAAAAGTGGGGATAGTGGAGAGATAAACGTAAAATAAATGAGAAAAAATTTTGTAATTTATAAGTTTTATCGTAACTTTGCACCCGATTTCATAAAAAAGTTGAATGAAGAACGACAAAATCAAGAATCAGTACCGTGTGAATGAACAGATACGTGTACGCGAAGTCCGCATCGTAGGAGACGGCGGAGCAACAGTAGTCCCTACACGCCAAGCATTGGATATGGCTCGCGACCAGGGCGTAGACCTTGTCGAGATATCTCCCAACGCAAATCCACCAGTATGTCGCCTCATTGATTATTCCAAGTTCCTGTATCAGCAGAAGAAACATGCTAAGGAAATGAAATCCAAGCAGGTTAAGGTAGAGGTGAAGGAAATCAGATTCGGACCTCAGACCGATGAGCATGATTATCAGTTCAAACTGAAGCATGCAATGGAATTTCTGGAGGAAGGTAATAAGGTACGCGCATACGTATTCTTCCGCGGACGTTCTATCCTGTTCAAAGAGCGAGGCGAAGTGTTACTGCTCCGTTTCGCTAACGACCTGGAAGAGTATGGTAAGGTGGAGCACATGCCATCACTCGAAGGTAAGAAGATGTTCATCTATCTCGCACCGAAGAAAGTAGGACTGGTTAAGAAAAGTCAGCAGGCTTTGGACCGTGAGAAGCGAGAGGCTGAATCTAAGCAGCAGGATAAGGCAGCTAAAGGTAGCACAGTCGTGAACGAAGAGGAAACATCCGAAGAATCAGAGGCTCCAACAAACGGCGGACTGCTGGCAAATGCCAAAATCAGCAAGGATGCCCTGGACAAACTGACCCAGGAATAAATAGAGAGAAAAAACAGGTGCGTAACGCCGGGTATATGCGTTGCCACCATTAATAAATAACAAAATTAAATATTAAAAAAATGCCAAAAGTTAAGACAAACTCCGGTGCTAAGAAGAGATTCACATTCACCGGTACAGGTAAGATTAAGAGACATCATGCTTACCACAGTCACATTCTGACTAAGAAGACAAAGAAACAAAAGCGTAATCTGGATCACCAAGCAATTGTTGATCAGACAAACATGAAGCAGGTACGCGACCTGTTGTGTCTCCGTTAATCCTATTGTCAAACATTTTAAAGTAGAAAAATTATGCCAAGATCAGTAAATCACGTTGCATCAAGAGCAAAGAGAAAAGAAATTTTAAAGCTTACACGTGGCTACTTTGGTGCCCGTAAGAATGTTTGGACAGTAGCCAAGAATACCTGGGAGAAAGGTCTCACTTACGCTTATCGTGACCGTCGTGCCAAGAAGCGTAACTTCCGTTCACTGTGGATTCAGCGTATCAACGCTGCCGCACGTCTGGAGGGTATGAGCTATTCAGCACTTATGGGTGCGCTGACAAAAGCTGGTATCGAGATTAACCGTAAGGTGCTCGCTGACCTCGCTGTCAACAATCCAGAGGCTTTCAAAGCTATCGTAGAAAAAGTAAAATAATTGCTGTATTTTTACGAAAAACAAAAGAGGAGATTCCTTCGTGGATATCTCCTCTTTTTCTTTTCTATCACTATTGCTGTATTCCCTTCATCGTGAGTGATATACGATGGCGGCGCTCATCTATCTCTATCACCTTCACCCGTACATGCTGGTGCAGATGCACCACTTGAGTAGGATCGCTTACATAGTGATTGGTGAGTTGCGATATATGCACCAGTCCGTCCTGATGTACGCCTATGTCCACAAAGGCACCGAAATTGGTGATGTTTGTGATGATGCCGGGCAGTTCCATTTCAGGTTGCAGGTCATCTATGGTCTGTACATTCTGGTCGAATTCAAATTCCTCTATCTGTTCACGGGGGTCACGACCTGGCTTCTCCAGTTCCTTCATGATATCCGTCAGGGTAGGGATACCCGTTTCAGCCGTCACATATTGATGGATGTCTATGGCAGCCCGCTTCTCCTTGTTGCTGATTAATTCTGCCACCGTACAGTGTTGGTCTGCAGCCATCTTCTCCACGATGTGGTAACTTTCGGGATGCACAGCAGTATTATCCAGCGGATTCTTAGCATTGGTGATACGGAGGAATCCCGCGCACTGCTGGTAGGCAGCCGGACCTAATCGGGTCACCTTCTTGAGTTGGGCTCTGCTGGTGAATGCACCGTTTTCCTTGCGGTAGTCTATGATGTTCTTGGCCAGTACAGGTCCCAGTCCACTCACGTAAGTCAACAGATGCTGACTGGCTGTGTTCAGATTCACTCCCACCATATTCACACAACTCTCCACCGTCTGGTCCAGACTGTGCTTCAGTAGTGTCTGGTCCACATCATGCTGATACTGTCCTACGCCGATGCTCTTTGCATCTATCTTCACGAGTTCAGCCAGCGGGTCCATCAGTCGTCTGCCGATGCTCACGGCACCTCTTACCGTCACGTCCTCATCCGGAAATTCATCACGTGCCGTCTGTGAGGCAGAATAGATGGATGCTCCATCTTCACTCACCACAAATACCTGTGGCTTCTCCACTTTCCTGTCCGCCTTTGCTGCTCCCAATGTCTTATCTTCTATATCTCTGAGAACCTCATCAATAAAGGCTTTCGTTTCCCTGCTGGCAGTACCATTGCCGATGGCGATGGCTTCTATGTGGAACTTGCTTATCATATCCGCCACATGCACGGTGGCTTGTGCCCGGCGGTTTACAGGCGGGTGGGGGAATATGGCCTCATGATGCAGCAGATTGCCCTGTGCATCCAGGCATACCACTTTACAGCCAGTACGGAATCCAGGGTCCACGCCCATCACCCGCTTCTGTCCGAGTGGTGCGCCCAACAGCAGCTGACGGAGATTCTCCGCAAACACTTTGATCGCTTCCTCATCCGCTTTAGCCTTGCTCAGATTACTGAATTCCGTCTCAATGGCAGGTTTAAGCAGACGCTTGTAACCATCTGTCACAGAGTCAGATACCAATTTACTGCAAGCACCGTTCCCCCGTACATAATGCCGTTGCAGTCGGTCTATGCATTCCTCGTCATCAGGCGATATACTCACACGGAGTATGCCTTCGCTTTCTCCTCTCCGCATAGCCAGCAGACGATGAGAAGAACAGCGGCGGAGCGGTTCCTCCCAGTCAAAGTAGTCTGCATATTTGGCAGCTTCGTCTGTATCTTTTTTGGCTTTCACCACAGTGGAGGTAAGCATGGCCTCCCGTTGGAACGACACGCGCAGCTGTTGTCGCGAGCGTTCATCCTCGCTCACCTGTTCGGCGATGATGTCCTGTGCACCCTTGATGGCAGCATCAGCATCCTTCACCTCACCGCGGACAAAGCGTTGTGCAGCCAGTTGCGGATTCTGTTCGCGCTGCATCATCAGGATGGTGGCGAGTGGTTCCAGTCCCTGTTCGCGGGCAGCCTGCGCCTTCGTGCGACGCTTGGGTTTGTAGGGCAGATAGATATCCTCCAGTTCCGTGGCATCCCAACAGCTGTCTATACGCTTTTGCAGTTCAGGGGTGAGTTTTTCCAGTTCCGTGATAGTCTTGAGCACCGTCTCTTTACGCTTGGCCAGCTCCTTGAGTTTATCAAATCTATCAGAGATGGCAGCTATCTGCACCTCGTCCAGACCGCCTGTGCGCTCTTTTCTGTATCGTGCGATAAAGGGAATGGTACATCCCTCATCCAGTAGTTTCAGCGTGTTCTCCACACCATTGTCCGCCAGATGTAAATCAGCAGCGATGAGATGTGTGAATATTTTCAGATTTTCCATATTTAAGTCCTTATTAAATAAACATAGTTGTACGATTATATTTGTATCCCCCCTATGGCAGCGCATCCAGTAGTAGCTCAATCAGCCGTGGCAGGGCATACTTGTCGATATCAGCCTCAGGTATCCAGATGAAATCGGGTGGGAGAGTGGGCTTTTCTGTCACCTCCAGCAGATAGAAATCAGCCAGCAGAATGCGGTGAGTCAGCACATGCTTTACATTTTTGCGAAGCAGTTGGAGGGCAGGATTATTGAGCATATTCCGCTCTTCGCCAGATATAAGATGTTCCGTCGGCGATTGTCTTCCGCTGGATGCATGATGTTCCGTCGGCGATTTTTTTTCGCTCGCCTGAACATCCTCCTCTTTCGATTGCTCTTCGTAGAGCAGCGGTTCCCAGAGTCCCTGCCAGATATCACCCGATGTACGGCGGTGAATGGCCGTCTCTCCCTTGCACCTTATATATATATAATTGAGGTGTCTCGTCTTCACCTTGGTGGTTTTCAGTTTTACGGGCAACGTATCAATCTTGTTTTGTCGGAGGGCCTCGCACGATTCCGTGAGCGGACAGAGCAGACATCGGGGAGAAGCGGGGGTGCACTGGATAGCACCGAAATCCATCATTGCCTGATTGTAATCAGAAGGCTCCGTTTCCGGCAGGAGCGACTGCGCCAACTCAGCAAACGTGCGCTTGCCCTCTGTGGAGTTGATGGGCGTGTCTATGCCGAACACCCTGGCCAGTACCCTATACACATTGCCGTCCACCACAGCCACTGGCAGACCGAAGGCGATGGAGGCGATGGCAGCAGCCGTATAGTTGCCCACCCCCTTGAGTTTGCATATCTCATCAAAGGAATGAGGGAACTCCCCGTAATCCACTATCTGCCGGGCGGCCTCATGCAGATGCCGGGCTCTGCTGTAGTAGCCTAGTCCCTGCCACATCCTGAGTACCTCATCCTCACTGGCTGCAGCCAGTTCCTGTACGGTAGGCCACTGCTTCATGAATCGCAGCCAATAGTCCATCCCCTGATTGATGCGCGTCTGCTGGAGGATAACCTCACTGAGCCAGATGGCATAAGGGTCACGTGTATGTCGCCAGGGCAAGTCACGTCTGTTCTCAGCAAACCATGTCAAGATGGCAGCTGTAAAGGGGTGTGGAGTATTCATCGTCCCATCATATTAGTCATTAACTGTTTCGTCATGGCAACAAAATTACAAATAAAAAATGATAAACCCCATGGTAGGCAACGTAAAAATGCTAAAATGACTTTAATGACTCGTGACTTCAGTGACTTTCGTGATTTCTGCTGATGTTACATTCTTGTTAAAATAAAGATATTATTTGTGAGTTAGCCACCGATTGATTATCTTTGCAGCTTATTTTTTTATAGATCAGTATGAACAGCAAACAGAAGGCAGCTTTATCCTCCATCGTTGCAGGATTCACGCTCACATTATTTAAATTCATAGTCGGCATTTTGACAGCCAGTCTGGGTATCCTTTCAGAGGCATTGCACTCATTGCTCGATTTGGTAGCTGCCGTCATTACATATGTGTCAGTAAGTATATCCGACAAACCGGCGGATAAAGACCATAATTACGGACATGGGAAGGTGGAGAATCTCTCAGCCTTTCTGGAGTCTATACTGCTTCTGGTCACCAGTATCTGGATTATCTATGAGGCAGTATCCAGACTTCTGTCGGGCAGCGTACAGGTAGAAATCACAGTGTGGAGTTACATCATCGTCATCACATCGATGGTGATAGATTTCAGTCGTTCCAGAAAGTTGCTCAAGGAAGCCAAGCGGCATAACAGTCAGGCACTGGAGGCAGACGCCATCCATTTCTCTACAGACATACTCAGTTCCGCTTGTGTGTTGCTGGGATTGGTCCTGGCCAATTTCGGTTATCACAAAGCCGACTCAATAGCTGCCATCTGTGTGGCTCTCATCATCCTCTATATCGCTTATGGCATGAGCAAGAAAGCCGTGGATGTACTGCTTGATAAAGTACCCGACGGAGTGACGGAAAGGGTGGAGACACTCTTGCGCTCCAATACGAATATCCTCAAATTCCATGACCTGAAAATCAGAGCGGCAGGCGCTAATACCTTTATCAAGGTGAATGTACATTTCCGTCCGGAACTAGATCTGCAGACCACCCATTGCCTGTGTGATGAGATAGAGAATGAAATCATGCAGACCATCCCCCTCAGTGATGTCACTGTGCATGCAGAGCCTGATATCATCGAATGAATTACTAAAAAGCAGAAATGATGCCCTTATCTCAGATTTTAATTGTATTTTTGCAAGCAGTAAAAACCAATATAAACAAATCATGAGAAAATTAATATTACTATTAGTAGCTAATATGGCAATTTCTGCCGGCGCAAAGCAAATATTCATCGCACCCTACGGCAGTGATGCAAACAATGGAACAATCACAAGTCCACTTCAGACTATAGGTGAAGCGGTGAAGAAAATTTCTTCCGGAGATACCATCTATCTCAGAGGAGGGCTCTATCAATGTGAGAAACTAGTGAAAATAGCGATTAATTCCGGCAGTGAATTGCATAGGACACTGCTTTCGGCTTATCCAGGTGATAAGCGACCTGTGCTCGATTTCTCCGCTACTGCCTCGTTAGGCAAACCTGGCATCACATTTGCTGCAGATTATTGGCATGTCTATGGATTTGACGTCACTCATGCGGGGCATAACGGTATCAGGATCGTAGGTGGTAGCCATAATATTTTTGAGTATCTCTCCACTTTCGATAATGGAAATGCTGGTTTCCAACTGGCCAAGGGAGCCGCCGATAACATCATCAAAAATTGTGACTCTTATTATAATGCAGATGCCAAGAATGAGGATGCCGACGGATTTGCGCCCAAACTGGATGTAGGGTCAGACAATCATTTCATCGGTTGTCGCGCATGGATGAATTCCGATGATGGCTACGACGGCTATCTCCGTGGAGAGGACCGTGATGTGAATACCTATTACGAAAATTGCATAGCCTATAAAAACGGTTATCTGAAAGACGGCACGCGCAGCAAGGGCGATGGCAACGGATTTAAGTTGGGCGGTTGCAATGATGAAGCGATGCGCCGTCATAACAGTACCCTTACAGACTGCATCTCTGCAGACAACTGGCTCAAAGGCTACGACCGCAACAGCACTGTCGGCAGTATGACCCTTACAGGTTGCATCGCCTGTCGCAACGGCGTGAACTCCAATTCCTACAACTACGGTTTTCAGAAAGGCAAAGTGGTATCGCTGGCACCAGGCAAAGTGCTCACCATCAAGAATTGTATCAGTCTGCGGGGTAAAGACCTGAAACTGGACACAACCCCCAATGACATCACGGGTAACAGTTGGCAGCGCAGCGATTTCCATCCGTCAGATTACGACCAATTCCATCCGGAGATATTGATAGGCAAGCGGCAGAGCGACGGTTCTCTACCAGCAGAAGTCCTCCGCCTGATGAAGGAAAAGGTCATCCGGTAAGAAATGAAGAGACTGGCTTGTCAGATATGCAACTGATAAGCCAGTCTTGGTGTATGATTGTGCGTATAGATGATGCCGCAGTACTTAAATCCATACCCCAGAACTATATGCTGCATGGTGAGATTATCTTGGTGTGTATCTATCCGGATATTCCGTATACGCTTAAAACACCAGTCTATACATTGTTTCCCCATGCCCTTCATGCTGCCGTCTGAAGCCATCCGGTGAATCACCCCATACTCATCATCGTCCGTCCAACTCCCCCCTTGTATCTGTGTATAAGTAGGGTCGCGACCGATGATCAAGGCAAAGGTAGCCACGATTTTCCCCTCGTCATTGCGGCATACGTAGCAATTGCCGTTGCGGATATCCGCCGCAATCGTATCTCGGTCAGGATATCCGTCTGTCCATTGGTTGGGATTACCGGTTTCCTCCATGTATCTCCGTGCCCTGCTGAATATCGTCATCAGCGTATCCAGACAGCCCGGTGTTGCCTTTTCTGTCATCATATTTCTGTTCTTTTATTCTGCAAAGATAGTGGATTTCAGCTGATTTTCAAAATATTTCTAGCTCCATATCAAAATAATCACAAAGCTGCATGTCAATATAGTTTCTTTTTCGTATATTTGTATCAATGAAGTGGTCGTTCCGCATATTAACCATATTTTCAGCGTGTCTTCTATTCCATATAGAATGCCACGCCCAAACCAACGCATACAATATCAAGGACGATTTATATGACTATTTCCTGAAACTGAATGCCAGTATACAGTCTGAATCAGCGCTCAAGATGGCCGATACCCTGTTTAATATGGCAGTCAGAGAGCATGACCTGAAAGCACAGTGCATCGCCCTCTATTGCAAGCAGCGTCATGCCCATTACACCAAAGATGTTGATACGGAAATCAGCGTGTTCCGTCAGGTCTCTCCCTTCATTCTCAAGACTCCCTATCTGCAGTATTATTTCGGCATGTGGAATAATGTCATCACCACATACATCAATCACATGCAGATACCCGAGGCCACGGCACAGGTCATGGCTTTACGCAAGGA
>DAIRCP010000049.1:0-26201 GCA_036796635.1 Prevotella sp. | reverse complement strand
GTGCCCGTATGGTTTATTTCAGCGAAAAGTAGTAACTTTGCACCTATGATGAGATTAGACATTATAACGGTGCTGCCCGAAATGATTGAGGGGTTTGTACACGAGTCCATCTTGGCACGGGCTGAGAAAAAGGGATTGGCAGAGATTCATCTGCACAATCTGCGTGACTATACACTGGATAAATGGAGAAGAGTAGATGACTATCCTTATGGTGGTTTTGCCGGGATGGTGATGCAGATAGAACCCATAGACCGGTGTATATCTGCGCTGAAGTCGGAACGTGACTATGACGAGGTGATTTTTACTTCACCTGACGGCGAACAGTTTAATCAACATATAGCAAATGAATTGTCGCTCAAGGAAAATATGATTATTCTCTGCGGTCACTACAAAGGAATAGACCATCGTATCCGTGAGCATCTGATTACACGTGAGATTTCCATCGGCGACTATGTGCTGACGGGTGGAGAACTGGCTGCTGCTGTTATGGCAGATGCAATCGTCAGAGTGGTACCCGGTGTGATTGGTGATGAACAAAGTGCATTATCAGATTGTTTTCAGGATGACTTATTGGCAGCGCCTATATATACACGACCTGCTGATTATAAAGGATGGAAAGTGCCAGACATTCTACTCAGTGGCAATGAGGCAAAGATTAAACAATGGGAAATGGATCAGGCTATGGAACGGACGAAGAACTTACGCCCTGACTTGCTAAAATAACATTTTTCAGAAAGAACTCAGAGTCTTTATTTCTGCATTTTCCTGCAAAAATCATCACCTAATTGAAAACCCTCTTCATAGAGTATCTCCAACTTATTGACATCCTTTTCTATACGACTCACTTCCATGGGCCGCTGCGGACGAATCGTAAGGATACTACCTTCATCTTCCATCTTCTCTATCATCGCCAACTGACGATTATATACCTCAATCCGATGACTAAGCACCACCCTCAAACGAGGGAAACGCTTATAGATAAAATAAGGAATCTTACGATCCTTACTCGTATTTCTAAAGCCACGGTTTCGGGTAAGGATTACTACATTTTTGGTATGTCCCGTTTCCATAGAACGCAGAATAGGAATACTGTCAATAATGCCTCCATCCAAATAAGGCTGGCGGTCAACCCAAACAATTTTACTCACATACGGCAGACTACTGGAAGCACGCGTGATATCCAGTAGACGCTGGCGATTTCCTTTATGCTCTTCCATATACTCAGCCTTTCCTGTAAGACAATTGGTGGCTACCATTTCAAAAAGTGCTGGATTACGAAAATACATATCATAATCAAACGGCACTAGTTCATTAGGGAAACGGTCATATAACAATTTAGGATCAAAGATACATCCTTGAGTAACCAAATGACGCAAACCGATATAATCGTATTTCTGCAGCATATCGATGTTAGAGATGCGGGCACGACGGGGCTGGCGGCTCATATACGACAAGCCATTACAAGCTCCGGCCGATACTGCCACGACATAATTGAAATATAACTCGTGCTTCATAAAAGCATCGAGAACACCTGAAGTGAACACGCCACGCATGCCCCCACCTTCGAGTACAAGCCCTGTATTTTCGTCTATTTGCATTTTTTCACTGCAAAGATATACATTTTAAATAGAAAATCCGTATCTTTGCATGATATTTCAACAAAATTTATAGATTATGTTTAGTAAAGAGACATACGTGCGCCGACGCGCTGAGCTGAAAAAGCTCGTAAAAGACGGCATCATCATATTCTTCGGAAACAATAATGCACCTGCCAATTATCCATCGAATGGCTATGACCCATTCAGACAGGACTCTTCTTTTATCTACTATTTCGGTCAACATCGCGATGGTCTCGTGGGTGTAATCGATATAGATAATGACAAGGAGACTATCTTCGGAGATGACATCGACATTGAAGATATCGTATGGTTCGGTTTCGTGGACAGTGTGAAAGATTTAGCTGCCCAGGTGGGTGTAAGCAATTCTGCTCCGATGAAGGAGTTGAAAAGTGTATGCAACGAGGCTCTGAGCAAAAAGCGAAAAATTCACTTTCTGCCACCTTACCGCTTCGATACGATGATTCAGATTATGGATTTGCTGGGTACACACCCCAATCAGCAGCGTGAGGCAGCTTCACTGGAACTGATTCAGGCTGTGGTAAAGATGCGCGCTACTAAGGAGCCACAGGAAATCGATGCAATAGACAGGGCTTGTGAAGTGGGCTACAAAATGCACACTACTGCCATGAGACTGACGAAACCGGGCGTGAAGGAGATTTACATCGGAGGCCAGGTGGATGGTATTGCCAATTCGTATGCATCAAAAGTAAGCTTCGGCACCATTTTCAGTCAGCATGGTGAGATTCAGCACGGCATACCTCATGATGTGGCGCTGGAGGATGGTAGACTGGTACTATGCGATGCAGGTTGCGAACTGGATGATTATTGCTCTGACAATACACGCACTTCTCCTGTAAACGGAAAGTACACTCAGCGCCAACTGGAGATATACAGCATCGTTGAAGATGCTCATGACTGGGTTCTGAGTGTGGCTAAACCCGGTGTAAAATGGGCTGATGTACACTTCGGAGTGGCACGACTGATGATTAATCGACTGAAAGAACTGGGGCTGATGAAGGGTGATACAGAAGAGGCTCTCCAGGCTGGTGCTCATGCCATGTTCTTCCCCCACGGGCTAGGTCATATGATGGGTATGGATGTACACGACATGGAAGGCTTGGGACAAATATATGTGGGATTTGACGATGAGGTAAGACCGAATCTGGAACAATTTGGAACCAACTGTCTGCGTATGGGCAGAAGACTACAGGAAGGTTTCGTCGTAACAGATGAACCTGGTATTTATTTCATCCCAGCACTGATAGACGACTGGAAAGCCAGCGGACACTGCAAGGAATGGATCAATTTTGATAAATTGGAGACTTACAAAGACTTCGGTGGTATCCGGATAGAAGATGATGTACTCATTACCAAAGATGGTTGCAGATTCCTGGGCAAGAACCGCATTCCATATCACCCTAAAGATGTTGAGGAATTTATGGCACAAAACAAATAATAGATATAATATAAATTTTAAAAAGAGAACAACAAGAATGAAAAAAATGATGACCTTGGCTCTCATTGCTATATTCGCACTGGGAGCAGGCGCAGTAGAGAAGAAAGACTCTACTGTCAAAAAGAATAAGCCGGTGTTTACTACAATTAAGGAGAACAAAATCACCAGTATCAAAGACCAGAACAAGAGCGGTACGTGTTGGGACTTCTCTACTCTGTCTTTCTTTGAAAGTGAAATACTGAAGAAGACAGGTAAGACTTATGATCTCTGCGAAAGTTTTGTAGCTAACAAGACTTATATGGACCGTGCTATCCAGGTAGTTCGCCTGCACGGTGACTGCCAGTTTAGCCAGGGTGGCAGCAGCTATGATCCTCTTTACTGCATGGAGAACTATGGTATCTGCCCAGAGGATGCGATGCCTGCTCCTGGTACACTTTATGGTGACTCGCTGAACAACTTCAATGAGTTCTTCGGACAGTTGGAACCTTACGTGAAGGCTATTGCCAAGAGTGATGCACAGAAAATTTCCTCTCAATGGAAAGTGGGATTGCAGGGTATCCTTGACGCTTATCTTGGCAAATGCCCAGAGAAGTTCACCTATCAGGGCAAGGAGTACACTCCTAAATCTTTCATGGCAAGCTTGGGTCTAAACCTGGATGACTATGTGTCTATCACCAGCTACACTCACCATCCCTTCTATACACGTTTTGCTGTGGAGGTACAGGACAACTGGCGCAATCCTCTGTCGTATAATGTGCCTATGGAAGATATGATGCGTATTATTGACAATGCTATCGATGAGGGTTACACCATTGCATGGGGTGGCGACGTGAGCGAAGACGGTTTCACCCGCAAAGGTCTGGGTATTGCCTATGACAACAAGAAGGTACAGGGACTGGCTGGCAGTGATGCTGCACGCTGGCTCAAACTGACAAAGACAGAAAAGAGCGAGAAGTTTGACTCTCTGGGAATCACAGCTCCTGAGGTAGTTCCTACACAGAAAATGCGTCAGGAACGCTTCGACAACTGGCAACTGACCGACGACCACGGTATGCAGATCTTCGGACTTGCAAAAGACCAGAACGGAAAAGAATACTATATGGTAAAAAACTCATGGGGTCAATATGGTGATTATAAAGGTATCTGGTACATGACCAAAGCTTTTATCGCCCAGAATACCATGGACTATATGGTTAACAAAAATGCCATTCCTAAGGACATTCGTAAGAAAATGGGACTGTAAGGAGATTTTTATAAATATACAAAAACGGGATTTTCTGCCATCTTTTTTGCAGGAAATCCCGTTTTTCCGTTTTTTTTTAGTAACTTTGGAGGCTCATATTATGTACAAACGAATATGACCCCTATGACGAAAGAAAAAAAACAATATATAATGCACTTCAAATGGAATTACGAACCACTTACACCAGAGCGACAACAAGCGGCTAAGGAATTGGCTGAAAAGATAGGTATGAGCCCTATTCTTGCCAATCTGCTTATTCAGCGTGGCATCAAAACGGAGTCGGCTGCTAAGCGATTCTTCAGACCGATGCTCAATGAACTCATCGACCCTTTCCTGATGAACGATATGGATGTGGCGGTGGACAGACTGAATGATGCGATGGGCAGAAAAGAGCGCATCATGGTGTATGGAGACTACGACGTGGACGGATGCACTGCTGTGGCACTAGTGTATCGCTTCCTGATGCAATTCTATTCTAATATAGAATACTATATCCCCGACCGCTATGAGGAGGGATACGGAGTGAGCATCAAGGCGATAGACTATGCCAAAGAGGCAGGAGTAAAACTCATTATCATCCTGGACTGTGGTATTAAAGCAATAGATGAGATTGCCTATGCCAAACAACAAGGCATAGACTTTGTCATTTGTGATCATCATGTTCCCGACGAAATAATGCCACCTGCTGTGGCTATACTCAACCCGAAGCGAGAAGACAGTACTTATCCATTCCATGATCTTTCGGGATGTGGAGTGGGTTTCAAATACATGCAGGCCTTTGCCAAGAACAATGGTATTCCTTTCTCCAGACTCATCCCCCTACTCGACTTTTGTGCAGTGAGTATCGCATCTGATATTGTACCTGTGACGGGAGAAAACCGTATTTTGGCTTTTCACGGACTAAAACAGCTTAACCAGAGTCCTTCCATCGGTCTGAAGGCGATTATCGACATCTGCGGACTGACAGATAAGGATATCAACATGAGCGACATCATATTTAAAATAGGTCCAAGAATCAATGCGTCAGGACGTATGCAAAACGGTAAGGAAGCTGTGGAACTGTTGGTGGAAAAAGACTTGCAGAAAGCATTGACGGAGGCAAACCGCATCAATGAATACAACGAACAGCGCAAGGATATAGACAAACAAATGACTGAGGAGGCTAACGAGATTGTGAGCCGACTGGAAAGTCAGCAGCACATGAAGTCTATCGTGCTCTATGACCATAACTGGAAAAAAGGTGTGGTGGGTATCGTAGCTTCACGACTGACGGAAATTTACTTCCGACCTACTGTAGTGCTTACCATTATTGATGGAATGGCAACAGGTAGTGCGCGCAGTGTGGCTGGTTTTGATATTTATGAGGCCATCAAGAGCTGTAGAGATATTCTGGAAAACTTCGGCGGTCATACGTATGCGGCAGGTCTGTCACTCAAGCAGGAGAATATTCCTGAATTCAAACGCAGATTTCAATCTTACGTAGATGGCCATATTCTGCCTGAACAGACACAGGCCATTTTGGATATCGAAGCAGTGATAGACTTCAGTGAGGTGACCAAGAAGATGCAGAACGATCTCAAGAAATTCGCGCCCCACGGTCCATGTAACACGAAACCACTCTTCTGCACCCGTAATGTCTATGACTATGGTACAAGTAAGGTGGTTGGTAAACATCAGGAGCATATAAAACTGGAACTGGTGGACTCCGAATCGAGCAACGTAATGAACGGCATTGCTTTCGGACAGAGTGCCGCTGCCAGATATATCAAGAGCAAACGTAGTTTCGACATCGTATATCATATTGAGGAAAATACCTATAAACGCGGTGACGTCCAACTGCAGATAGAAGATATCAAACCATCTGAAGACTAACGTGACTTACGATGAAATTCTGAAACATTATTGGGGTTTCGATGACTTTCGTGGTATTCAACGCGCAATCATCGAAAGCATCGGTAGTGGACATGATACGCTGGGACTGATGCCTACGGGCGGTGGAAAGTCAATTACATTCCAAGTTCCCGCCTTACAGATGGAAGGTGTGTGTATCGTAGTAACCCCACTGATTGCCCTGATGAAAGACCAGGTACTCCATCTGAAACAGAAGGGAATTCCTGCAGCAGCTATTTTTTCGGGGCAGTCGCGTGAAGAAATCATAACGACATTGGAAAACTGCATCTTCGGCAAGACGAAACTGCTTTACGTCTCACCGGAACGACTGTCATCTCCTATATTTCAGACCAAATGTAAACACATACACGTGAGTTTCATCACTGTGGATGAGGCACACTGCATCAGTCAATGGGGTTATGATTTTCGACCTTCCTATCTACATATTTCTGACATTAGGAAGCTCCATCCTGATGTGCCAGTTCTGGCACTGACAGCCACTGCCACGCCACAGGTCGTGGATGATATTCAGGAACAACTGGATTTTAAGGAGAAGAGAGTGTTCCAGATGAGTTTTGAGCGCAATAACCTAACTTACGTGGTAAGGCATACAACTGATAAACAGGAGGAGCTGACACATATTCTAAAGAGCATAGACGGATGTACCATCGTATACGTGAGGAGTAGGAAGAAAGCACGCGAAACTGCAGAACTCATTAATGATATAGGGATCAGCGCGACATTCTATCATGCAGGACTGGATTCTATTGAAAAAGACAAACGACAGAAAGACTGGCAAACGGACCAAACTAGGGTAATGGTGGCTACCAATGCTTTCGGCATGGGTATAGACAAACCAGACGTGAGACTAGTGATTCATACGGATTGCCCGGATTCGCCTGAGGCATATTTTCAGGAAGCGGGCAGAGCAGGAAGAGATGGTAAAAAGGCGTATGCAGTACTGCTATACAATGGCAACGACCATGCAAAACTGGACAAACGTATCATAGATACTTTCCCAGAAAAAGACTATATTAAAGAGGTTTATGAGCATCTCTCGTACTATTACCAGATTGCAGTAGGTGCCGGATATAATATCACCTTCGAATTTGATATTGATGAATTTTGTCGCAAGTTTAAGCATTTTCCTATTCAAGTGGATGCTGCGCTCAAAATTCTCACGAGGGCTGGATACATCGATTATACGGAAGAACAGGATACCAAAGCCAGGGTGAAATTCCTCATAGGACGTGACCAACTTTATCGCCTGGAAGGCAACACACCTCAGGAAGATAAGGTTATTGTAGCTTTGTTGCGCAGTTACGGTGGACTCTTCAGCGACTATTGTTTCATTGACGAGAGCCTGATAGCTCAACAGGCTGGCATTAATAAACAACAGACATACTTCACATTACGTTCACTCACGCAGAAACATATATTGAACTTCATTCCCAGTAAACGGACACCATATATCCGCTACAGCCAGCGACGTGAGGATTCGGAAAATGTAATGATTGGACAGGACATTTACGAAGACCGCAAAACGCAGTTTCAGACCCGTATCTATGCGATGCTGGAGTATGCCACAAATGATGAAGTCTGTCGTAGTCGACAGTTACTGAAATACTTTGGTGAAAAGACTGACCATGATTGTGGTCAATGTGATGTGTGCCTGAGCCACCGCTCTGAAGGGATGGTGAGTGAAACTATTCAAAATCAGGCAAAAGAAATGATTCTGCAACAGTTGGCTGATTACAAACGTCATCCGCTGGAAGAACTTTTGAACTTAGCAATTTCACACGATGCAATAGATGCAGCATTAATAACACTCATCAATGAAGAAGCCATCTTCATGGAAGACGGCTTCATATTCTTGCCTAAAAAGAAATAATTATTTATTTACTTTTAAATCTTTCTGACTGCTCTTTGATAAGCGCAGCATCATCGAAATAATCAATGCGCATGGCGTGGCGGACCTCACTCATAGTCTGAGCTGCAACGGCACGGGCCTCTTCTGTACCAGCCTTCAATATACGGTATATCTCAGGAATATCCTGTTCAAACTCATGACGGCGCACACGGATTGGATCCAACATATTATTGATAATGGTATTCAGGAATTTCTTGCATTTCATATCTCCTAAACCACCACGGCGGTAATGATCTTTCAATTCATCCAAATTCTGGTATTCCGGCCAGAAATTAGCAAAATCATCAACTGTAGAGAAAGCATCCAGATAAGTGAAAACGGCATTACCCTCTACATGTCCCGGATCATTGAGATTCACATGGGAAGGATCTGTGTACATAGAACGAATCTTCTGCCAAACGGTATCTGCATCATCACTCAGATATATACAGTTACCAAGACTCTTACTCATCTTCTCCTTTCCATCTGTTCCTGGTAAACGACGAGCTGTGGCATTCTCCGGCAAAAGGATATTCGGTTCAACCAATACCTCAGAATAAGTCTGATTAAAGCGACGTACCAATTCACGGGTTACCTCAAGCATAGGCTCCTGGTCTTCACCGGCAGGTACGGTAGTAGACTTAAACAATGTGATATCTGCTGCCTGACTGACAGGATAGCAGAAGAAGCCCAATGGAATATTGGCTTCAAAATTACGCATTTTTATTTCAGTCTTCACCGTAGGATTTCGCTGTACACGACTTACCGTAATCAGATTCATCAGATAAGTAGTAAGTTCTGCCAGTTCCGGAATCATACTTTGGATAAACAGTGTGCACTTCTTGGGGTCCAGACCTGCTGACAGGTAATCAAGTGCCACTTCAATAATATTCTGACGGATTTTCTCTGGATTATCTGCATTATCAGTCAATGCCTGAACATCAGCCATAAATACAAACATCTTGTCATAGTTTCCCTCATTCTGCAATTGCACACGACGACGTAAAGAACCGATGTAGTGTCCCAAATGCAATTTACCAGTTGGACGGTCGCCCGTCAATATGATATTTCCCATTAACTTCTATATTTTTATTAACTGAATGCAAAGATACAACTTTTATTTCAATTTTCCCCATCTATAGCCATACTTTTTGGATGGCAACAAAAAAAGCCCCGAGAATAAATAATATCCTCGGGACTAAAAATCAATTATTATGTGAGTGAAAATTAATTATCATTCTCAGGACGGAGTTTACGGACAGTAACACCCGTACGCCACATTTCCTTGTTACGCATAGCCTCGAGCTCTGCATTCAGCTTCTCACGATAGTCAGGTTGTGAGTTCTTATCAATAGAGATCTGAGCCTCATTACCACTCTTCACGCTGAGATACAACCACTCCATAACTGGCTTGATAGCCTCACGGAAACGAGGAGCCCAATCCAATGCACCACGCTGAGCGGTAGTAGAACAGTTTGCATACATCCAATCCATACCCTTGTTAGCGAACAATGGCATCAAACTCTGAGTAAGTTCCTCAATAGTCTCATTGAATGCCTCTGATGGTGAATGTCCGTGCTCACGGAGAACATCATACTGTGCCTCGAGCAGACCTTCAATAGCGCCCATCAATGAACCACGCTCACCGGTAAGGTCTGAAGTAGCCTCACGCTGGAAGGTTGTCTTGAACAGGTAACCTGCACCGATACCAATACCAAATGCGATTGTTTTCTCCTCAGCTTTGCCTGAAGCATCCTGATAAACTGCATAAGAACAGTTCAAGCCACGACCCTCGCAGAACATAGTACGAAGAGATGTACCAGAACCCTTAGGAGCAACCATGATAACATCTACATCCTTTGGTGGAACTACTTTGGTACGGTCATTCCAGTTGATTGCAAATCCGTGTGAATAATATAAGGTCTTACCTTTAGTAAGATATTTTTCGATGGTAGGCCATACCTGAATCTGACCAGCATCAGACAGCAACATGCACAGGATTGTACCCTTCTCTGCTGCCTCTTCAATAGAGAACAAAGTCTTACCAGGAACCCAACCGTCTGCCTTAGCCTTCTCGAAGGTCTTGCCTTCACGCTGTCCAACGATTACGTTGAAACCATTGTCACGCAGGTTACATGCCTGTCCAGGACCCTGAATACCATAACCAATCACAGCGATGGTTTCGTTTTTCAATACTTCACGTGCTTTCTCCAATGAAAATTCTTTGCTGGTGACTACAGTTTCTACAACGCCACCAAAATTCATTTCTGCCATAATACAAAAGTTTTTGTGCTGCTCCCATAAGAGCCGCGGGTTATTATTATCCCTATGAACCGTGCCCTCCTTATCCAAAGGAAGTCGTCTTGTTGATCCATCCACATCCTACACGAGGATATAGCGCGGGGGTATGTTACTTCTTTAAAGCGAGTGCAAAATTAAGCATTTATTTCTATTCAACCAAGATTTAATTGATAATTATTACTAAAAGCATTGTTTTTCTTTCAATTTTTAAGTATTTTAGTTGTTTTATTATCAATTTAGTCACTTGAAGACAATCTTACTACGACAAACCTCAGCCTCCTCACTTCCATCCATAGGATGCTTAGTGATTCGTACGCAGTATTCATTATCGCCTGTCTGTTCACGATAGAAACTCAATTGGTCACCCTGATGACTTTCCGCCACGTATGCAATTTCAAAGCGATGGATGGCATGCTCGCGATACCAGTTAATATCCCAAAGGTCAAGTACGTGCTCAATGTATTTCACGCTATTGATGTGCCCATTGATATCCACATCATTATAATAGGTATCAATCGTGCGGACCAACTGAGCATCATGACTCATCTTCACACGCCCGCCTTTTGCTATTGGACAGGTCTTTTCCGCTTCTACCCAATCCACGATGGAACCATCATGAACAGCCATCAAATCCTGTGGCTGACGTGTATCTGTGTCTATCATCGCCCAGATAGAGCGACCGTATCCATACACTTTAACATTGCCATCACCAGAATCCTCACCCACTACACGGAAATTACGATTGGTAAAAAAGCGCATCACGCCCTCTATCCATGTCTCACAATAAAACTTGGTATACATAGGTGGCATCTCCTCCATTTCTATTGCCAGACGTGAGAGCACCCACGTCTTGTGGATGGTATTGAGATACTTCATACCGAAACCTCTGTCGGCACTATGAAAATCGGCAGCATTGAGCATGTGATTACCCAAGTGTCCTATAAAAAGTTTGCCCGAGAAGTCACAGTGGAACGGCTCGGACAAAAATAAATATTTACCTGTTTTATCCATATATTCTATTTCAGTTGCTCACGCTGCTCCAGGAATTCACTAACCTGCTCCTGGGTACTGCGTGTGACGGCTATTCTACCACTGCGCGTGTATTGCAATACGCAATTGTATTCATTCAGCGCATGGAAGAGACTGAGTATCTCATCAGTCTTGCCATTTTTCATCACGATAACATAAGTGGGATTCACCTCTGTGATACTGGCATCATGACGACGGATGATACGCGACAGTTCCGGATTGTCCAAAACCTCCTGCGTAGACAGTTTATAAAGTCCTGTCTCGCGGATAAAGAGTTCATCATCAGTGAGGTAATTGGCCTTTATCACATCAATTTTTTTCTCTATCTGCTTGGTGATTTTACTAATCTGGTCTTCGTTGCTCCAGGCGGTAATGGTGTACTTGTGCACGCCCTCTATACTGGAAGCCGATACATTCAAGCTCTCAATATTTACCTGTCGGCGAGTGAAAACAGCAGTAATCTGGTTGAGGATACCAGCGATATTCTCGGAATAAACCAGCAGTGTATATAATTTTTTATTCTCGTCCATTACTTAATCATTAATTACAAGTTAATCTCCAGTTGCATTTCATTCACACTCTTTCCTGGTGAAGTCATAGGGAGCACATTGTCTTCTTCCTTGATAGCACACTCCATCAGGAAAGGCCCATCAGTAGCCAGCATCTTCTGGATGGAAGCAGCCAAATCTTTGCGGTCGGTCACTGCCTGATAAGCAATGCCATAACCGGCAGCTATCGTAGCATATTTAGGATTGAGCATTCTAGTAAACGACTTGCGCTTGTTCCAGAACATATCCTGCCATTGGCGCACATTACCCAAATAATTATTATTGAGCAGTATCATCTTCACTGGGGTCTGCTGTTCCATGATAGTACCAAGTTCCTGAATACTCATCTGGAAACCACCATCTCCCATAAAGAGACATACGGTACGTTCAGGCGCGCCGAAGGTTGCACCTACAGCTGCAGGCAGTCCGAATCCCATAGTGCCCAGTCCACCGCTTGTCACAACCGAACGCTTTTGATTATACTTGAAGTAACGGCAACCAAACATCTGGTTCTGACCGACATCAGTTACGAGCACTGCATCACCTTTTGTTGCTTCTGCCACTGCATTGATGACCTCACCCATCAACAGAGGTCCTTCAGTAGGATGAATGGCAGGCTCTATCACCTTCTCATTTTCCATCTGCTGATATTCATCGAATGAATCACGCCATTCTCTGTGCACATTCTTCTGCAGCAGACGGGTGATTGCTGGCAAAGACTGCTTACAGTCGCCAATGACTGCCACATCCGTCTTAATACATTTATCTATCTCGGCACGGTCTATATCCAGGTGGATAATCTTTGCCTGTTTGGCATAAGTGGAAGGCAGACCGGTTACACGGTCGCTGAAACGCATACCGATGGCGATGAGCACATCGCACTCCTGTGTCTTCATATTGAGCGAATACTGTCCATGCATACCCAACATACCTTTATTCAGTGGATGATTGGTGGGAAGAGCTGACAGACCGAGCAGTGTACGACCTGCAGGAATATCTGCTTTCTCCAGAAATTCCACCAGCTCATTCTGCGCATTACCCAGTTCCACACCTTGGCCAACCAAAGCTAACGGGCGCTTAGCACCGTTAATGAGCGTAGCAGCCTTGACTACAGCATCCTCATTCAGGCGCGGATATGGTTCATAACTGCGAACAAAATCCACATGCTGCGGAATCCATTCCGTATTATGAATCTGCGCATTCTTGGGGAAGTCAAGGACAACAGGTCCTGGGCGACCACTACGAGCAATATAGAAAGCTCTGCTTACTGCCCATGCCACATCTTCAGGGCGACGAATCTGATAACTCCATTTGGAAATAGGTTGAGCGACGCCCACCAGATCGACCTCCTGGAATGCATCAGTGCCCAATGCTCCTACACCTACCTGACCGGCAATAACGACAATGGGCGTAGAGTCCATCATAGCGTCAGCCACGCCCGTAAGCGTATTAGTAGCACCAGGACCGCTGGTTACGATACACACACCCACTTCACCACTTACACGTGCATAACCCTCTGCTGCATGTGCAGCAGCCTGTTCATGACGTACAAGGATATGATTGAACGCTTTTTTCTCGCCTCTTGTATAGTCATAGAGTGCATCATATACAGGCATGATAGCCCCTCCAGGGTATCCGAAGATGGTTTTCACCCCTTCACCCTTCAAGGCACGCATCAGTGCCTCTGATCCTGTTATCAATTCTTTTGCCATAGAATAATTCTTCTGTTTTACACTTGCGTTATATTCTCTTCTGAATCCAATCTTTAATGATGATTCTTTAATCTTCAATAATTCTCACACCACCTTTGTCTGCACTTGACACGCTCTGTGCATAAGCCTTCAGGGCTTTACTCACTACGCGGTTGCGCTTGAGTGGCTGCTGAGGACGTGAGGCGAGTTCTTCATCACTCAACTTCACGGATATCTCACGATGAGGGATATCTATCACAATGATGTCGCCATCCTTTATCTTGCCGATATTACCGCCATTAGCTGCCTCAGGAGATACATGTCCGATACTCAGTCCACTGGTACCTCCGGAGAAGCGTCCGTCTGTGATCAGGGCGCATTCTTTACCTAAGTGCATACTCTTGATGTAAGAGGTAGGATAAAGCATTTCCTGCATACCAGGACCACCCTTAGGACCTTCGTGGGTAATCACCACACAGTCGCCGCTCTTGACTTTTCCGCCAAGGATTCCGTCACAGGCATCTTCCTGAGAATCGAACACGACTGCAGGACCCTCGAAATGCCACAGGCTTTCATCTACACCGGCTGTCTTTACGACACAACCGTCTTGGGCTATATTACCGAAAAGTACGGCCAGTCCACCATCTTTGGTATAAGCATGTTCCAAATCTCGAATACATCCATTGGCACGGTCAGTATCCAGTGTACCCCACTGTTCTGACTGACTGCCCATCTTGGTAGAGAAGCGGTTGCCAGGAGCGCTCTGATAGATTCGGTTAGCTTCCGAGTCAATCTGAGAACCGGTAATATCATATTTCTTGAGGGCAGCACCAAGTGTCATACCATCTACACGTACGGCAGAGGTATCAATCAGTCCGCCCTTACTTAATTCATTCAGGATACCCATGATACCGCCAGCACGGTTACATTCCTGCACACTGTATTTCTGGGTGTTAGGAGCCAGTTTGCACAAGCAGGGAACCTTGCGTGACAACTGGTCTATATCAGATATTTTAAAGTCGGCACCGGCTTCCTGTGCCACAGCCAGCAGATGAAGCACCGTATTGGTACTTCCGCCCATGGCAATATCCAGTGTCATGGCATTGAGGAAAGCACTGCGTGAAGCGACAGAACGAGGCAACACACTCTCATCGCCATCCTCATAATAAGCCAATGCGTTTTTCACAATCTGACGAGCTGCCTGCTTGAACAGTTCGATACGATTGGTATGTGTGGCTAGGATAGTACCGTTACCCGGGAGAGAAAGTCCGATGGCCTCTGTGAGCGAATTCATAGAGTTGGCAGTGAACATACCCGAACAACTTCCGCATCCGGGACAAGCACAGTTCTCTATCTCCTCCATATCCTCATCGCTTACAGATGGGTCTGCGCCCTTAATCATCGCTGTAATCAAATCGGCATTCTCACCCTTCCATTTACCAGCTTCCATAGGTCCGCCCGAACAGAATACGGTAGGAATATTGAGACGCATGGATGCCATCAGCATACCAGGCGTTACCTTGTCACAATTGGAGATACATATCATGGCATCTGCCTTATGGGCATTCACCATATATTCTACAGAGTCGGCAATGATATCACGTGACGGCAGTGAATACAGCATACCATCATGTCCCATTGCGATACCATCATCAATGGCGATGGTATTGAATTCAGCTGCATAGCAGCCCATACTTTCTATTTCCTGCTTTACAATCTGTCCTATTTCGTGCAGATGAGTATGACCAGGCACAAACTGTGTGAATGAATTGACGATGGCAATAATTGGTTTTCCAAACTGCTCATGTTTCATACCTGTGGCTACCCATAGTGCACGGGCGCCCGCCATTCTTCTACCTTCTGTGCATACAGCACTTCTCAATGAATGTTTCATATCTCTCTAACGGTTATTGTACGTTTGTATCTGCAAAGTTACGCCTTTTTCGGCGAAAACCAAATATTTTCTACTAATATTTTGCTTTTCAGTATCAATTCATCATCTAACCGGGGCGTTTAACTATCAAATTGTAAGTTAGAGCCGTCATTTTCATCATGTCCACAAATGTTATTGTCTGATTTCGTTTCAATTCTCAGTTTTTATATGTATCTTTGCAATCAGAATATTATAAAAACAATAAATATATGCAATTAAGAACTACAGTACTCTTGTTTGCATGGGCGATGACAATGGCTGCTCAAGCCCAATCCAGACTAGAGATTCAACTTAACAAAGGCTGGCAATTCTCTCACGACAAACAGAATTGGCAACAGGTGGACATTCCACATGACTGGGCCATCGCAGGACCATTTGACAAGAAATGGGATTTGCAGATGGTACGTATAGAACAAAACGGTGAAAAGAAAGCTACGGAAAAGTCGGGACGGTCTGGTGCCCTTCCCTGGATAGGCGAGGGTTACTACCGCAAGACATTTAAATTACCCAAAGGCTATGAACACGCCACACTGATGATAGACGGTGCCATGGCAGAACCTACGGTATATGTAAACGGACAGAAAGCCGGGTACTGGGCTTATGGGTATAATGCCTTCAACACTGACATCACTCCCTATATCCAAAAGGACGGTGGAGACAATCTGCTGGAAATAGACCTGAAGAATGTGGAGGAAAGCAGCAGATGGTATCCGGGGGCTGGCTTATACCGCCCCATCAAACTGGTACTGACACAGAATGCACATTTCGGCGAATGGGAAACATACGCGCGTACATTATCTATTGATAATAATAAAGCAACAGTAAACGTAGATACGCGTGTGGTAGGTAACTACAACTGCAAGGACATGGCTGCTGACGTGGCACTGTACGATGCCAAAGGAATGATAGTGGCCAGAAGTCATAGCGACATACAATGCGATGGCAGAATACATGCTGTATTGGATTTCGAGAATCCTGAACTGTGGTCACCGGAATCACCTTATTTATATAAATTGGTGAACCGGCTGTACAGCAATCGTCAACTCATTGATGAAGAGACGACAAATGTGGGAGTACGCACTATCCATGTATCCAAGGATGGCGGATTCATGCTGAATGGCGTCAGCAGGAAAATCAAAGGAGTGTGCCTGCACCATGACCTAGGCCCATTGGGAGCTGCTGTGAATAAGTCAGCACTGATTCGCCAGATTAAGATGATGAAGGCGATGGGCTGCGATGCTATCCGCACTTCTCATAACATGCCTTCCACGATGCAGATGCAACTCTGTGATTCACTGGGTATGATGGTGATGGCTGAGAGTTTTGACATGTGGATTTATCCTAAATGCAAAAATGGCTATGCCCGGTTCTTCAAGGAATGGAGCGATAAGGATATCACGAATCTGGTACTCAACCACCGTAACCATCCTTGTATCGTGATGTGGAGTATCGGTAATGAAATACCGGAACAATGGAGTGCCGAAGGTGTGGAAATAGCCAAACACCTGCAAGACATCTGCCACCAGCTGGATCCATCCCGCCCTGTCACACAAGGTATGGATCGTGTGGATGCTGCCCTGAAAAGCGGATTTGCTGCAGCTATAAATATCCCTGGCCTGAACTACCGTATCCAGAAATATGATAAGGCATACAAAGAGTTACCCCAGGGATTTATACTTGGCTCAGAGACCGCGTCCACAGTAAGTTCCAGAGATACTTATAAATTCCCTGTTGTGGCAGGCAATTCAGACCAACTGATGACCAAAGACGGACAGTGCTCCGGTTATGACGTAGAACAGTGCTCCTGGAGCAACCTGCCCGATGATGACTGGTGCTATCAGGATGACAAACCATGGGTGATAGGCGAATTCGTCTGGACAGGTTATGACTATCTGGGAGAACCTACCCCTTATGATGAATACTGGCCTTCACGGTCGAGTTATTTCGGAATCTGTGATTTGGCCGGTCTGCCCAAGGACAGATACTACCTCTACCGCAGCCACTGGCTCAAAGACAAGCATACGGTACATCTTCTGCCCCACTGGACATGGCCAGACCGCAAAGGGAAGGTGACACCTGTTTACTGTTATACAGATGGCGAAGAAGGTGAGCTCTTCATCAACGGGAAAAGTCAGGGAAGAGTACGTAAGAATAAGGCTGAGCGACTGGACCGCTACCGTCTGCGCTGGAATGACGTGAAATATGAACCAGGAGAGATGTATGTAGTGGCTTATGATACTGCAGGCAATGAAATAGGCAGAGACACAGTTAAGACCGCTGGCAAACCTAAACAACTGCTGGCTCAACCGGAGCGTAATGACTACAAGGCAGACGGTGAAGACCTCATTTATGTACAGGTGAGCCTGGCCGATGCAAACGGGACGACGATACCTCAGGCAACAGACAATCTGACATTCGAAGTAACAGGTGAAGGACATTTTGAAGCTACGTGTAATGGCGATGCCACCTCACTGCAGTCATTCAAGCAACCTGAGATGAAATTATTTGCCGGGAAATTGGTCGTGATACTTCGTCCCACAACAACGGCAGGTACCATCACACTGAATATCAAAGACAAACAGCATAAAATAACCAAGAATATTCTTATTCATACCAAATAGCAATAAAAATAAAAGCGGTAGTCCTTTTCGGGTCTACCGCTTTTATTTCACAGGCATTTTTCTTCTTTTCTAAGTGTACCAAACAGAAGAATCTAGGTTTTCTCCCAAATGGCTCTCTAAGTTGTTGTCGTCTTGCGGATTGATATCTATCGGACTATCAAAACGCGAATACTCTTTCTTCATAGTAAAGTTCCTCCAAAAAATTAATGCTCCATATACCAGAATGAAGCTTCTAGTTAAGTGTTAGTGGTGATTCATTTAGTTCTATTATAAATGCATTACTTACATCTACGTTTGCAAATATATAAAAATATTCGATACGTTGTTCTTTTTATTATCTTTTTTTTGTTTAAAACATGAAATTAAACAGTTTTGAGGTAAAACCACACATTTATATAGTAAATAGGGACAAAAAGGTAAAAACTGATATATTTTTTAGAAAAAAAATAAAAATTCCCATTGCCCTTACGAGCAATGGGAACCCATTTATAAGTTTTACTAAGATTGATTATTCTGCCTTAGAACTATCATTGAAAGTAGCAACACGGTTGAATTCTACCTGCTCGAACAGCTTGTCGGTAGCACCCATACCAACTGTTGACAGGCGGTCAGCAGCAATCTTGTACTTCTTAACAAGAGCTTCCTTCACTGCATTAGCACGAGCCTCAGACAGCTTCTGGTTAATCTCCTTGCTTCCTTCTGGAGAAGCATAACCCTTGATTTCAACATTAGCATCTGGGTGATTCTTCATATAAGAAGCGATCAGCTCGATTGGAGCATACTGAGCCTTGTCGATAGTGCTCTTACCCTGCTGGAACAATACAGTTGGCTGCAGATTTGTAGCAGTAGCTGGCTTTACATACTTAGGCTTCTTGTTGCACTCATCCAGAGCATTCTGCAAATCATTGTTCTTTGCATTCAAAGAATTGATCTGATTATCTTTTGCATCATTAGCAGAACGGAGCTCGTTGATCTTAGAATTCAGACCATCGATTTCGGCCTGGTCACGCAGCTGAGCAACTTTGAAGTTATGAGTACCATTGCTGTTACCAAACTTATAGTTAACACCTACGAGTACGCCCACTGCAGAAGCATTGGCATTATAAGATACGTCCTTTCCGTTAAGATTGTTCAGATCGAAAGTGAGGTTTGGCTCAACATATACCTGCCATGCTTTAGCAGCACCCAGATTGAAGGTGAAATCCAAACCGAACTTAGAAGTGAAAGTATTCTGCGCACCTTTATCCAGGCTCTTTGCATATTCAATCATCTTCTTGTTACCAAACATGTGACCCCAACCAAAACCATATACACCGATCAACTCGAATGTACGAGGCTCACCTTTGTAACCAGCAAACCAGTTAGTGAAGTTGGTTGTTCCCAGCAAAGATACATTCAGACCCTTAGCGAAAGTGCCGAGAGGACGTAATGCACTCTTCTTGTTGTTGAAGTATAATTCACCCTCAACAGCAGCACCGAATACTGGAGTAAACCAGCGACCCAAACGGAGACCTGCAGAAGGATTCAGATTCTTGAAGATTGCGGTGTGAGTAGTCTTTGCATTCATACCACCATTAACTCCAATGTACCAATTGTCTGTAGTCTTGCTCTCCTGTACAGTCTGAGCAGACATTGTCTGTGCTGACATAGCAGCAACAGCCATCATAAAAAATAGTTTCTTCATCTTTTTTCAAATTTAAAAATTAGTTTTACCCTATTTTCTTATTTTAATTATTTGATGCAAAATAACAAAAAATAAATCACACCTCCAAACTTTTTTAACAAAATCTTTCGTTTATGGAAGAATTTAGGCCATTTTAAGCAACAAATGTGTATTTTTGCTATCTCATGATGGCAAAACCCACAGATGCTATACGGGTTTTATGTATTAAAAACGCAGATTTCGAGCCAGTGATGAGTACCGCTTTACATATATAGCATTATTCGTAATCAGATATCACATTATTTATATAGGCAATCATCGGTCGGGCCACTACTGCCATCTGTTCCAACTGCTCCAGCCAGCCATCGCCCATAAAGAAATCATCTGGCAGCATGCGCCAGCAACAGTAGTTTTTCATCCGCAGATATTTGTTTTTTTCTCCTGCATCCTCGAAGTCTTTGGGATTACGTTTCAGAAAGTCAAAGCAAAATCCTTTTTCGGGTGCCTCCTGCATGATATCCACCGTACTCGTATTCACCTCACCATACATGGACTTGAATGACGCATTGTTCACACAGCGTAACCACTCTTCATAGTTTCCGAGAATCTCATTTCGGCAGGCTGTCAGGATATTGGTAGGCAACCAGTAGGCACCAAAGGCTATCATGCTGTGACCCGGTTGGAGAT
The DNA here is from genome assembly GCA_036796635.1 of Prevotella sp. Lineage (GTDB taxonomy): Bacteria > Bacteroidota > Bacteroidia > Bacteroidales > Bacteroidaceae > Prevotella. The sequence continues at coordinate 5,611 of DAIRCP010000049.1, read as the reverse complement.
GTATATAATACCCTCCCATCAGACTTTTCTTACCATGTTCACAGATGTAAGCACCAAGATGACGCTTATATGGCGACTTGTCGGGGGAGAATCTTACATCACGATAAAAACGATAGCAACAGTCTTTTGCTTTCAGATGACTGAGCTTGCTATCTACCCCACTCAATCTGATGATTGCCTGGTCTATTCCAGCTTCAAAATCAGCTTTGCATTGCTGATACATATCCTTATGTGACTGGAACCATTCCCTGTCATTATGTGCCGTAATTCCTTTCAGAAACTGCATTATCTCTTTTGTATTCATCAATTTATATTAATTAGTCTACAAAAATAGTCAATTTTCTACAATTATTCGTTTACTATTCATTTTTTTTATACCTTTGCGTCTACAAAAATGAAAAAAATATCTACATACAGACTTCTATTAGTCATTACCTGCTTATATACTCTAGCTGGTTCAGCACAGACATTCGACTGGAATGTCAGTGCAAGAGGATTTTTCGATAACTCAGAAGGTGATGACAGCTACCGCGCCACCATGACGCACAGTGGCATCAGGTTATTGCCGGAAGTATCAGTATCTACTGACAATAAGATGCACTCCATTACGGCAGGATATGATGCCTACGTACAGTTTGGCGATGTAAAAGGATACAAGGACGGAAGTTTTGTATGTTACTATGGTTATCAGTCACCTCATCTCAATTTTTATTTCGGTAGTGTTCCAAGGCGCGAGATTTTCGATGTACCTGATTATATCCTCTGTGACAGTATCAAATATTATCGCCCCAATATTTTGGGATTCGCTTTTCAATATCATAATGATGAAGGAGAAATGAATTTCTTCGTCGACTGGACTTCCGTACGCACCAAGGAAAAGCGTGAACAGTTTATGGCTGGTGCCACTGGTAAATTTCTGCTTGTAAAGCATCTGCAGTTGGGCATCGACGGATATTATTATCACTATGCGCTGGAGACGGATGGACTGGAAATGGGACATCACATCCACGACAACCTTGTAGTCCATCCTTACGTAGGCATCAGTTACAATAATTTCTGGTTCCTCGATTCGCTGGATGTAAGAGGCGGTGTGCTGGCTAACTTTGACCGTGACAGGGGCGATAACAAGTGGCACACTCCAACTGGATTCGTAGGTGAGGTAAGCGCCAAATACAAACGTATGTATCTGAGGGAGACCATCTATACCGGCGGACATCAACAGCAATTCGGCAATCAGGGATTCGGCGAATATTATTGGGGAGACACCTACGTACAGACCACGATGTACAGCAGAACTGATCTGCGCTATGAGATATTCCGCGATAAGAATATCTCTGTCAATACGGGCATCATCCTGAATGCTACACACCAGGGGTTGAACTGGCACCAGATGCTTACGCTCAATGCCTGCATCAATGGTAAGCACCGGAACAAGACTGCTTACGATTTCGACTGGTATTAATAAGACTAGGAAGTTATCTTCCCGTGAGAACGTTCCAGTCGCCTCATCAGCCAGAAGATAGCAGGTATCAGAAATATGCAGGCAAAGATCCATGCCACGGGATCGCCATAACAGACTCCCACGAAATGCAGGACCGGTACCAGCCAGATACTCACTCCACAACGGGCTATCATCTCCATTACCCCACTCATCATTGACAGATTACTGTAACCAAGTCCCTGAATGCTGTACCGCAGTATCACCAGCGTACCCAGTGCCGGATAGTAATAATTGGCTATCCGCATAAACATGGCAGCATTGTCCACTACCTGCTGCTCACCGCTCTTCACGAAAAGCATCATCATCTCATCTGCAAACGGATAAATGATGAGCAGTGTGATGCAGAAGTACACCAGCATGATACCGAATGCGGAGCGGATGCCCGATTTGACCCTGTCCAACCTTCCTGCGCCGATATTCTGTCCGCAGTAAGTAGCCATGGCCACACCGATATTCTCAAACACACAGGTAAACAGATATTTGATTCGCATAGAAGCTGTGAAGGCGGCTACATATACCGTACCCAAAGCATTATTGGCACTCTGAAGCATGAATATACCGATACCTGTAATACTGAACTGCAAACCCATGGGCACACCATTGTTCAGCAAAATGGAAATCAGTTTATTATTATATTTCCGTTCATCGCCCTGTGGAATGAGCAGGCGCATGTGCCTGCGGATATACTGCAGGCAGAGCACACACGAAAAGGCCTGCGAAAGCAAGGTAGCCAGTCCGGCACCAGCCACCCCCATATTCCACCAGAGTATCAATACCACATCCAGCAGAATATTGAATACAGACGAGATAATCAGAAAATAAAACGGTTGTTTGGAATCGCCCAATGCCCTGATCAGCCCTGAAAGCAGATTATAACCGATGGTAAAGGGAATGGCGAGTAACTGCAGCATCAGAAACACGTATGCCGGATGGAAAATATCCTGGGGCGTATTGATAAGGCGCAGAATCCAGGCACACAGCATGCATGAAAGTGAAGTAATAATCAGTGCCATGGCCACACCGATACGTGCCGCGTTGCTCACGTATGAGCGCATCTTCACATAATCCTTTCCACCGAAAGCCTGAGCCACGGGGATGGCAAAACCTGCACAGGCTCCATTGCAGAATCCCATGATGATAAACATCACGGAACTGCTGGCACCCACGGCTGCCAGTGCTTCCACGCCTATCCATTTACCTACGATGGCTGCATCTATCACCAGATACATCTGCTGCAGAATGTAGCCCAATATCAGAGGTATGGCAAACTTCAGTATTCCCTTGGTAGGCGCACCTACCGTCATATCATTTACATTGCTCATTATCCGATGTCCACGACTGTGATGCCCGCACCGCCAAACTGCACATGCTCATCCCGATAAGACGTGACGTTAGGCACAGTATGCAGATACTGACGGATAATCTGGCGGAGGATGCCACTGCCCGTACCATGCAGTATTCTCACCCTGCTAGCCCCCACGAGTATGGCATCGTCTATATAATATTGCACTGCATTGAGCGCTTCATCGCCACGCATACCGCGCACATCCAGGTCCTGCTTGAAGTTCACCTGTCGCTCATCTATGGTACTCCGGGTCATCTTGCTGATTACCCCATTGCCCAACTGTTCCAGTTTATCCTCACGCTTATCCGTCTTTTCTTCCGGTTTGGCAGTTTCCAGTCGGTCTGTACGCATCTTGGTGCGCATGTCTCCGAATATCACAGTGGCCATCTTGCCGTCTATGCTTTCTATCCTGCCCACCGTAGTCAGACCTTTTATCCGCACAGTGTCACCCGTTTGCAGCTGTGCATCCTTTTTCTTAGCCGTAACAGCCAGTGCATCCAGTGCAGGAGCCGGCTTGCTGGCATCCTGCTGTTTCTTGCGTTCCTTCTCTTCCTTACGCTGGGCATGACGCTCCTTGCGCTCCTGTATCTGACGGATTTTGCGCGCAATCATCTCATCATTGGCCTTGGTATCTATCTCGTCCACCTCCTGACGGAAGTCATTCAGTTCCTCACGGATTCGGCGGGTTTCCTCCTTTTCAGCCTGATGCTCCCTGATTTCGCGTATCGCATTTTCTATTCTTTTGTTGCTCTCCTTCAGCAGTTCCTCCGCCTCTTCCTTGGCACGTCGGAGTATCGCCTTTCGCTCTGCATCCAGCGATGTCAGTTCGTCTTCATAGCGGCTTATTCTGTCTTCCAGGCTCTTCTCATGCTGATGGATAGTCTGTCGCTTACCTTCCCAATACCGCTTGTCGCGCACGATATCCTGCAGATATTTATCACTCTGGATATAGTCGCTGCCCACGATATCGCTCGCCTCCCGTATCACCTCGTCAGGAATACCCGTCTTACGGGCAATCTCCACGGCAAACGAACTGCCTGGTTGACCGATAGCCAACTGGAAGAGCGCCTTCATCTCATGTCGGTCGTAGAGCATGGCACCATTCACCACCCCTTCATGATCATCGGCAAAATGCTTCAGGTTCTGATAGTGCGTGGTAATCACTCCCATCGCCTGCTTCTTGCAGAACTGTCCGAGCACAGCCTCAGCAATGGCACCACCTATCATCGGTTCAGTACCGCCGCCGAATTCATCTATCAGCAGCAACGTACTGTCATTGGCCTGCTTCATCATATTCTTCATGTTGAGCAGATGACTGGAGTAAGTACTCAGGTCATTCTCTATACTCTGCTCATCACCTATATCAATCATCAGATGCTGGAACACGCCCGTAGTGGAACGGTCGCCCACAGGAATGGAGATGCCGCACTGCAGCATATACTGCAACAGGCCCACCGTCTTGAGGCAGACCGACTTACCGCCGGCATTAGGACCGGAGATAATCAGAATGCGCTGTTCACGGGTGAGCATGATATCCAGCGGCACCACTTTCTTCTGCTGCTTGTCCAGTGACAGCTGCAGCAGCGGATGAATGGCACGTATCCAGTCGATATGCGGATAAGGCTTCACCTTGGGTTCAAACGCCTGAGTGAGATGCGCCAGCTCAGCCTTGGCACGGATCAGATCTATCTTGCCCAGGAAATCATACGAAGCCAGCAGTTCGGGCACATGCGGGCGCACCTCATCGGCAAACACCGTAAGGATACGGATAATCTCGCGTCGCTCCGCACTTTCCAGTTCGCGTATCTTATTATTCGCCTCCACCACTTCAGCCGGTTCTATAAACACCGTCTTACCCGTGGCACTCTCATCATGCACGATACCCCTGATTTTGCGTTTCAGGGCAGGCACCACCGGAATCACCAGTCGGCCGTCGCGCATGGTAGGCGTCACATCCTTGTCCACCAGCCCGTCTTGCTGAGCACCGCGCAATATACTATATAAGGTACGCGAGATGCTGCCTTCCGTCTGCGCCAGTTCATGGCGGATGCCCGCCAAAGTCATGGAAGCACTGTCTTTAATCTTACCGAATTTGTCCAGGATACTGTCTATTCTGCGGAGGATGGCAGGATAAGTGAGCACATCAGCCGCCAACCGCTGCAGAGCAGGATACGGGTAGCTGCGGGTTATCTCGCCATTCTCATCTTCCGTCTCATCCTCAGCCCTGTTCAGGTAAGCCACGATGCCGCTGATAGTCTCCAGCGAGCGGCGCAAGTCCCACAGTTCATTTTCCTCCAGGTGTGTGCCCTCCAGTCGGAGTCTCTTCACCGCCTCCCTCACATCGAAGAAGAAGTTAAGAGGAAAATCATTGGCAGTCTCCTGCAGTCTGCGGAACTCCCTCACCTGTTCCAGCCATTCATTAATACAGTCAGCATCCGTGGAAAAGGCGATATAGTCCACCTCTTCCTTACCGAGTGTGCTCAGGCATCGCTGCTTGATGAGCGTACGGATTTCATTGAATCCTATCTTGTTTTCAAAGTTTTCTGGATAAATCATCGTGCAAAATTAAAAAAAAAGTGGCACATAGCAAAAAAAGTAGGCCAAAAATTTGCAAGTATCAAAAATAACCCTTACCTTTGCACTCGCTTTTAGACCAGAGCTACTCTCAAGAGTAAAAGGAGAGATGGTAGAGTGGTCGATTACAACGGTCTTGAAAACCGTCGTACCGAGAGGTACCGGGGGTTCGAATCCCTCTCTCTCCGCAA
>DAIRCP010000048.1:0-27184 GCA_036796635.1 Prevotella sp. | reverse complement strand
AAAGGATATAACAGCCGTCTTCGTATTCTAGAAGTTTCCAAAAAATTACCGTTAATTGTTTCCACTTACCAAATGATGGTTACCAAACAGGTAATCATGATGAGATTGGCTTTAGCAGTAATTTCCGTACTCGTTCTAGCTATGCTTTTCTTATTATATTTTGTATTCAGACAGAATAAGCTGCTGACATCAAGAAGGAAAGAACTGTCACATAGTAATGGTATGCTGAAATCGCTTAATGAAAAACTGAATGGACTGAACAAGCAACTGCTTGACACCAATTCACGTAGAGAGGGACTCGCCAAAATATATATAGACCTTTGTGCAAAATATATAGATAAGCTAAGTAAATTTGAGCTTTTCGTCAAAAGAAAAATCAAGGCCAACCAAGTCAACGAGCTATTAAGCACTACTTCATCATCAAAACTCTCGGAAGACGATGCAGCCACATTCCTTCACCGGTTTGACCGCGCTTTTCTTGATTTATACCCGTCGTTCGTCAGCGAATTCAACTTACTACTAAAAGAAAATGAACAAATAGAAATTACGATATCAAACATGCTAACCACAGAACTCCGAATTTTTGCACTGATTCGCTTAGGTATCAAAGAAAGTTCAGAAATAGCTGCATTGCTATTTTATACTCCACGAACTATCTACAATTACCGCTCTGCCATTAAAAACAAGGCAAAGAATAGGGATACATTTGAGGAAGATGTAGCAAAATTATGCACTGTAATCAAATTAGATCAATAAAAGAACGCATTCTAAAAGAAGCGTTCTTTTAACAAATTAATGCAAGGCCATTTTTCTGCAAGTAACAGATATTTTTCTCACAATTATAGGACTCTTGGGCTAATAATGCGATTGCCGAAGACAAGAATATAAAAAGCACTAAACGTTTTCTCTTTGATTTACTGGTATAATTGAATTGAGCAGGATATATTTAAATTTAAGAAATGCAAATACAGCAAATAAAAATATTCTAGACAGCTTTTTTAAAAAATGCCACCTGAATTTCACGCGCCAATATTAAGAAAACAAAAAAGAGTTGCGAATTTCTTCGTAACTCTTTTCATATCAAGTCATTGCAACTATGTAGCGGGGGTGGGCCACGATCCCACGACCTCCGGATTATGAATCCGACGCTCTAACCAGCTGAGCTATCCCGCCATTACGTTGTTTGCGGGTGCAAAGGTAATACTAATTTTCCAATAAACAAAACTTTTCTCGAAAAAAATATGGTATTTCAGATAAATTATTGTATTTTTGTGCCGTCTAAGCGAGTTTAGAACAAACAATACGAGCACGAAGTACGTATGAAAGAAGAAAAATTCAATCTTGAATATCCACTGCAAACGAAATCACCCAATATCATTTGGGAACTGATTAGTACTGCGCCTGGACTACAGAAATGGATAGCCGACGAAGTGATGCAAGACGGCGATACCTTGACCTTTACATGGGGGCAACCATGGACTGACCGTGACACGAAGTCATCACGGATTCTGGAAAAGGAGAAAAACCGCTTTATAAAAATGAGGTGGGACTATCACGAAGATGAAGAATCTTATTGGGAACTCAGAATCCAGGCTAGTGAAATAACCGGCAACTTGGTGCTGCTCATCACCGACTATGCTGAGCCTGATGACATAGGCGATCTGAAGGAACTATGGGCCAGCGACCTGGAGCGACTGCACCAGGTAAGTGGACTGTAATGCTCGCAAAGCAAAAGAAACTGAATATAACGATATATAAATAAGGAGAAATTTCTTCTGTGTTGAGAATTAAAAAACTGGATATATTCATAGCCAAGCAGTTCGGACTACTGTTTGTCGGAACTTTCTTTATCTGTCAGTTTGTGCTGATGATGCAGTTCCTGTGGCGTTACGTGGATGATCTGATTGGTAAAGGACTGTCACTGGGAATCATGGCCCAGTTCTTCTGGTATATGGGTCTGATGCTGATGCCTCAGGCCTTTCCGCTAGCTATTCTTCTTTCATCACTCATTACTTTCGGTAATATGGGTGAGAGTTCTGAGTTGACCGCCATCAAGGCTGCCGGCATTTCGCTGATGCAGTCGTTCCGCTCACTCATAGCCATCGTAATTCTGGTATCCCTCACCTCTTTTTATTTTCAGAATGTCATCGGACCAGAGGCTAACAAGTCGTTCGGACAGTTACTGCTGTCCATGAAGCAAAAGAGTCCTGAACTGGAAATCCCTGAGGGCGTATTCTACGATGGAATACCTAACTGCAATATCTATGTGCAAAAGAAGGATATGAAAACCGGCAAACTATATGGCATCATGATTTACCGGATACAAAAGAGCTACGAAGATGCAGCCATTATTCTGGCAGATTCCGGTATGCTACAGTCCACTGCAGAGAAAAAGCACCTGCTGCTCCACCTATGGAACGGTGAATGGTTTGAGAATATGCAGTCGCAGGACATCGCCGGCAGTTCATCTGTACCTTATAGGAGGGAAACTTTCGGAAGCAAACGTATTGTGCTAGACTTCGATGGTGGATTCAATATGGCAGATGTGGGCGGTATTGCCGCTGATGCCCGATCGAAAAGTCTGTCGAAGATTATCACCGACCTTGACTCCATCAAGGAATATAATGACAGCGTGGGACACTCGTTCTATAAGAATGCCTTACAGTTCTCTTATTCCCGACCACCGCTCCAGCGGAATGACTCGGCAAAAATCAGGAAACTCGTTGCACAGGAAACTGCCAGTGACAACATAGACACACTATTCAGCAAGTTGAACCCGATGGACAAAAAAGAAGTGGTGAAAGCTGCCATCAATGAGATTCAGATGACGCAGCAAGACCTGCAGATGAAGCGTGACTACTCTGCCGACCTGAGCAGGAATGTGCGTCTGCACCAGCTTGAGGCCATCAATAAGTTCACACTGTCGCTCTCATGTATCATATTCTTCTTCATCGGAGCGCCGCTAGGTGCAATCATCCGTAAGGGAGGACTCGGTGTGCCTGTCATCATATCGGTACTCGTGTTCATCGTATTCTATATATTTGACAACTCCGGTATGAAAATGGCACGAGACGACAACTGGACAGTATGGTTCGGCAAACTGCTGGGAACAGCCGTATTGGCCCCAATTGCCGTGTTCTTCACCTATAAAGCCAACAATGACTCTACGGTATTCAACTTCGACCTCTATAAGCACTTCTTCTGCCGACTGTTCGGTATCCGACAGAAACGACATATATTCAAGAAAGAGGTGATTATCAATGATCCAGAATATCTGAACGACAAGATGGCACTGCTCGATATCAACGACAAGGTGGTAGCATATTCCAAAGCCCACAACCTGCTGAAAGCACCTAACCCCATCAAGGTGTTCTTCCATCAAGGCGACGACAGGTCCATCAGAGACATCAGCAACAGACTAGAGAAGGTGATAGAGGACTTAGGAAACTCCAAGGACAAGATTATCCTGCACGAACTGAACACGATTCCTTTCGTGGCCACCCATGCACATACCCGTCCGTTCAAAAATAAATGGGCTAATCTCGCTACAGGTATCATCATCCCGCTGGGATTATTCTTCTATCTGCGCATGGTACGCTACAGACTGAGACTGATGAAGGACCTGAAACTCATCAGACGTGCCTGCGAGAACATTACAGAACGAATAGACAACCGCCCAGAGTTATACTCATAAAGGCGCCAAAATATACATATATATAAATAAGGTAAAAACAGATACAAGTATGAATACAGAAATAAGCACAATAGAGGATGCTTTGGAAGACTTCAAAGCAGGTAAATTCGTCATCGTCATTGACGATGAAGACCGTGAGAATGAAGGTGACCTGATTGTCGCTGCAGAGAAAATCACAGCAGAGAAAGTCAACTTCATGTTGAAACATGCACGCGGAGTGCTCTGTGCACCTGTTACCATCAGCAGAAGCGAAGAACTGGACCTACCGCATCAGGTATCAGAAAACACGTCTATGCTGGGCACCCCATTCACCATTACTGTGGACAAACTGGAAGGCTGCACCACCGGTGTATCTGCACACGATCGCGCAGAGACCATCAAGGCACTTGCCGACCCCGACTCTACCCCACAGACATTCGGCAGACCCGGACATATCAATCCACTATACGCACAGGACAACGGTGTACTCCGTCGTAGCGGACACACAGAAGCCGCTGTGGACCTGTGCAAACTCTCAGGACTCTATCCCGTAGGTGCACTCATGGAAATCATGAACGAAGACGGTACGATGGCCAGACTGCCACAACTGATAGAATTTTCCAAGCAGTTCGGTCTGAAAATCATCACTATCAAAGACCTGATTGCCTACCGGCTCAAGAAAGAATCACTGATAGAAGTGGGCAGTGAGGTAGATATGCCTACAGCATACGGGCACTTCAAACTGATACCGTTCCGTCAGGCCAGCAACGGTCTGGAGCACATGGCACTCATCAAAGGCGAATGGAAAGAAGACGAACCTATACTGGTACGCGTACACTCATCTTGCGCAACAGGAGATATACTGGGAAGCAAGCGCTGCGACTGCGGTGAACAGCTGCACAAAGCGATGGAAGCCATCGAGAAAGAGGGCAAAGGGGTTATCATCTACATGCAGCAGGAAGGCAGAGGCATCGGTCTGATGAATAAGATTGCAGCCTACAAACTGCAGGAAGAAGGATACGACACCGTGGATGCCAACGTACATCTTGGATTCAAGCCCGACGAGCGCGACTACGGTTGCGGTGCACAGATGCTGCGACACCTGGGCGTACACAAAATGCGCCTGTTGACCAACAATCCCGTGAAGCGTGTGGGTCTGGAGGCTTATGGACTGAAAATCGTAGAGAATATCCCCATAGAGGTGACTCCCAATCAGTATAACCTGCGCTACCTGACCACCAAAAAAGAGCGCATGGGACATACGCTACACTTAAAATAAGGGCATTCTGTTACTTTTTTCGCCATAAATAGTTAAAATTGCTAGAAAACATGACGGGAAAAAGAATAAATTGCTTAATTTTGCAGTTATAATCAAACAACATGCATTGAATATGGCACAATTATCAAACCGCTTACAGAGACTTGCACCATCAGCCACATTGGCTATGTCGCAAAAAAGTTCAGAAATGAAAGCTCAGGGCATCGACGTCATCAATATGAGCGTGGGTGAACCGGACTTTAACACTCCTGAGGCTATAAAACAGGCCGCCAAAAAAGCAGTGGACGACAACTATTCCAAGTATTCTCCCGTTCCCGGCTATGCTGACCTCAGAAAAGCAATTGTTGCCAAGCTCAAGCGTGAAAACAAACTGGATTATTCCATCAGCGAGGTACTGGTATCCAACGGTGCCAAACAGAGCGTCTGCAATACGGTGATGGCACTGGTCAATCCGGGTGAAGAAGTGATTATCCCTGCTCCATACTGGGTATCTTATCCACAGATGGTGAAACTGGCAGGTGGTGAACCCGTCATCGTAGAGGCCGGATTCCATCAGAACTTCAAGATGACCGCCGAGCAGTTGGAAAAGGCTATCACCCCAAAGACAAGAATGATCATACTCTGCTCTCCAAGCAATCCTACGGGAAGCGTTTACTCCAAGGAGGAACTTGCATCACTGGCAGAAGTCATCAAAAGACATGAAGATCTCTATGTTTTAGCAGATGAGATTTATGAACATATCAACTATATCGGACGTCACGAGAGTATCGCACAGTTCCCAGGCATGAAGGAACGCAGCATCATCGTCAACGGTGTATCCAAGGCTTATGCCATGACTGGCTGGAGAATCGGTTACATAGCAGCTCCGGAATGGATTGTAAAAGGTTGCAACAAGCTGCAGGGACAATACACCAGCGGTCCTTGTTCAGTTAGCCAAAAGGCTGCAGAGTTCGCTTACAATGGCAATCAAGACTGCGTAGAAGAAATGCGCCAGGCATTTGAACGCCGCCGCGACCTTATAGTGAAATTGGCAAAAGATATTCCAGGACTAGAAGTGAATGTACCTGAAGGTGCTTTCTATCTGTTCCCAAAATGCTCAAGTTTCTTCGGAAAGAGCGTGGACGGAAGAACCATAAATACATCTACCGACTTTGCCATGTACCTGCTGGAGGTGGCCCATGTGGCAACCGTTGGTGGAGATGCATTCGGAGATACCGACTGCTTCAGAATGAGCTACGCCACAAGTGATGAAAACATCGTAGAAGCTATGCACAGAATCAAGGAGGCGCTCTCTAAACTCAAGTAAGGGATGATACTATTTGTGCAAATTCGCATAGAAAACAAATAATCATCGCGTTAAAAGATATTAATTGTTCACGTAGTACAAGCGAAATTATTATCTTTGCCTCGCAATCCTGAAACTAAGCGAAGCTAAATAATTAGTTTTCGCTTAATTTCGTATCAGAAAAAGCTAGAAAATATATACAACTTTAAAATTTATAAATAACTAAAAAATTAAAAATTATGGCAAATGCACAGACAAAAGCCGCTCCAGCTAAGAAGCAGGGCAGCATCGGCGTAAAAGACGCAATCTGGATTATCGTAGCTTGTGCGATTATCGCATTCTTAAACTTCAACTACAATTTGGGTAATGCATCCCACTTCGCAGGTGGTACAACAGAAGGTGCTCCTCTGGATATCTTCGGTACAATCTTCAAGGGTGGTGTTATCGTACCTGTAATCCACACACTGTTGCTGACCGTTATCGTTATGTCAATCGAGCGTGTTCTTTCATTGAGCAAATGTATTGGTAAGGCAAAGTTGTCTAAGTTCTTAGCTGTTATCAAGAAGGATTTGAAGGATCAGAACTTCGATCAGGCTTTGACAGACTGTGACAAACAGGGTGGTTCTATCGCCAACATCGTTCGCGCTAGTGTTTTGGCTTACAAAGAAGTAGACAAGACTACAGGTGTGAAGAAAGAATTGAAGATTGCAAAGATTCAGCAGGCTCACGAAGAGGCTATCGCAGTTGAGATGCCTACAATGACGATGAACCTCCCAATCATCGCAACAATCGTTACACTGGGTACACTTACCGGACTTCTCGGTACTGTAATCGGTATGATCAGATCATTCTCTGCTTTGGCAGCTGGTGGTGGTGGTGACTCACTCGAACTGTCAACTGGTATTTCTGAGGCCTTGATCAATACTGCATTTGGTATCGGTACATCTTGGTGCGCTGTTATCTCTTACAACTTCTTCACCAACCGTATTGATAAGATTACCTTTGCATTGGACGAGATTGGTTATTCAATTGCACAGACTTACGCAGCTACTCACGCAGAAGAAGCTTAATTTTTGCTGACCCTTTAAACATTTATCACTATGGGTAAAGTAAAAATTAAAAAGAATGATGTCTGGATAGACATGACGCCAATGTCCGACGTGATGGTCCTCCTTCTGACGTTCTTCATGTTGACCTCAACATTTGTGAAGAACGACCCTGTGAAGGTGAACACACCAGGTTCTGTGACAGAAGCGAAAGTGCCTACTGCAGACGTACTGAATATCACCGTTGATCCCAACGGTAAGGTATTCATGAGTATGGATAAGGTGACGGATTTGGAAGCCACACTCAGCACGATGACCGATAAGTTCGGCATCCAGTTGAGCAAAGAGCAGACAAAGAAGTTCAAGGAAGACGCACAGTTCGGTGCCCCGATGGACAAACTGACTGCATACCTGTCTCTTCCAAGACAGAAGATGGCAGATGGTTTGAAAATGCTGGGTATTCCTACCGACAGCATCATGGCTGGCGGCAAGAAGGATATGAGCGAATTCCAGCTTTGGGTGAAGAGCGCAAAAGAAGTGAATCCTGACCTGAAGCTCTGTATCAAGGCAGACCAGAAGACCTCTTATAAGGCCGTTAAGACTGTGATGTCTGAATTACAGGACATGAACGAAAACCGTTATCAGTTGCTTACATCGTATAAAAAAGCGGAGGAATAAAGTATGGCTAAGAAAAAACAAAGCAAACAAAAGAAAATGAGTGTCCGCGTAGACTTTACGCCTATGGTGGATATGATGATGCTTCTGATTACATTCTTCATGCTCTGTACCTCTCTGAGTAAACCACAGGCGATGCAGTTGACTATGCCTACCAACGATAATAACCTCACCAAACAGGATAAAACCGTAACAAAGGCATCTCACACCATCACACTGTACTTGGCTTCCAACAATAAGTTATACTATATTGAAGGTCTGCCAAAATTCGATGATCCTACTTGTATGAAGGAAACGACTTATGGTCCTAAAGGCTTACGTCAGGTATTGATTAAGCACACCGTTGAGGAGGGTTACAATCCTGTAGCTCAAATCATGAAGGCTAAACAAGACTTGGATGCAAAGCATGCAATAGATCCGAAAAAAGACGATCCAAAGCATAAGCAAGCTTATCAGGATGCTGTAAGTCAACTGAAGGAAGGTATGATAAATGGTCAGAAAATTGCAACACTGACAGTGATTATCAAACCTATGGATACAGCCAACTATAACAATATGGTTGAAGCTCTTGATGAAATGCAGATTTGCAGTATCGGTAAATATGTCATTGATAAGGTTAATCCTGATGACCAGAAGCTGCTTAAGCTGAAGGGCGTCAAATAATGTAAACTATTAAAATAAAGAACTATGTCAAAAATAGATCTGTTAGATAATACATGGACCGACCTCGTCTTTGATGGTAAGAATAAGGCTTATGGAGCTTATGATATCCGTAGAACTACAGGTAGCCGTAACCTCAAAGCCATCATCATTACCCTGCTGATTATTGTTGGTATCATCGCAATTGTATTCGTAAAGGGTGCTATTGAGAATGCCATGAATAAGAATGTAGGTATTGAGACCGATGTAGAGCTCTCAAAGTTGGCCCAGAAGAAAGAAGCCAAGGTGGATCGTAAGACACCTCCTAAGATGCAGGAAGAGCAGAAAGTAGTAGAGAAAGTAAAAAGCTCTGTGAAATTTACCGCTCCTGAAATCAAGAAGGATGAAGATGTGAAGCCTGAGGATGAATTAAAATCGCAGGAAGACCTTGCCAAAACTAATACCGCCATCGGTTCATTCGATGTAAAAGGTAATGATGAGGCAGCAGGTGAAGTGCTCAAAGCTAAGGAAGTAGTCGTTGACGAAAAACCGAAAGTTGAGGAAGAAACGAATAAGGTATTCGACGTGGTAGAACAGATGCCACAGTTCCCTGGTGGACAGAGTGCTTTGTTTGATTACCTCTCTTCTCACATCAAGTACCCTGTAGTAGCAGAGGAAAATGGTGTGCAGGGTCGTGTCATCGTAACATTCGTGGTGGAGCGCGATGGTTCTATCACCGATACAAAGGTAGCCAAGTCAGTTGACCCGTCACTTGACCGTGAGGCTATGCGTGTGGTAAGAACTATGCCTAACTGGATTCCTGGTAAGCAGAACGGTTCTGCTGTACGTGTTAAATTCACTGTACCTGTAACATTCAGACTTCAGTAATATGAACAATAAAACATTCAACATCTTTGTTGGATTATCTATCGTTTGCACCTTGTTACTGTCATGCAGCAACAAGGACAAAAAAAACGTTAGAACAGATACTTATTCATCAGGGGCAATTTCTTTTGCCTCTGATGAAAGTTTTAGTCCTATCATCAATGAACAGATAGCAGTATTCCAAGCAATGTATCCACAAGCAAAAGTTACTCCTATCTATACAAACGAAATAGACGGTATCAACATGCTCATGAACGGTAAAGTCATGCTGATGTTTACATCACGTGATTACAAACCAAGTGAACTAGAAAATTTAAGAAACCGTAAATTCATACCTAGATCAATTCCATTTGCATTTGATGGATTAGCACTCATTGTCAACAAGAGCAATCCGGATACATGTATTTCCATTCAGGATATCAAGACCATACTGAGTGGCAAGCAATCAAAATGGAGCAAGGTATTTCCCAAATCGAAAATGGGTGATATAGAAGTGGTATTCGATAATAGTAAATCAAGTACCGTACATTATTGTGTTGACTCACTGCTGAGTGGAAAACCTATCAACAGTCCCAATATATACGCTGTCAAGAAGTCATCAGAGGTTATCAACTTCGTAGAGAAGCATCCTAACTCCATCGGAATTATCGGCTCCAACTGGCTGAATGACAAGAGAGACACAACAAATGTAACATTCAAACGAAACATCCGAGTAATGTCGGTCAGCAAACTGCATCCTGCAACACCGGGAAACAGTTTCAAACCCTACCAATATTATATATACAATGGAATGTATCCACTGATCAGAACACTCTATGCACTGCTAAATGACCCTAACAACGGTTTACCATGGGGATTCGCACATTTTGTAGAATCGCCAAAGGGACAGTTAATTATATTCAAATCAGGTCTTTTACCCAGAAGAGGTGACATGACAGTGAGAGAAGTTAATGTAAGTGAATAAAAAAAACTTTTTAGAATTCAAAACGTCAATAGGTTAAATAACAAATGTATTAAACCAACAAACAGCAGAATTATGAAAGCTATTAAATATCTTATGATGGGTGCCCTGATGATGACAATCAGCGCCCCAGTTATGGCACAAGATGAAGCAAAAGCAACCATCACAGCCATCACTAACGTGATTAAAAGTAAAGCTGCAGATACCGAAGATCAGGTAAAGAATGTATTCAAACAAAACAAGAAGAACCCACAAGTACTGGTAGGTATAGGTGAGGCTTATCTGTCTATCAAGGATACAGCAAATGCAACTAAGTACGCAGAATTGGCTATCAAAGCTAAAAAAGAGTACGCTCCTGCTTATATACTGAAAGGTGATATCGCACAAGTTAAAGATGATGGCGGTACAGCAGCAGGTATGTATGAAATGGCTATTTATTTCGACAAGACTAATCCTGAGCCTTACAGAAAATACGCAGTCATTAACAGTAAGACGAGTTTTATGTCGTCAGTTGCCAAACTGGAAGAATTAAGGAAAGCAGTACCAAGTGAGCCTGTTGACATCCAAATTGCACAATTATACGAGCGCAATGGCAAAATAGAAGATGCCATCAAGTATTACGAAAAAGCTGACGTTGCCAAGATGGATGCATACAACTTTGCTAGTTTCGGTCTGATGTACAACTTGAACAAGCAATATGACAAGAGTCTTTCTATCGCAGAGAAGGGACTTGAAAGATTCCCAAGAAATGCCTCCCTCAACCGTATTGCATTGATCAACACAATAGCACTGAAAGACTACGACAAAGCTCTTATATATGGTGACCGTCTCTTCAATAAATCTGATTCTGTAGAACTCAAGGACTTGGACTACATCAACTACGCAACTGCATATCAGGAGAAGAAGGACTATGATAACGCTATCAACATGTTCAGAAAAACCATGCAGGTAAGTACAGGAGATAAAGACGCTATCAATAATATCTATAAGAATATCTCTACTGCATACCTCAAAAAAGGTGACTACGTGAATGCCATTAAGGAGTACAACAACTACATGAATGGTACCAGCAGCAAGACAGCCAACGACTATGTAGGTCTGGCTAACATCTACTACAGTCACGCAGCTGACCTGAAAGGTGAGCAACAGAAAGCAGAACTTGTGAATACAGACAATGTTTACAAGGAACTGATGGAAAAATTCCCCAATGATTTTGATGTAAAGGCTTACGCACTGAGCAAGAGAGGTGACTTGAATGCAGCCATGGATCCTACCATGAAAGATTTCCGTGCACAGCCCTACTTCAACCAGTTAGCAGAAGTGATAGAAAACAAAGCCAAAACAGAGCAACTCGATGCAAATGACAAGACTAAATTAGTTCGTGCATACTGGTATCTGGCTAATGTCTATCAGATTAAGAATGATAAGTCGACAGCAAAGAGCTACTGGAATAAGATTCTGGAAATAGATCCTACCAACAAAGTGGCAACAGAAGCTATAAGCGCAATGAAATAACAGGCTTAACAATCAACATAAAAAGAGCTGCACCCAAAAGGAAGCAGCTCTTTTTTAATATTACATCAAAAAGAATAAGCAAAAAAAAAGCCTCCACGAAGGAGACTTTATATTGCTTGATGAAATATCAATTAAGCAGGAAGACTGATTGCCTCTGAAGGACAAACATCAGCACATGTACCACACTCAGTGCATACATCAGGATTAATTGAATACTTCTCGCCTTCAGAGATAGCTCCAGAAGGACACTCATCGATACATGTACCGCATGCGATACAGTCATCACCAATTACGTAAGCCATAATAATATAAATTTTAAATTAATACCAATAATTTTAGAATGCAAAAGTAATAAATAAATTCGATATCTACCTAATTTTAGGTAGATATTTTGATTATTTATACTTTATCGAAATAAATCAAAATATAATAACTAAGCTAAAATGTCGTTATTATCTTATATGAAGAGATTATTATCAGCCATCATAGTCTGCATCACAGCAGTAAGCATGTACGCACAGGACAGAATTCCACAAAACAAACCGTACATTGACTTAAGACCACTGCACTTTGGAATACTAGTGGGATTCCAAACACAGGATTTGGAACTACAGAATGTAGGTCCACAGCCTGTATTGGATGAAAGCGGAAATAAGACAGGAGAAATGCAGACCATCGTCTGCGAGGATGACAAATGGGATCCAGGCATCAGCGTAGGAGTACTGGCAGAAGCAAGACTCAGCAATCACTTCTCACTAAGATTTACACCTACGATGCACTTCGGCGGTAAACATCTCACATTTACCAATCTCAGTAAAAAGAATGAAGACGGAACTTTCCATCAAGAATACCAATCGCTAAAAACATCCTATGTATCATTGCCTATCGATATTAAATTCGCAGCGCAAAGATTTAACAATTATCGTCCTTACATCATGGCAGGTATCAATCCGATGATTAATCTTACAGGTAAAGACCAGGACTTCATCAAACTGAAGAAATATGATACGATGCTAGAAGTAGGATTAGGATGCGACTTCTACCTACCGTTCTTCAAGCTGATACCAGAACTCAAATTCTGCTACGGCCTGACAAACAGCTATGACCAAAATCATGCGAATGAGATACAAGACAAAACAATGCGACCTTATACCACTTCCGTGAATAAGGCCGCAAGCAAGATGATTGTTCTCACATTCTACTTCGAATAAAATATTCAGTAAAAGGACAAGTCATCTATAACAATAAAAAACTTAAAAAAGAATATGTCTTGTATTGTCCATATCAAGTAGCAATTTACCTACAAAGAGAGCATGGTTACCATTCTGATCCACAACAACAGGATGACCGGAAGCATCATTCACATACTCAAGTTTGGTCAGAAAAGAATGGGAGTGTCCGCCAAGAACGACATCAATATTATTTGTATGACTGATTAATACATGATCATTCAAGCCATCATTATCCCAACCTAGATGCGAAAGACAGATTACCAAATCGCATTTTTTCTTTTTCTTGAGAAAAGCAGCCATCTCATTCCCTTTTTCAATCGGATCAAGATACTTCACGCCCTTCATCTTACGATTATCAACTAAACCTTCCAACTGAGGGCAAAGGCCAAATATTCCAATTTTCATACCTTTACGCTTCAGTATAATATAAGGTTTAATGGTACCTTCTACAGGCGTCCCAGTAAAATCATAATTAGAACATACTATAGGAAAATTGGCTTTACGAAAAAGACGAGCCATATTATCCAAGCCAAAATCAAATTCATGATTACCAATGGTAGCTGCATCATACTTCATCATATTCATCAGACCAATCTCCACATCACCCTTATAAAAATTGTAATACGGAGAACCCTGGGAAAAATCGCCACTGTCAAACAACAACAAATCGGGATATTTCTTACGCTCATCCTCCAATGCAACCACCCGACGGAGATAACCACCACGACCAGCGAGCAAAGTATCAGCCAGATTCTTATTGAGTGGCATGATTGTACTGTGCGTATCATTCGTATGAAGGATAACCAACTGCTTCTTTCTGGCCTGTCCGGAAAGAGCTACGACGCATAAAAGCGCCATTAAATATATTCGTATTCTCATAGACTACTCTACTACTTTAATTCTACCTTCTATTTCCGATGAAACAACCTTGCCATGAGCAGCAGAATCACGGAAATAATCCATAATCACATAACGTACATTATTATACTCATTCTGAGGAGAATTCAGATCCGTCTTATACTTAAACGCATCCATCTTATCATTACCCTGTGCCAGATAATCTATGGTCACGACACGGTAACTTGCCTTAGGATCAATCTCCTGTCCATTCAGAAGAGCACTGACCAATTTACCTTGTTTGCTAATAGTCAACTCCACGCCGTGACTCACACCTTCACCACCGACACCAGCTATATCAGCAAATAATTCAAGTACTTTATCACCAGTAAGCGTAAGAAAACAAATCTTATTTTCAAAAGGAGCAACCTCCAACACATCACCTATCGTCACAACACCCTTACTGATAGAAGCACGCATACCGCCCATATTATAGACAGCAAATACAGGCTTTTCATTGAAACTTTTAGCAGCCCACATCAGAACATCAGGCAACAGATTAGACAAGCGGTTCTCAGGACGCGATGCCAATAAGTCAGTAGCAGCCTCTCCAACGACAGGAGATGTAACACTATCAACCCTAGCACGATAAGGTTGTATAAAAGCAGCCGCAGTCGCATCAGGATGCGCATCATAACGAGAATCGATGAGGATACGCGAACGATCGACATGTGACAAATGATAAGGAATAGCGCAAGAAGTAACCATCATAGAAGAAGACACTAAAGCGCTGAATAACACATATTTATATTTCATATCTAATTGTTTTGTGCAAAAATAGCTAAATTTTAGGGATTTAGCAAAAAAAGAGCATCTAAATTTTGTAATGCGCTTAAAATATTGTAACTTTGCACCCGCTTTTCGGCGTAATCGCTGGCAGGAAGTTTCGAGTTGCCTGTTATGTTGCGTTGGAACGATAAAACAAATTTAATTACACAAGAAAATGGATTTAATTAAAGTTGCTGAAGAAGCATTTGCAACCGGCAAGAAATTCCCTGAGTTCAAGTCAGGTGACACAATTACTGTCGCTTACAAAATTATCGAGGGTTCTAAAGAGCGTATCCAGCTCTATCGTGGCGTAGTAATCAGAATTTCAGGCCACGGAGAAAAGAAACGCTTCACTGTTCGTAAAATGTCTGGTACTGTAGGTGTAGAGCGTATCTTCCCTATCGAGTCACCCAACATCGACAACATTGAGGTGAACAAGGTTGGTAAGGTTCGTCGCGCTAAGCTTTACTATCTGCGCAAGCTCACAGGTAAGGCTGCACGTATCGCTGAAAAACGCAGCTAAACTATCCGACAATGAGAATCCGATAAAAAGAGATAAAAAGAGACATAGCCTAAAAACTGTGTCTCTTTTTTCATATCATATCATTTGCATATCTCGAAGAAAAAGAGTAATTTTGTACCATCATTATCATACAGAAACAAAACTTATGAAAGAATTAGCTTTAAAGTACGGATGTAATCCGAATCAGAAACCTTCTCGTATTTTTATGGAAGAAGGAGAATTACCCATTGAAGTCATCAACGGCAGACCAGGCTATATCAATTTCCTGGATGCGCTGAACTCTTGGCAACTTGTGAAAGAACTCAAGGCAGCTACCGGTCTGCCAGCTGCAGCCTCTTTCAAGCACGTATCACCTGCCGGAGCAGCAGTAGGACTTCCTCTGAGTGACACTTTAAAGAAAATCTATTTTGTAGACGATGTGAAATTGCCTCTGTCTCCCATCGCTTGTGCCTATGCACGTGCCCGTGGTGCCGACCGTATGAGTTCATTCGGTGACTTCGTAGCACTAAGCGACACCTGTGACGAAGCAACAGCTACACTGCTGAAGCGTGAAGTGAGCGATGGAGTCATCGCCCCTGATTTTACACCTGAAGCTATCGAGATATTGAAGGCAAAACGCAAAGGCACTTACAATGTCATCAAGATAGACCCGGAATATGTGCCTAATCCCATCGAGCACAAACAAGTATTCGGCATCACTTTCGAGCAGGGCCGTAACAATGTAAAACTGGACGATCCTTCCCTGTTTGAGAATGTCCCGACAAAGAACAAAACACTGACACCGGAAGCTAAACGCGACCTGATTATCAGCCTCATCACACTGAAATACACACAGAGCAACAGTGTTTGCTATGTAAAGGACGGTCAAGCTATCGGCATCGGTGCCGGACAGCAAAGTCGTATCCACTGTACCCGTCTGGCTGGCAACAAGGCAGACATCTGGTGGCTCCGTCAGAATCCAAAAGTAATGGCATTACCGTTCAAAGAAGGAATCCACAGAGCAGACAGAGACAACACGATAGATGTATATATCAGTGAAGACCATGATGATGTACTGGCAGACGGTATCTGGCAGAACTTCTTCACCGAGAAACCTGAAGTATTTACCCAGGAAGAGAAGAAAGCATGGATTGCCAAAAACACACAAGTAGCTCTGGGCAGTGACGCATTCTTCCCATTCGGTGACAATATCGAGCGTGCCCACAAGAGTGGCGTAGAATATATCGCACAGGCTGGCGGTTCTGTACGTGATGACAACGTGATTGAGACCTGCGACAAATACGGCATTGCCATGGCGATGACCGGTGTCAGATTATTCCATCATTAATCGCATCATTAATCAATAAAAAATAATTGTATGAGCAAGAGCGACGATTTCGATTCTATTCTTGAAAATGGTATCTCCTTTGGACGAGGAGGTAGCAACAATTCGAGTGACGACAAGGTAAAGACCAAAGCCAAGAAGAAAAAGTACATCACTGGAGCCCATGGCAGCGGCAGCGCCAAACAAAAGGCAAAATACCGCGAACAAAGAGCCAACAGGCATAAATAACATAACTGTGTATGAAGAAAAGTAAGTTTCTCTTGACACTGGTAGCATCAATGATGTTCGGTTGGACTTCTGCCCAAACGACATACATCTGCAATGAAGGAGGCATCAACACCGTATCTGCACAAGACGCCGGAGAGATGGTCTTCAGTAATCTGGGTGCCAACGTAGCTATTGGCAACAAAGTGTATGAAACCAGCAAGATTGACAGTATCACACTCCACCTGCCTGATATGAAATATGTGGGTGGCGATATCTCCATGCTTACCAAGTACGAGGAGAAAAATGCCATTTACAAGGATATCAGCGGCAATGTGATTACACCACTTACTTTCTTCAAAGAGCAGGGAATGAATGCCATGCGCGTTCGCCTGTTCGTCGATCCCTCCAAAGCTAGTAGCTCCGATCAGGCAGAAGGTGCAGTGCAGGATCTTGACTATGTGATTGCATTAGGAAAGCGCATCAAGGAAGCTGGTTACCTGCTGATGCTTGACTTCCATTACAGTGACACATGGACTGACCCGGGACAACATGCCACCCCATCCGCTTGGAGCAGCATGACCATCGAACAGTTGGAACAACAGATTCACGACTATACCGCAGACTGTCTGGAAAAGATGAAGACAGCTGGTGTAACACCAGATTTCATCCAACCTGGCAATGAGATTACTTATGGTATGCTCTGGCCTTCCGGTAAGGTCTATGCCTCATCCACTCCCGACTGGACTAATTTTACCGCATATCTTTCCAATGCCATCAAGGCTTGCAGGGAGGAATGTCCAGACTCTAAGATTGTGCTGCAGACAGAGATGAGCAGTACTTACGCCGTGAATACATTCTATCAGGCTATGAAAGACAGACAGATAGATTATGATATCATCGGTCTGAGTTATTATCCAGCCTACCATGGCAATCTTGCTAAACTCAATACGGAACTTACTACGCTGGAAAATGCCTATCCTTCCAAAAAATTGATGATTGTTGAGACGGGATATAGTTCACAATGGGCAATCAATGGAACCACATTTGACTATACAGACACTTATCCATATACCGAGACTGGACAAGCCAACTTCACCAATGACCTAATCACCATGCTCTTACAACATAAGAATGTGAACGGTTTGTTCTGGTGGTGGCCTGAAGCCAATGAGTATAACGCAAGCACTTCCGTAACTTCCGCATGGTGGAATGCTTCCTTGTTCAACAACAAGACGGGATATGCACTCAAGGCTCTCTATCAACTGAAGAACTTTAAATAAAATTTTCTAAACACCATACAAAAGCTCCGGCAACTCATCGTATAGTTTGCCGGAGCTTTTTCTTGATATGCAAATACACGTCAATATACAACTTCCTTGATTCTTGATTCTTTATTCTCTATTCTTGATTCCTTATTATCTCACCATTAGAAATTCAATTCCTTTCCCCGATAGAAGTCCAGCAGGCTCTTATCATAGATATATTCATACTTCGACTGCACACAGTCGCTCTCCGCCTTGAGATAATTATTCTTCGACTCATTAAACTCTGTGATGTTCGCCTTTCCATTTTCATATTTGGCCTGCATCAGCGTGAATGCATCCTTGGCACTTTGCACTGCTTGCATGCTACTTCGGTATTTACTGGCAGCGGCAGTCACATTATAATACACTTGTTGTATCTCCTTGTAAAGCGACTTCTTCACCAGGTCTAAAGCTAACTGCTGGTTTTCACGCTCCAGACGGGCAGTTCGCACCTGATTGCGGGTAGAAAAGCGATTGAAAATCGGAATACTCAGACTCACGCCCAACTGTTGATTGAAGTTATTACTCATCTGTTTTCCAAATCCGTCGGCATCATAACCCGCCGTCTTATAGTAATTGCTACCCAGACCTGCATTGAAATACACCTGCGGATAGTACCCCGACTGTGCTACCTTGATGTTATAATCAGTTCCCTGCAAGCGCAACTGCTCTGCTCGCACCTCAGGTTTCAGAGACAGAGCCTCTGCATACACCGCATCGGCAGCTGGTACCATACCTGATACATGGGTGGAGAAATCATCCAGAGTAGGAACCACGACCGAGAAACCATCCGGCGTAGGCAATTCCAACAGTTGTGAGAGTGCCAACACAGCCAACTGCAATTCATTATCAGCCTTTGTGGCAGTCAGCAGACTGTTTGCCAGTGTCGCCTGTTGCTGCGAAACCTCCACTCCACTCGCCTTTCCACTGTTCATCATCGCCTGCAGGCGTGCCACCTGCATCGAGTCAATACTCACCTGACGATGTGCCACGGCAGCAATCTCCTTCTGATACAGTATCTGCACATAAGCCTGAGCCACCTGCGTCCGGATATCATTTCTCGCTTTCTCCAGGTCTGCCGTGGCAGCCTGCAAATTCAACTGCTGGAGTTTGATGGTATTCTCTATCTGATAACCTGTGAACAGTGGTGTACTGGATGACAAGCCGAAAGAGGCAGAATTAGTATTCCTGTTCACATACGTATTAGACGCATTCAGTGCACGTCCAAAAGTCAAATCACCGGAAGCATTGGCAGAAAGATTCGGCAGTCTGGAATTACGTGCCGTTGAAAGACTCACCTCCGACTGCTGTTGCTTATTCCCCATCTGTTGCACCGTAATATTATGCTGCAGGGCATAGTTAATACATTCCCTGAGTGACCAGTCATACGCCTGGGCATGTACAACATACCCGAAAGACAGCGCTAAAAGAAACAACACCTGTTTCATGACTTATTCCTCCTTATTATTATCGTCGGCCACGATTTCCATACCGCGAACCTTGTCACTTACAGACAGACCGCTTTTCACTTCGATGTTTACTCCGTCGCTCAGACCCGTCACCACCTGTTTGCGCTGATAGATCTTCTTCTCGCCACTACCCTTGACCAGATAGACAAACGTAGAGTCACCGTTGAACTCGATGGTGCTTTCCGGTACAGTAATCACCCTACTGACGTGCGCCAATACTATTTCAGCATTGGCACTATATCCGCTGCGCACCTTACTGCCCTTATCCACACGTACAGCAGCCTTGATTTCAAACTGGTTGGCACCGTTATTCTGCACCGCTTTCGGAGAGATATATTCCAATATTGCATTGAAATGCAAATTCTGAAGCGCACCGATGGTAATCTTCATCGGAATACCCATCGACAGACTGCCCACCTCTGTTTCATCCACGTTACCACGGAATATCAAGTCATTCATGTTCGCGATACTAGCAATCGTCGTACCGTCATTGAAGTTGTTACTCATAATCACAGAGTTACCCACCTTCACAGGTATATCCAGAATCACTCCTGATATCGTAGCCCTGATTAAGGTAGAAGTGGCACTGGCATCACTTTTAGACACGCCATTGCGCACCACATCCATCGCATCGTCGGCCGCCGTTTTCTCCGCACGAGCCTGTCGCAACGCCTGTCTTACCTTGTCATATTCATCTGCACTCACCAGTTTCTGTTTGTACAGACCATCCTCCCGGGCAAAGTCCACCTCCGCCTGTTTCAGATTGACCACCGCCAAACGGACCCTACTGTCAGCCGAACTCAGAGCCGACATATCCGGTATCACCTTCACTTTGGCAATCACGTCGCCCGCCTGCACATAGTCACCCGCCTGTTTATACAGCGCCGTGATAATACCACTAATCATCGGTTTCACATTCACCTCATTGCGAGGTTCTATCTTACCAGTAATGATGGTTGTCTTGGCAATATCAGCCAACTTCGGCGTATATTCATGATAGACTACCGGTTTGGGTTGTGATTTCTGATAGAGGAACACAAATGTGCCGACAAAGACCAATGCGACAAAAATCGCAGCAATCAGTTTTTTGTACTTTTTCATATATCGATATTCTTTTATATTATTCTATTTTGTCATTTTATAAAAAATTATTCATCCCGCATCGCATCCACGGGTTTAATATTCATCGCCCGCATCGCAGGAGGAAGCCCTGCCAGCATGCCGAAGATGCCGATGACCACTGCTGCAAACACTGCCAACCAGAAATTTATCTGGAAATGGGCGCCCACTATACCGTCAGTGGTATTAGCCATCTCTCCCATTTGCAGTACAGACACAGCGAACAGGATACCACTCATACCCGCGACAAGCGTAAGCAGGAAACTCTCCATCATAATCTGACTCAGAATCATCTTCGGTGTAGCACCTATCGCCCGTCGGATACCGATTTCGATGGTCCGTTCACGCACCGTCACCATCATGATGTTACTCACACCGATAGCACCAGCAAACAACGTACCCATGCCCACTATCCAGATGATGATATTCAGACCTTTGAAAAGATTATCCACAATCTGAAAAATGAGTTCCGTATTAAATACAAGGAGTCCTTCCTTGTCGGTCGGGTCCACCTGATGAGCTCGAGTAACCACCTGTCGTATCTTATCAGTCACGTCACTCATTTTTACGCCTGGGCGTCCTGTCACAGCAATGAGGTGTACTTGATTACCCATATTATAGGTAGCACGCATCTGTGTGATAGGCACCAGAATCGTCGTACCGGGCTCACCACCGAAATTCACGCCATTGTTCACTCGGATATCCACGCCCACCACTGTGTAATACATGGAATCAATACGGACCGTCTGTCCCACGGGATTGATTCCCTCGGCAAATAGATCAGCATAAATTTTCTTACCGATCACACACACCTTCCTTCGCAGTCTGATATCCATCTCATTGAGGTATCTGCCATATTTCAGTTTCGGTTCCATTATCTTCTGATAGTCAGGCAACACACCGTAGAGCATGGTGCTCCTCTTTTTCTGTCCAACAATGGCAAAACTCTGGTTATGAAATGTAACCGGTGAGACCACCTCCAACTGCGGTATCTGTTCGCGCAAGCGCTGCACATCATGGTCATCCATGTACCACGACCTACCTTTGGGGAATCCCTTGTAGGCTTTTGTGGTAGGATGAGACCACACAATGGTAGAATTGGTAGCGAACCCGGCAAAATTGCTTTTCAGCAGTTCACGCAGTCCGTTACCGCCGCCAATCAGCGCCACCAACATAAATACGCCCCAAAAGACGCCGAAACCTGTAAGCAGCGACCTACTCTTATTACGTGTAATCGTATCGAGTATTTCCTGATAAGTATCTATATCAAATCTCATACTTCATATCCTCCATCTGATTATTCTGCCCTTAATGCCTCAATAGGGCGGATGCGCGATGCCTTGACACTGGGGATGAGTCCGGCAATGGTACCGGCGATAATCATCACAAGCGTGGCTTCTATACAGACATTCAGTCCCACCGTAGGATTCAGAAACATCTGTACCTTCCCCATCCCTGTATCCATCACCGAGTTATCGGCTATCACATTCATCACTTCATTGGCGCCGATACCGAAGAGCATTCCCACATAACCGAAGAAGGTTGTAATGATGATGCTTTCCACAATGATGAGGGAGAGGATATTACGTGGTTTGGCACCAATGGCTTTACGTATTCCGAATTCGCGGGTACGCTCTTTCACCGTTATCAGCATGATATTGCTCACGCCCACGATACCGCTCAACAGGGTGAAGATACCCACTACCCAGAGGGCGGTACGCATAATACCCAGTCCCGTCTCCATCTGTATATTGTTGGTATAGCGGTTCCAGAACCAAATACCTGTCTTGTCATCGGGATGTATCTCATGATAGTCATTCAGACGATGACGATAACGTGCTTCAAACTGGTCATTATCTGCCTGGGTAGTGAGACCGTGGAAAGTGAATTCAAACCTATCCAGACTGTCTCCTTTCTCATAGATACTCCGCAATGTGGCATAAGGCACAAATGCATCCGTATTATGTTCACCCGGATTACTTTTGTATATACCCACCAACTGATAGGTCATATTGCCAACACGGAGGTGTGTACCGATAAGTGCGTCGGGATTCGCGCTCAGCACCTTCACCTGGTCTTCCGCCATCACCATCACTTTGCGCCGTTCTTTCATATCAATGGGATTGATAAACCGACCGCTACGTATCTTGAGTTTATTGATGGTCACATATATCGGTTCCACACCTGTGAGACTGTTGCTCACATAGTTTTTCTCATAACTGATGAAGAGACTGCTCTGCGAAACGATAGACCCCACATCATCCACATGGTCGGAGAATTCCTCCTTGGTCAATTCCACGTCACCGCTACGCATATTGATTCTTCGTCCCTTGTCCCATCCCTTGTAGGCATGATCGGTCTGCCAACCGCCCACCTGCATGGAGTTCACCAGAAACTGGGTCTGCTGATTGAGTTGGGCATTAATCAGACCATTACCCGCACCCAGCAAGAAGATAATCATAAATATACCCCATGCCACTGAGAAACCAGTAAGAGCGGTTCGCAGTTTATTATGCCGTGCAGTAGCCCATATTTCAGTAATGATATCTTTCATTATACACCTTATATAATTAATATCTGTTACTTCATTACCCCATTCACACCGAACGGTGACGCATGATGGTCCAGGTTTTCTTCTATCCTTCCTATCATACCGTCCTGGATATGGATAATCTTATTGGTTTCATTGGCCACACCACTTTCATGTGTCACCACCACAATCGTCATCCCCTCCTTTTCGTTCAGTTGTTTCAGTAGCTGCATCACTTCCACACTGGTTTTGGAATCCAGTGCGCCGGTTGGTTCATCTGCCAAAATGATCTGCGGACGGGTAATCAGCGCGCGGGCAATCGCCACGCGCTGCTTCTGTCCGCCGGAGAGCTCATTGGGGTAATGTTCCGCCCAGGCGATAAGTCCCAACTTCTCCAGATAGTCCATCGCCATCTGATGCCGCTTGCGTCTGCTCACTCCCTGATAGAACAACGGCAGTTCCACATTCTCCACCGCCGTCTTGAAGGATATCAGGTTGAATGACTGAAAGATAAAACCAATCATCCGATTGCGGTATTCCGCTGCGCGCGTCTCACTCAGATTCTTGATGGGCACATCATTCAACAGGTATTCTCCCGAGTCGTAATTATCCAGAATACCGAGGATATTCAGCAAGGTGGACTTGCCGGAACCAGAAGCGCCCATGATGGATACAAAATCGCCTTTAGCTATATCCAGATTGATACCCTTCAGCACATGCAGCGGCTGTGCACCCTGATAGGTCTTGTTGATATTTTCTAAATGTATCATAAGATATTATTATTCTTTTGCAGGATTTCCGTCCCAATGTGTCCAGGCATACACCACATCGTCTATGCCTACATGCATGAGTTGCATATCGCGAAACATCTCCGGCAGGCGCTGCGACACGAATTCCACCCGCCGCTCTTTCAGTATGATATCCTTAGCACCCGGAGTAACGAAGTACCCGAGTCCGCGCTTATTGAATATCACATTCTCACGGGCCAACAGATCGTAGGCTTTCATTGCGGTATTGGTATTCACCTCTAGCATCACGGCATATTCGCGAACACTCGGTATGCGGTCATTGTCATGATAACTGTCGGCCAATATTTCATCGCATAGTCGGTCGGCCATCTGTATGTATATTGCCTTATCACTGTTAAATGTCATATTTTCCGTTTTTATTTACTGACGTTGATATCGCCGCTGCCAGCTACATTCTTGTTGAGTTGTTTTACTGTACCTTTCAGGGTGATGTCGCCACTGCCGGCTACATTTAGGTTGGCGACATTGCAACTGGTTACCTTCAGATCTATATCGCCGCTGCCAGCTACACTGGCCTTCAATTTATCCAACTGTCGGGCATTGACATTCACATCACCGCTACCTGCCAGACTTACATCCAGACTTTGTGCATCCAGGTCTTTCACGTTTATATCGCCGCTGCCAGCTAGGGAAGCCTTGAATTGACTAGTCTTCAAAGGAGCATCAATAATGAAATCACCGCTACCGGCAAGGGATGTACTATTAAGCGATGGAGCGGTGACATAGACATTCATCTCAGCACCGTCACCTACAAAACTGATGAATGACTCATCTTTACGAGGTTCAATTATCAGTGTAGAATGACTAACCTTGATATTCATCTCATCAATCATTTCCTTAGGGGCCACCACACGCACGCTGAATGAATCAGCTTGTGTGAAATACACATTAAGACTACCGGCAGCATCAATGTTATTGAAGTCACGAAGTGGTATATTAACGGTTATAGGTTTACCTACATGACGAGTTTTCACCATACTTACACAAGACGCAAAAGCGACAAGTGAGAAAACAACCAGGATACAACTAAGAAATCTTTTCATAACTATTTTATTTTATATGTTCAACCATTTATTATTAATAATCTGCATCCGCTTGAAGAAGTAATAACTGAGTCCATAATTCACCAAAGCGAGCACGATATTCACGGCGATGACGACATAGGTTAAGGGATGAACCGCTACCACGCCATTGGTGCCACTGATCAATTTAAAATTATTGTTGGCAAAGTAAGAGATACAGTAGATAATTACCACTGAAAGGAGAATACCCGCCACACTCGTCAGGATAAACTGATGACGACGGAACAAAACACCTCCCAAAATATAGAAAGACTGCGTGAAAAGTAATGCAGAAACGAAAAGGAATGAAAGACTCCATAACCATTGTCCGTCTTCTATATTAATGACATATGATTTTGAGAACCCGGACAGCACGGAGACAAACTCATGAGGTCCGATTGCGAACATGATGAGCATGCGCAAAACATCCGCTAAACAGAAAGAAAGGAAGATACCCACAGGTATCAAGATGACTACATATAGCCAACGTAACATGTATTTCTCCAACTGGGTGGCCGGCACCATCAAGAAAGCTTCTCTGTGCTGCTTCTTATTCAGTCCGGAAGACATATAACTACCGCTGAAAGTTACACAGAGTGCAAAGACGAATGTCATCAGACCAGAAATATTTTCAACCTGTCTTTGTTCAAGGGACAAAGCCAAAGCTGCGTCTTTTACTGTCAGCACATCTATCATCAGCAAAACCTCCACCAGAAAGGTGATGATAACAGCTCCGCCTGCCAACTTGATCAGAGAACCTTGGTTGGTCATTGCCCACCATTTCAGGAGTTGTCCGAATCTCTTTATATTAAATTGCTTCATTGTTTCTTCTGTTTTTAAAAGTGTATATACTTCATTTTCTTATTTCAGTTTTCCCTGCACCACTGCCGTAAAGAGTAGTTCCAGATTGAGCGGCGTCTCGGACTTGTCACCACGGGAAGCCACCACACTGTTTCCCTGAAGGGTGGGTTCTGCATAGAGGGCATCCGCCATATCATTCGGTTGACGGAATTCAAATACATATTTCTCTGTGAGTTCATTCGTAGAAGCATTCATTAGCAATCCCGTATCACTCAGGATGAGGATGTGGTCCAATAACTGTTCCACGTCATGCACCTGATGGGTGGAGATGATGACGGTACGCTCTTCCGTCATGTAGCGAGCCACCACCTTGCGAAACTGACTCTTGGAAGGAATATCCAGTCCATTGGTAGGTTCGTCCATCAGCAGATACCGTGTTCCGGAAGCAAGCGCGAAACTCATCAGCACCTTTTTCTTCTGTCCCATCGACAGTTCATTGAGCTTATTCAAATCTGTCAGTTCGAAATCAGCGAGACACTGATTGAGCACTTCCCGCGAAAAACGGGGATAAAAAGGAGCGTTCACCGCCACATACTGTTCGAGCGTCATTCCCGGCAGGTCATACTCCTCGGGCAACACATAGATTTCCTCCAGCAGTTCCGGTTCCCTGCGATTCGGTTCATGACCGTCGATATCTATCTTTCCGGCTTCCGCACGAAGCAGTCCACTCAGTAAATATAATAAGGTGGACTTACCTGTACCGTTTTTCCCCAGAAGGCCATATATCTGATTGCCTTCCAACTGCAGACTGAAGTTGCGCAACACCGGATGCTTTCCTCCGGCGTAAGTGAATTGAATGTTTTCTACATGAATCATCTTATCTATATTTTTATGATTTTATACCGTTTACTAGTGTACTACTTTAATAGTACACTGCAAATGTAGCGCATTTATCGTTACGTTGTACCAAAACGACTTATTATTTAACAAACATTAAGTAATCAGGCAATAGTATGAGAGCATGGCAGTCGGATGGAAACTTTTCCCACTTTTATTTTGGAAAAATCACCAACCCTACACTTTCTTTTGTATAATTTGCTTAAATACAGTAATTTAAGTAATTTAGACCCTTCACCATCTCTTCACCATCCCTACACCTTCACAATGGAGTACGGATTACAA
>DAIRCP010000047.1:0-27374 GCA_036796635.1 Prevotella sp. | reverse complement strand
CACCAATCTTATCAGGACTATTATCATGTGTGTATCTACCAGATCAATAAACTTATTATTGAGAATAATTATATAGATGCAAATCATGAAATCAATGTAATGTATGTTCAGGCGCAGAAGGACCATTGCCAATATGGTATAGAAGGTTCTTACAGAATGAGGGGCTATCTCCATAAGGCGCGTTTCGCTTATATAGAAGCTTTGAAATGTTTTCAGAAAGAGTATCAGCTTGAAAAACGACATAATTCATCAGTACTTTATTCTGCATTATATAATATTGGTGTTTGCTATATGCTGACGGGGCAGAATCGCTTGGCTTTGAAATATTGTAATGTAGGGCGACGCCTTACAAAAGAGCCTTCCGTCTTAGTCGGTTTCGATTTACTGGAAGGACATGTTTTTTTCAATCTTCATGATTATGCAAAAACTGATTATTTCTTCAATAGAGTAGTGGCGTATACGCAGAAGACCACGATGGATTATGCATTGTCTGATATATGGATAGCTTTGCAGATGGCTCATTATATGATTCACAAGGATTATTCCAACGTAGAACACTTATTGAGCAAAATGCCAGTCAAACGCCGTGTGCAGTTACTGCCACAGTATTATCAGATGAGGGGCGATTATAAGCAGGCTTATGTAGCCCAGAAGAAATTGGCTTTATATACAGACTCGCTTTATGGCACATTGGCTACTGTGGATCTTCAGCAGTTTGAGCAGATTATAAAAGACAATCGCCTCCATGAAGAAATGCAGCAACTGGAACTGGATAACAAAAATCAGTCAATTTTCATTACCCTCTGTATAGTAGTTGTAGTCATTGCTGTTCTTTCATTGGTCATCAGTCTGTTAGTAAGAAGAAACAGAGACAATAAGAGAAATGCCGAACTTCAGGCCGAGCAGGCAAACCTGTTAAGGCAACAGACAGAATTGTTAAAGCAGCAGGCTGAGATGCTCACGAATGAGCGTGATGCACAAAACAATTTCATTCAGGATATGAGTCATGAGATACGTACGCCGCTTCATCAACTGAACGGATTTGCCGATGTACTGCTTACAGGGACAGGTAGTATGAAGTTGGATGCTGAATCCTTGAAATCTGTTGTGGATGGAATTTCTGCAAGTAGTGAGCAGCTTACGTTGGTACTGAATACGATGTTGCGTCTGTATAATTTACAAGTAGGTGCGTCAGATTGTGCCACAGAGAATGTGGATGCCATGGAGATTTGTCTGATGGCAGCTAGTGTCACTTCAGAGCAGCATCCCCATCTTCATCCTACAGTACCTGATGAGTGCTTGATATCATATCAATTTAGTGCGAAACGTATTTATCTTCAGGATCTTATGGAGATATTGGTGAATAATGCACTGAAATTCACAGGAGAGGGCAGCATTACCGTAGGTTATCAGAAGAAAGATAATGAATTGTCCTTCTATGTGGAAGATACCGGTAAAGGTATACCGGATGATCAGGCAGAGCTCATCTTTGACCGCTTCTACAAGATAGACAGATTTGTGCCCGGAATCGGTCTGGGCTTGACAGTTGCCAAAGAATTAGCTAAGAAGCTGAATGCTCATTTGTATCTGGACAGAACGTACAAGAGCGGTGCCCGGTTTGTATTGGATATTCCATTTGAATGTTAATTCATGGAACCTGATTAAATTATAGTTTGATTTCAAAAATTTTTTTCAGATACTTTAATGAGATGAGGATAATATTAGTCTTTAAACCGTTTTTGCGGCAGGCGATAACGTCTTCTTTGGTAATAAGCCATCTATTGCGGAGACTTTTTGTACTCACACCTCCAACCCTCATGGTAACGAAATCCAATTTTATGTATTTCGACTTAATTTGATGCTTATAGAAAAACCTGACCATTAAATCATAGTCTGATGCAATTTTATAATCTAAAGAATAATTTCCGTACTTTTGGAATATCTCACGTCTTGCATAAAAAGTAGGATGGGCCGGCATAAAACCAAATCTGAGCATACCAGGCTTAAATATTGCGGATGAATAATACCTAATACATTTATTAGGTTCATTATCATTAATGAAATGAACATCACCATAGACAGCATCAATGTCGTCAGAAAAATGGTTTACCATTTGCTCAATGACAGTTTCAGATGTAAAATAGTCATCAGAATTGAGAATACCGATAATGTCTCCCCTGCATTTCTCTATTCCTTTGTTCATAGCATCATATATGCCATTGTCTTTTTCTGATATATAGTGGAGTTTATTCCCAAATTGATTTTTAAACTTGAGAATAATGTCCATGGTTGAGTCTGTAGAGCATCCATCAATTATCCAGTAATCGATGTCTTTATATGTCTGATTCAATACAGATTGTATAGTATCAGTGATGGTTGCCGAACTATTGTATGTAACTGTTAATATCGAAACTTTCATGTTGGAATGGTCATAAAAACTCTTGTTGCTAACTTTATAACGTTTAAATAATATGATTATTGTTTTGTATAAGGAATATCAGGAGTTTTATTGGAACTTACCAAAATTTTCTTTTATGATATATTGGTAAAGTTTCTGGTAATTTTGGAAAGTTTTGTTCCAGCTATAATTTTTGGCATTTTCTATTCCAAGTTTGACTATTTTTTCCCTTTCTTCCGAATCTTTTAATATGTTTATTTTTTCTATAATGGCATCAGGTGTAGCATCATTAATTAATAATTCATCATTTCCGATTATTTCTGGTATTGATGAACTATTCATTGCAATTACAGGGCATCCGGCTTTCTGTGCTTCAATAACAGGTATACCGAATCCCTCGTAACTAGAAGGATACAATAATGCGTAAGCTTTATTATAATATGTATTTAATTCTTCATTGCTAATAAACCCCAAAAACCTATATTTGCTTGGTAGAAATTTATCAAGAAGTTCTTTTTCTTCTTTTGTTAGCTTTTTTCCGCAAATAAATAATGGCATATTTGCTTTAGATGCGCTGATGACTGCTAAATCGAAATTTTTGTATTCATCTCTAGCACCGACAAATAGTAGAAGATTTTGTTTTTTTACATCTAAAGGAAAATACTCTTCTGAAACGCCATTGTATATTATACTCACTTTATCTAAATTGATATCTGGGACAAATTTGGCCAAGTCTGTTTTCGTGTTGTTTGATATGCAAACTATATAATCAGCGTTTCGGAGCGCTTTGTATTTAGTCTTGCAATGGATAAATTTCGTTAAACCAAATCTGAAGTATTCATACGTAAAATCATGCAATGTTATAACATTAATAGCTTTTTTGTCAGAACAAGTCCGATAATAAGATGAGTGAAAGATGAATGTATCGTCTATATGACATGAAACAGGAAGGTATTTTTTCAAGAAAAAAAAGGAATCACTCAATGTCTTTATATGACTACTTGGTATGCTGAGTTTCTTCCGTAGATGGTTTTTGTTACTATTTGAATATTCATAGAACATGTAATCATGACACTGTTCTATGATGCGCTTTGACAATTCGTACCAAACAGAAGATATACCACCTCCTGTTTGCCACCTAAAAATCAAGTTGTCTAATACTAACATTTCTCTATAGCTTCTTTTAATGTGTCTATAAACATTGTTCCATTCCTGAGATCCGGTTCCATATAATTGCCTTCTCCCCATTCGTTCCAAGATTTTAAAAAGACGAATTGTTGTTCGTATGGCTTGTTTTTTACAATATCAAAAACGGATTGAATATGTTTTTTGAACAGTTTACTTGTTATACCTTCGAATACTGTACCTTTTCTGCCGCTTCGTGGAGTATGATCCCAGTTTGGTATTATTGTTGGGAAAACGTTTGGTTTCTTTTCTTCTTCTCCTACAAAATATTTTATCATTGTTGAATATTTTAAGCGTAGAGGATAATTAAATAATTTGTATATGAGTATTCTCAGCCAGTTAGCCTTTGCGCAATTCCGATTCCATCTGTATGCACCATTTCTAACCATATTTATTCCGTCAAACCCTTTCTGGCGGATGCTGATATTGTCATTGTCAGATATAGAATATGCAATAAAATAAAAAGAATCCGCAATTCCGTATTCCTTAATCATCTGATTCCATGTTTCTTTCAATAATGTAAAGTCTTTGATATCTAATGGACGATAAATAACGAAAACAGGCCGTTTCTCAATTTTAATGTATCTTTTATCTTTAATGATAGGAAGAATACTCATGAAGTGTTTTATCATATCTTCTACGCCTAGATATTTTTGTTCTATAAGTATCTTGCCGTTCTTTTTTCCTTCTTTATTCCACACTTTTGCATACCATGTTTCGTTAGCCCAACCGATACAAAAGGGGAAGTCTGGTTTTCCACTTTCTACAACAGCTTGCAAAGGTTTTTCTAATAATTCTTTGCCGTCTCCAAACCAATAATGCCAGTAGCAAAATCCATAAATACCAGCTTGTTTTGCCATAGTGGCTTGAGCCATGCGAGTTTCTGGCAATCTTAAATCATAAAATCCTAAATTTGCTGGAATGTTTGGTTGATGATGTCCGTGAAACAAAGGTTTAGCCTTTGCAACATTAGTCCATTCTGTAAATCCTTCTCCCCACCATTCATCGTTTTCTTTGATTGGATGGTATTGTGGAAGATAATAAGCTATTATTTTCGGTTTCATATTTTCTGTGTAAATATTTCTTTAATTAATGACTGCAAATCTTCTTTTTGCCTATTTTGTATATAGGCAAGCCTTCCTTCCATTTTCTCTACATCTTTTTTATATGTGCCAAGAACATAACGAAGTGCTCTATACAAATCTGCAGGATAGAAAGGAGAGAAATAAATGCCAGTATCATCCAGTATTTCTGGTATGCTAGTAACATTGGAAGCCACAGTCGGTGTATTATATTTCAAGGCTTCAATTGGTGGATAACCAAAGCCTTCAAAAAATGAAGGAAATACTAAAGCCTTGGTATGCATATAAGCATATTCTAGGTCAGAATCATTCAGCAGTGGAATGTCAATGTGTTGACTATTAATTACCTTTCCATAATGAAGGGTGAGAAGAGTTAAATCAGGGAAGTCATTTTTTAGTTTAGAGAATACATTTAAAAGCAGATTTGCATTTTTATATTCTCTGTCGGCTGCAATCATCATTATATATGGTTTTGATGATTCAATAAGTTTAGAAAGTGGTTGATTTTCTATATTAGGAGATAACTTCACATTTTTGAGTGGCGAATAACATATTCTAATATCTTTCTTTCTTAAATCTTTAAAGTAGTATTTTAAAGATTCTTTAGTATAATTGGAAACAGTATATGATACAGTTTTTGGAGATAAATATAAAGGTAAAATATTCTGATACCATTTTTTACTTCTTCTCTGCCATCTTCCAGTAATTACGTTAAAGAGTCTTTTGAAGCATTCTTTTTTAGATATATGATTAGAAAACATAGTCATCAAATCAATGTGTGTGTCATTTCTTTCTATATCAAAAATATCGTGAATGAACATAATTGTTTTACATGTAATATTTTTCAGTTCATATTCTGCATAAAATTGTGCGATAGCTATAAACCACACATCTATATGATTATTATCAAGTGTGATATGTATATGAGGATTTGATGCCCTATCAATAAGTATAATATTATTTTTCATGGCAATTTCTTCATAGGAATATAATTTTCCGTCAGATAGTTGTGAGTCATACATAGCAAATAGTGCATGTTCTCCTCTATTTCTTAATAATTCTTCCGTAATTCTGTAGGTGAAGCTAGCTGCTCCTCCAATGCCACCCGCATATTGAAATGGAATAAAATCTAAAAGAATGTTCATAATATATGTCTTTTTAATCTTCGTGAAAATTTCTGTTGTGATAGTATAGTCTCTCATTGTACGATTGCGACCCAAATAGAATGTTTTCATACATGAAACCTGCATTATTTGTATAACTCCATGTTCTTAACATGCAGTAGGCAATTATGAAAGACGTAAATATTTTTTTGTTATTCTTGTAATATAGACATTTTGATAAATCAATCCAGATAATCCAATATCCATATATAAATAAATTTGCGAAACGTTTAGCAACAACTTCAAACTCCCCCATTAAAAAGAATATACAAAAATAGATCAGCACACTATTAATAATGATACAACTCTTGTTGTGTAGGTCTTTTAGTTTGTCGTAATATAAAAAAATCAGGATACCAGTCATCAGTCGCTCTAAATACCCCAATGAGACTATAGCTATACTGCTGTCCATTTCTTCAGTGTAAGCCTTCACTTTATCAGCCATATTGTCCTCTCCTCCAAGAAGATTTGCCAAAATCAATATTACAGAATTGTGTGTTACAAATATGAGATTGATGAAAATAAAGATAGATAGATATACCCATTTGTTGATATTTCTATGTAAGAAGAAATACAGCGGGATATAAACAAGAGCTGATATATGGAAGGAAATTCCTAATAGGCATAAGGAAAAATATTGGATGGGTTTTCTTTCTTCTAAATATGGTATTGCCAATAAGAACAGCGATATAGCTATGGAGTTGCGTAATAGGTTTCCCATTATTAGCACTCCATCAAATGTAATATATAGAATGAGAACTAATATTAAACTGTCTGTGTATCGTTTTGTGAATTTGACAATGCAAAAGGTATTAAAAACAGTAATGATAAGTATATAGATATTATAACTTGGTATCAGTGTTTTGCATGTCATTGTAAAGAAAGCAAAGCCTGGTTCATAGCCAATTTTATCTGAAACAAAATAATCTAGAATTTTGTCCCATTCCAAATCATTAAAATAGGGATAGTAGATCATCCAGTCCGTCAGTATATACCCACGTAAGCCGAAGAAAAATATGAATATAGCGATTGCTATGTATTCATATTTTATCTGTATTGTAGGGTCTTCTGTCTTTTCTCTAAAAAAATACAGTATACCCAACAGTATAATAATGATTAGATATGGGATAGGAAAGGGCATGGCTATTAATTATCTGTAAGCTTATTTTTATATGCAACCCAGATTACGTCACATGCTAAACCTAAAAAAATGAAAACCAGAACGATAAGTGATCTGGGTGTGCTAGATGCCTCATGTGGAATAGAAGGATTTTCTATGATAGCAAATGCCGGTGTATTTTCTTGAACCTTCGCCTGAGCTGCCTGTAATTGGGTAGCGAGTTGACTATAAGTATTGAATTTGAGTTGCATCTCGTTTTCTAGTTCATCTCGTTTAGATTCTACAGATTGGAGGATAGCGTCTTCGTTAGCGTCTGAGTAAGCCGCGTATTTCTGTTGAGCTTTAGAGTATGCAATTTTACTTTCAGTAAGTAGTTTTTTGTAATATATTACGTCTTTTCTTGCTTTTTTCGTACGGTATATGGTGATGTATTTTTGTAATCTTCGTTGTAACGTATCAGCAATAATTGCAGAAACTTGTGGATCTTGGTCAGTTACACTGATAGTTATTAAGCTTGTTTTTTTATCTACTATGCAGGATATATTAGATCTGATGCCGTTTATGACAGAATACTGTTGATTTGTCAAAGAGAAGGTACTAATACTTGATCTTTTTTTACTTTTTGGCTCTTTGGGCTTGAACATTTCTACAATTAGCATTTTAGGATAAGCCCAAAATGGCACTTTTGAGTCTTGTACTAGATGATTGTAGTATGTCTTCTTTAAATTTGTTTTATTGAGTTCAATAGGTATTTCAAAAAGTTGAATAATGAAATCATTAGACGTCATAAGTGTAGGATAAATCTCAGGATAAATGGCATCCATAGATGATTTGTTATTAAGATCGATGCCAAATGAAGATGCCATATCTGCGAGAGAACTGTTCATTCCCAGTGAACTAGCTGATATTTCAGGAGCGAGGATAACTCTTGATGTATAAGCTTTGGGTAATGATAATGCGACAATAACTCCTATACAGGCTGATATGCCTATACAAAAACCCATTATTTTTTTTTGTTTGAGAACGACTTTAAATAGTGCAATTAAATCAATCTCGTTAGTCTTTTTATTTTCTTTATCCATAGTAATATTTTTTATGTAAATGGTGTATCCCAAATACAATGATAATTTAATTTTTCATTTCTCTTTCCTATTATCTTGGCAGGAACGCCTGCAACGATGACATATTCTGGTATATCTTTCGTTACAACTGCACCTGCAGCCACAACAGAACCTGTGCCAATTGTTATGTTTTGCAGGATAGTAGCATTTGCTCCAATCCATACATAGTCCTTTATCGTTATAGGTAAGTCTATTTCTTGGAACGTGCTTGAATTTACGTCATGACTTCCTGTCATCAGTGTTACATGATGTGAAATAGATACGCTATTACCTATTTTCAGATAACCTCTTCCATCTAGTAAGCATCCTCTGTTAATGTGCGTAAAATCGCCTATTGTGATTCTGCTTGGCGACATGAAATAATTGTCCTTCATGATGAAAGATTTCTTTCCTATCTTCAAGTGTGATAATTTCAATACAGACTTTCTAAAGCTCCAAAATGGGATGTGACATAAGAGGCAATTTATAATAAATTCAAAAACGAATGCCCTCATCCATTTGATTATTCCTAAATCATCAAGTGTGTATCTGAAGAGTGTTTTGAATAGATACAGCAACTTGTGTATACTGAATCCATATTGTGAAGTTATTCTGTAATTGAATATGGCACTTTTGTATTTTTGTGCAGAAGTCCCTTCTGTATCATATCGTTGGATATATACATTGATTTTTTTAAATTTTGCCCCGTTATGATACATTTTGAATATACAGTTCCAATCTAATGCAAATCCAAATGTTTTTTTCTTTTCAAGATCAAATAAGAACTTTTTTTGAATCAGATTTCTGATAAAGGACGAACCATGTCGATAAATAGGATAAAGACTTAATTCGTTTATGTTTGAGGAAGCCAATATAGGCATATCTGAATACCTACTGCTAGCAATGCTATCACCATATATTACATCTATATCTTTCGTGTCATTTTTGAATACCTCTTCTATGGATTTATCGTTTACGAATTGATCTCCACAGTTTAGAAAGTTAATCCAGTCCCCAGTGCAATGCATGATACCTTTATTCATTGCGTCATAAATGCCATCATCTTTTTCTGAACACCAGTATGCAAGTTTGTCAGCATATTGCTTGATAACATCAGCTGTTCCATCTGTACTGCCTCCGTCGATAACAATATATTCCTTATCTTCCCATGTTTGTGAGAAGAAACTATCCATTGTTTTTTGGATATGTTTTACATCATTGAATACTACTGTTATGACGCTTACTTTATTACTCATATTACAGATTTATTTATTCCAGATACCTTTAGCCTTTCCTTTTATAATCAATCTGCATTGATAGAGGTGTATTGCGCTCATGATAGCATAACTTATTGCCATTAAGCCAACAATGCCCTCAATACCGAGATTTTTTCCAATAGAAAAAACTGCCGCTATATATATGATAGTCATTATGATAGAAGTGATGATTTGGATTCGGATTTTATTTAATCCATTAATAAGATATGTCACGCAGTTGTTTAAGTTGAAGAAAGAGATGTATGCGAATACACTTAGTGAAACAGTAAATGGTACATTCACAGATTTTCCAACCCATAAATAATAAAACATGTTACTACAAATGAGCATTAGCCCCCCTGCAAGCAGTGATAATCCCCAGAAATTCAAGGCATGCCTAAATGTCTTGTCTATCCATTTCATATCTCCTTTTACGTAGGCATCAGTATATGCATTCCACATTGGCGATATTACTATTGTATATGCTGTGGCTAATAAATAGAAAAATTTATAAGCGATATTATATGTGGTAACTTCCGCCGGTCCACAGAACTGTGTTATAAATAAGTTTGAAGCACCGAATATGATTAAGCAACTAGTTATCTGAATGGCAAAAAAGCCCAAACCTTTTCCTACAATCTGTTTACTGATTGATTTATCGAAATATTTGAGTGAAGGTTTCAATTTCGGATATTTTTTAAAAACAGGATAGGCAGCCAGTATATAAACGGCTGTAAATGTGGCCGTATAAGCCAAAACCACATACATAAGATGTCCCGTTGTAACTTTTGTTAATACATATATGATGAGTAGTGCAATGATACCTCCCGAAACGCCCAATAAGTCACTTATAGCATATTTTTGTAATGCTATAAAGATATTGCCAATACTCTTTAATACAAAGTTGATCAATGTAAATGAAACGGCAACGAGCATGACATTTCTTAGTTCTGTATTGCTTATTGCTTTTGTATTAAATACGTCATTGAAATTCAATAATGAAAAAGGAATGATTAGTATTAATATCATGATTAAAGCAATCAAGCCAAGCAGTGCGTAAGTTGTGCTGATATAAGCACGTCCCAATTTATAATTGTCTTTAGCCAATGCCTCTGTCAGGTAGTTTCGCATTCCATTTCCCAAACCAATATCAAAAGTGTTAATCCAAAATAGAATTGATGTGATTGTCATCCATATACCATAAACCTCATTATTCAGATAGTGTAATGTAACAGGTACAATCAGAAATGATGAGCAGAGACTTATGATTTTCAGAACAGCAGAGAATATGATGTTCTTTTTGAGCATCATATCCCTTTGTTCTTTGCTGATGAATATTGATTTTATTATCGTAAGATAATTATTCATTCAAATATTATTTTATTGTAATCCTCTGATTATTTTATCAGATTAGCAATAGTCGCAATCATTGTGGCGATAGATGCGATACCAGTACCTATTGTCATTG
Source organism: Prevotella sp. (assembly GCA_036796635.1). Taxonomy (GTDB): domain Bacteria; phylum Bacteroidota; class Bacteroidia; order Bacteroidales; family Bacteroidaceae; genus Prevotella. The sequence continues at coordinate 16,602 of DAIRCP010000047.1, read as the reverse complement.
TCTCTGCTGTGGTCATCTTGTTCTGTACTTTGGTTGGAACAACAATTTCGCATCCAGGCATGATTTTTGCACCGGAGCCTTTGGCCACTTCACCATTCATATAGATAACGTAACATTGACTCTTCTTTGCTCTGCTGGAGAATCCACCTGCCTGATTGATGTAGAATTTGGCACTCTTTCCTTCGTGATAACTTATGGAGTTAGGATACATTACCTCTCCGCTTATCTTTACTGTTGCATTGTATACTGGTACGATGATTTGGTCACCTTCACGGAGAATGATGTCTGATGCACCTCCAGGATTTTCCATCGCTTTATTCAGTTCAATACCTACCTGGTAAGTTTCTGGTATCTGTTCCAGTTCTTGGCGAGTATTGGATGTGAGTGACTGAAGTTCTGTGGCACTACGACCGCTCTTCAGTGCCTGTTCCATCATCACCTGCTCATTTTGCTGTTTACGCATTTTCAGTTCCTGCTCTACACGGATGCGTTCCTCTTGGGTTAACTTTCTGATTAGACGTGCTCCAGGTATGTATGCCAGGTCATTGAAGCCACCGGCTTTTTTGATGACGTCGCTCAGTCGTTCATTTTTCTTGGATAGTGTATAAATGCCAGGAAACATTACCTGTCCATTGATACTGATATTTTGCTGAATATTATAGGCAGGACTCTGTCTTACGTACACTTCATCGAATGGCTGGAGTTTAAATCCACTTTCTCCATCTATAACAAATCCGTCTTTCAAGGCAAAGTTATAGGTCAACGCACTGATGGAGTCTGTAGTAATAGCTTTCGGGTCATTTGTGCGGCGGGATACAAATACATTCACTGTTGCTGCTGTCTCTTTAAGCCCACCAGCCTGTAATACAAAGTCTTCTAACGTTTCATTAGATGCATATTTATATACACCAGGATACTGAACCTCTCCATGAATTGTGATAGTGGGTGCTGTCATGGCACTTTGTTTGGCTGGTATAAATAACACGTCTTCTTTTTGCAAAGGAATATCTGCCACTTTTCCGGACATGATGCCATCCACATCCACTGAAATAACTTCTAGTGTACGGTCTTCCTTCATTCGGTGCATTACTGCGTGGGCAGTAAAGGCATCTTCGGTTACTCCGTCTGCATGTTCCAATAGGCTCTTTACGCTGTTGATATCACCGCCTAATTGATACATTCCGGGGCGGAATACAGCACCTTTGAGTTCTACCATATTTGAATAACGTGGTAATATAGAGTCTACATTGACAGAATCACCGTCCTCTACATGGAAAGAACTCATGTCAAACTCACCTACATTATATACAGCATATTCTTTACCCGACTTTCGTACCACTCGTACTGACTTTTTGTATGCATCACCGGTAAATCCACCGGCATATTTTATTAATGTCTGCAAACTCTCGTTTTTCTTCATTTCATAGTACATGGGAGGACGTTTTACCTTACCGTTCACTTTGACAAGGCAATCGTATGGACCAACAACAATCACATCGTTGTCACCTAGACGGACATTACCGCTTAGTTTGCCATTCAGAATATAATCATAGATATCCACTGTTGATACCAAGTGATTGTTCCTATATACCTTGATATTACGCAGGGTACCGATATCGCTGGTTCCTCCTGCCATATAAAGTGCGTGGAATACTGATGCAAAGGCAGAAAGGGTATATGTACCTGGCGCTTTTACTTCGCCCATAACATTTACGACGATGGTGCGTGTCTGTCCTACAGACAGACGAATTTTTGAACTCTGATATCTTGCACCGAGTTGGGAACGAATACGGGCATTAGCCTGAGCAACGGTAAGTCCGCTCACCTGTACAGGACCGAAGTCCTCAATCACAATATAGCCATCAGGTGATACGGTAGCTGTCAGATTCTTAACTGAAGCACCGTATATATCAATATTCACAGCATCACCAGGACCTAGTCTGTAGTTCTGGGGTGTAGCAATATTCATGTTAGGCTCGAATGTAAGGTCTTCTTGATTGAAGATATCTCTACCAAACACTTTCTTGCCGTATTTATTTTGATTTTTAAGATATTGTTGGATGACGTGACGGTCATACAAATCCAGTGAGTCTGGCAGGATGTCGTCCAGATTGTTCTGCATCGTACGTTTCTTTACCTTGGTATCTTCATCCTGGTCTTCCTGATTTGCATTAACACCCCATTCCTGTAAGCGGGCATCTTTCATGCGCTCCGTATTACTGTTGGCTTCTTTCTTCTTGTCACCGTTGTTCTTGCGCAGTCTGCTGTTGGTATCGTCACCATTAGCCAGTGTCTTGTCTTTTACAGTACCTAGCCCCTGGTCTTTCTGCAGACGCTCATATTTTTTGCGCACGCGCTGTATCTGCTGCACATTTACGCCGCGTTGAACTAACTTAGTAACAATTTCAGATTGTGATGTACCAGCTTTTTGCTCTTTCATCACAAAAGTAATGATATCTCCATCGCTCATCGTCGACTGGGCATTCGCGCACATGGCAGACATGGCGAGAAGGAATGTTAGGATGTATAGTTTTGTCTTCATTGTTTTGGACACGTATTTATCTATTTACATATAACCGTTCCGCCTCGCATTTATTGTATTTCATGTGAGGCAGAATCGATTTTCATTGCAAAGTTACTTAATTTTACTGGAAAATCCTAGAGAAATGAAATAAAAATGCCGTAAGATGTCCTTAAACGCCTCTCCTGCATAGTTGCGCATACGGACATGTGGCACATATCTGCTTGTCTTCCGTTGGTGTGAATGGTTTCTCAGGATTAAATATATCAGCCACTACATGGTTTAGGTTGGCATTGAAACCGGTCAGATAACTGCTGATATCCAGAATGGGTTCTTTACCGAATTTCAGTGTCGGGTCATAGTTTTCAGTGTGGGCATGCTGTATAAAAAGCAGAGCTGGGCTTACTGGTAGTGCATTCGGATTATATTGCTTATTTTCCGTCACGATTTTTCCATACAGGAATGTCTGTAGGTAATAGTCGCTGTGTTTTCGCAGATTTTCAGTATTGAATATATCTTCCAGCGTATTCAACGGTGATGGTTGAGAACCACCAGTCTTGTAATCCACCACTCTGATGCGTGTACTTTCAGAATCAGAGATGATGTCCAGTCTGTCTATATATCCGCCTATGGTGGTCATGTATTGCTTATCGCCGCTCTTGATAGACAGCGGGGCAGTGACCAGACCTTCCAGTTTGATGATATCGAATGGGGCCAGTTGCTCATCCACTCTCAATAACTCGTCCAGATAACGGAGTATGACTTCTCTGTTTAGCAGTTGAGTTCCGTTGAAGAGTTGGTTGATACGTTCTGTAGGCAGTTTGGTTTTAAAGAGTTGGTTGTTGAAAGCCTCATCCACCACACGTTCCATGTCAACTTTGGCCTTGCGTACACCTTGTAGTTGAGCAGCAGTAATCGTATTACTTTGTTCACTCAGTTTCCGGTAAATTCGTTCGGCAGCTTCATGGAATATATTTCCGAATATGCGGTTGTCTATCTCGTCTTCGTCATTGTCATCTGGTTCTATGATGCCTTCCACATGTTGGTAGAAGTATTGCAGTTGACAACGCATATATTTGTTGATGGCAGATGCGGAGAGTAATACACTTTTTTTCCTGTCGTCATTCTGCAAGTCGATATCATACTTTCTGCGCATGTGTTGTAGTATTTTATCTGTTTTTTCGATGGTGACAGGTTTTAGTTGCAGTGGTTCCTGGTGTGCCTGTAAGTTGATGCGGTTTATCGGGTGTTTACATTCCGCCATCAGCTGGAGCATGAATCTGCTCATTTCTCCTTTCTGTGTATCGTTGGTAGCGTTGTTATAAACAAGAGTGATGTCTTGGGCACGTTGCAGTAATCTGTGGAAATAGTAGGCATATATTGCCACTTTATGGTCTATGGTGGTCAGCCCATAAGCTTTGCGGATACTATAGGGTATGAAGGAAGTGTCGTTCACTCCTTTAGGAAGATTACCTTCATTGCAGGAAAGCAGCAGGATATGGTCGAAATCCAGATTACGGGTTTCCAGCACACCCATGACCTGTAGTCCGATGGCTGGTTCTCCGTGGAATGGGATGCTTGTACCTTGTATCAACTGGTCTATGAGTCGGCGGAGTGTGGAGATATCAACATTCAGGTCCCCACTTTTACAGAGGTTGCTGAGTCTGTTGATGAGTGTATAGGTACGGAAGAGTGATTCCTGGAATAGGGGGTCTTTTTCTTCCTGACTATGACTGGCAATCAGTTTTAAAACGTCTAGTAACCAGTTGAGAAGCAGTTCTCCGAAAGATTTGCCTGGTTCACTTCCTATCGGGCAGAAGAGTCGTTTCAGATCGTCATCCATTCCCAGTATCTCAGCATTGGGGTAATACACTTTCTGCGTGTCATTGATACGTGTCAATAGCTTGCCGTATGATGCGGATATTAATCGGGCATATGGATGTTGCAGTATGTTATTTACCTGATGCAGTCTGTACTTTTGTGTATTGGTATTGTATCCAAGTGTCTGCAGATTGAGCAGTAGTGTCACTAATGAGGAAACTGGTGATTGTGAAAGGGGATAACCTGTTGTGATATTTATGTGTTCCACGTCTGACGGCAGACAGTGGATTACAGTCTGAAGCAGTCCTTCGTTGCCCATTACGATAGCAGTCTTCCTGCCGTCTGTTATCCTTCCTTTTTTATCTTCCTTTAACCATGTAGAGATGTATCTGGCCTGAATATTTTCCGTATTGGCGGATACGAAGTTGATGGTGCGGGGTGCTGAAAAACAGTTATAGATTTCATCGCGTGTGATATCAAGTTCATTGGGGAATCTTTGCAGATATTGGGCAATGAAGTGTCCTGCTTCCTTAACGTGGTTGTCTTTGTTGGGCATGTAATAATTGTCAAAGTCCCAATAGAACTTGGCTTTTCCTTGTTCCTGCAGAATCTCAAACATGCGTTGTTCCACGCGCTGTGTCATATTGAATCCTATAAATAGGTAGGTGTCGTATTCAAATTCCACATCCGTTTTTTCCACCACTTTCCGATACAGAGCACCTTCATAAGCCAGTTGCTGCTGGGCAAGTGTGTCATTGTAGTCTTCATAGATATCATGCAGGTGACTCCACAACTGAAGGAACTCCTCTTTAAGTCTGGAATTCTGGTTGGCAGAAAAATTACTAAAGAACCGCTGAATGATTTCAATCTGTTCGGATGACAGATAGGATACATCGTCCATTTCGTGTATATCACGTACATTAGCAAATACTTTTGCAGCATCAGCCATGTTTTTGTCTATATCATCAAAGTCGGCCAGCAGAATTTGTCCCCAACCGTAGAAATGGTCCAGTGTTTCTTCTTTCTTGTCGGTATATTTGATGAAACTTTTATATAAGTCGCAGATGAGTTTGATGGGGTCTGCCACCGTCAATTGCGATTTGCTTCTGAACAGTTCGCTGATGGTGATATAGGCAGGGCTCCATATCGGTTTGTCCACGAGTCGTGTCAAATGATCGTTGAGAAACAATGACGCACGCTTATTCGGAAAAACTACAGCTATGCGTGACAGGTCAGTACCGTATTTCTCGATTATATCTTGGGCTACATATTCTAGGAATGTCTTCATTTTATTGTCTTTTATAGGTTATTTTACTTCCACTATTTTATTGGGGTATACATACCAGAGGTAGCAGTGGATGGTCTGCTTATATCCCATACCTGCTATCAGGTCACGGTATCCTCTCACTTGCCTTTCATGTTCTTCTTTCTGTTTGGCAAACTTGAAGTCTACGATGACGATTTCATCATCCTTCATCATTACGCGGTCTGGTCGCTGATTCAGGATTGTATCATTATTGTTGTCTCTTTGCAGTATCGTACACTCATTAAATAATTTCCATTTTCCGGAAAACCAGTCTGCTATCTGTTCATTTTCCAGTCGTTTGCGTAGCATGGTAGTGATGCGCTGTGTGGTCAGTTCGTTATCATAGAGTATACCGTCTTCCTCCAGCCGTGCCAGTGCCGTATCAATATCATTGTGAGTCCGGATGGTAGAGAATATCTCATGTAGTATACTGCCAAGTTTGATATACGACATTTTACCGGCTTCCTCATCCTCGTCATTGTTGATGAAGTCTTTGCTCTGGTTACTTTGTCTGAACTCCATCTGGTTGTCCATCGAAAGAATGTCCGGCCAGATGTCGTGTCCCTTCTGTAAGAAGATATTGTGACTTTCTTTTTCCTTTTTATCTTCTGCCACATACAAGTCACCGTAAGTAAATTCCATGGGGTCCTCACTTAAGTCAGCATGCAACTTTTCAGCCATGATGGGCAGCAGTTTTTCTATCAGTGCGGAGCGTGAGTTGGTACCTTTCTGTTTGCCGATGACGAAGAGATTCTGAGATGCGCGGGTAAAAGCCACGTAAAGCAGATTCAGGTTGTCCACGCAGTTCTGCAGATGTTCCATAAGATAATCCTTCTCATAGATAGTGCCCTTCATAGAAGAACTGAAATTGATAGGTACGATAGGCAGTTGGTTATAGGGAGCTTCAGTGGGTTTGCACCAAATAGGTTCATTGAGCTTTTCCAGTTTCCAGTCGCAGTAGGGCATAATGACATTGTCAAATTCCAGTCCCTTACTCTTGTGGATGGAAATCAAGCGGATACCTTTATTCTCACTGCTTTGTATGGTTTTGGCGCAGAGCGATGCATCCCATTGCTGTACAAATAGGTCTATGTCAGCTGTGTTGTCTGTCGTAAACTGATTGAGTAAGTCAAAGAAAGTACACAGATATGCACCCTGTGACTGCAGTTTTTCCAACTGGAAGATATGGAATAGGTGTTCTGCCAAATCATATAAAGGCATGGCTCGGAGTTCCTCCTGATGACCGTTGTATTCCTTCGGGAGCAGTGTATACAGACTTTCCGTAGACATCCATTGGTTCAGGTCAGTCTGAGTATGTAGGATATCCATCTGATAGGTCTTTACCACAGATGCCAGTGCCAGTCTGTCGTCAGAGTGGGTAAGTAAATGCAGAGCTTGGATAAGCAGGCACACAGCCTGCGATGCATCCAGACGGAAGGCTTGGTCGCTCACCAACTGGACATCCTCCGGCAGAACCTGCATCAGATAGTCAGCTATCTTGGTGATGTCGCTGTTGGTACGTACCAGTATGGCAATGCTTCCGGGTTTTACTTTCGCTGCCAATAATTGCAGAATGAGTTCTGCAGTCTCTTTCAGCGTAGCATCATCATAGTCGGCATCGTTAGGCAGTAATTTGATATTCACCATGCCGGCATTGTGTTTATCTTTTGGCCATTTTTGTATTACCTTTTGGTAAGCATGTCGTAGTTCTCTGGCACCATTCGGATAATCTTCCTCCTGGTCGTTAGCTTCTGTCATGGCAGCCAGTTCGAAGAAATGGTTATTGAAGTTGATGATATGTGGCAGAGACCGATAGTTGGTGTCTATAGGTGGTTCAGCGGCAATCTGGTCGTAATGATCAAACTGCTGGTCGATGTTGTTCAGCAGTTGCCAGTCACCTGATCGCCATCGATAGATACTTTGCTTCACGTCGCCCACTATCAGGTTGCGTGTATCAGTATGGCTCAGGCATTCATCCAGCAACACTTTGAAATTTCTCCATTGTACCGTACTGGTATCCTGAAACTCATCTATCATGATATGTTCCAGTTGGGTACCTATTTTCTCGAATATAAACGGTGCGTCATCATGAGAAATCAGTTGATGTAGGAAGTCCTGTGTACTGCTCAGTAGAAATCGATTTTCTTCAATATTCAGTTCATCCACTTTTTGGGAGATACTGTGGAGTAGCCTCAACTGGTTCAGATGCATCAGTGTCAGGTCGGCGGATTTGAATCTCCTGTATTGTTGCTCACGTGACCGGAAGGCTTCTTGGAGTATCTGCATCAGTTCCTCCTGTACGATATTGACAATCAGTTTCCTGTTGGGATTTGTCTTTGCCACCCAGTTTTCCGGATTTTCGAGGCAGTTGGCCACTGTTGTCGTGATAATCTTGTCGCTCAGTTCACCATTGCGTAATTTATTAAAGAAACTGCAGATACCCCTGGCACCATTTTTTAGGTTGACAGGTTGTAATCCGTTGGCATCCAGTGTATCAAAGAATGTCTCGGCTATCTGTTTCATATAGTCCAGTGCCTGTTGCCTTTCTTCTTGAAGCATTTTCTTGTACTTCTGGTGGAAGTTTGGATTACTGTAGGCCTGTTGTATCTTATCTTGTGATTCCTTATAGTAATCTTTGAAAATTGTCTTTCCAAAGTTCTTGATACCATATATTACGTTCCAGCTTTTGTCACTTTCTATATTTTCCACGATATATTCCATCAGCCACTGCAGCACAGGCGAACTGATGTCCAAGCCCTCTATTAGGTCATCTATTGCCCGTTCCTCTATCTGTGTGTCGTTGAGTTCCACTCTCATGTTGGCAGTTAGATTCAGTTCCCGTGCAAGGTTTCGGAACACGCTCTGGAAAAAGGCATCTATCGTTTCCACTCTGAACTCGTTGTAGTGATGCAATAATAGTGACAGTGCCATCGATGCCCTTTCACGGATCATTACTTCGCCTAGTCCTGTATCTCGCTGTACACGTTCAAAGTAGCTTTGACTGTCCGGTTCACGGTTAGCTATACCATAGAGTTGACTCAGTATACGCTGTTTCATCTCTTCCGTAGCTTTGTTTGTAAATGTTACAGCGAGGATGTTACGATATCGCTGCGGATTCTGAATCAGCAGTTCAATGTACTCCACAGCCAGGGTAAATGTTTTACCGCTGCCTGCACTAGCCTTGTACACGATGAGAGGCTTGTTGGATTGTGATGAAGTTGTTACCATTTTCTGAATAGTTCAAAAGAAAATTTAATTCCAGTATTGTATATTTCGGTATTGAGAAAACTCACGAAGCCGGCCATGGAAAAATATCGGTTGGTAAATCCGTAACCGATTTCTGAGTATGGTTCACTGTGTTCGATGAGTAGTAGACCGCCATAGATACGTTCAGACTCTATGATCTTGCCTATCCAGGGCAGAGTAGAGATAATCATCAGAGGAGATTCGTAAGACACGTTACTCCTTATATAATATTTCGACGCATTATACCAATTGCTGTTAAGCAGTTGGAAATCACCAGTCCAGTCATCATTCCATCCTTCAGACAGATAATTCTGATGAAAGTTTTCAAAGTCTACGAAGTAGGTGCTGGATTTGTTCGTATAAAGTCCTCCGCCTACTTTTAGATTGAAGAATCGTTGCTGGGTCATCTCCTTTTTGTAGGATGTGTCGAATTCCCATCTTTCGTATTCTGTGTTAGCATGGTCCAGTCCCTTGATACCGCGCTCATAATTGATGGAGAGTATAGGACCGCCGATGTAGGGCCTCAGTCTCAGATATACAGTAGGTGCAAAGGATTTGAAGTGTGGGGGAATACCCATCACCTCGAAGTCCTGTTTCTTCACAGGCTTTCTGTCATGGTACACCATACCCAGCCGTACATCCACTAGAGGGGTAAGTTCCATGTTGGCTTCCAGTCTCAGTTCCTTGTCATCGAAGTATGTGAGGTTGAGCTGACTGAAGTTGATTGTATCTCTGCGTTGGTCTTTGATACTTTCGAATATAGTGGAGTTGGAGATACGGTTACCGTTGCTGAATTTGAACTGTATCCATCCATCCCGTTTCATATTGAATGTATATCTGAGGGGAACTTCATAGAAGAACTGCTTGATTTTGAAGTTGTATCCTATATAAGGGGTTGTTTCTATCAGGGTATTCTCTGTGAAATGATAGTCACCGTATAGTTTCATCTTGTAGGCAAGACCTCTGCTGGGGCTATAGCTGAGTGATACAGGATTGACAATCGGTGAAAGTTTGATTTCACCGTGGGCTAATTGCGTTCTTAGCGAACTCCATACATAATCATCAAATGCAGTCCAGGTGACATCTTTTATTCGTTTGTATTTCTTTATGAATGCAGAAGGTTTCTGGATGGCAGATGAGTCACGTGTACTGTCGGTACTGCAAATGTTTCGTGTGGTATCTATCGGTTCATAGTATTCTTGATAGATTTTTTCCTCCCATTTGGTAAGCGGACACGGGCGCAGCAGTTCCATTTGTTCCAGACTCCAGTGTTCGGTGGTGGTATCAGCCAGTACTTGGGGCAGGTTTATGTGTGCCAGAAACTCAGCAGAAGTATGATTGCCCAGAAATCTCAGATTGGCACTTACATGTGACACTACAGGTAATTGAGCACCTTCGGCATTCTTTCCCATGTCCAGTCCCACTGTAAAATGTATCATGTCATATTCGCCACGGAAATAGATGTATTGCACTCTTGCAGTAGCGTCATCAAGTATGGCGTTACCTTTGATCAGTTGTGTATTGGCAATTTTCGGTTTGAATTCTATGGTCCAACTGTGGGCATCACGCCGTTTGGTCTCATATTTGTAGAATTTAGAATTCTCTAGGTTGAAGGGCGACAGGATATGATTGTCGTACAGCGAGATGCTGTATATGTGTGGCATCATCAAGTCCACAACGGTAGGCATGGCTTTACGGTAGTTGGAAATCGTACCGGCCATCACCTGTTTGTACATTCTGTATTTGCCGTCCTTTTCTCGTCTGAAGAATCCATACGTTTCCCCCACATAGTTGCGTTCACCATGGGCTAATTTGTACATTGTGGGAACCATGTATAGGGTAGGGTTGCGGCGCTTGGTTATGAAATTGTATTTGAAGTAGGCAGTATGCTTGATGCCAATAGAATCTTCCTGTACCTTGGAGGCATAGTCAAACAACTTCAATAGAATGCCCATGTCATCAGATGACTTGGAAAAAACAATGCTGGGTAACAATAAAAGTATACCCAGCATCGTCAATTTTATATGTCTTGTCTTATCTCTCGTCAGAATCTTTCAGTTTTTATGATTGAAAATATATTCCGGTGGAAGGATGCTTATCCCAAGTATTTCATCAGGATTTTAGCGTTACCACTGTCTCTGAGTTTTGCGATGCTCTTCTCGCGGATTTGGCGGACACGCTCACGGGTAAGCCCCAGCTGGTCACCGATTTCCTCAAGTCCCTTCTCATGACAGCCTATACCGAAACATTCACGGATAATGGTTATCTCGCGGTCTTTCAGAACCTTACCGAGCACATTGTTGAGTTCCTGTGCCATAGATTCATGGTCCACGTGGCGGTCTGTACGACTGTCATCACCGCTGGCCATTACATCGAGCATACAGTTATCTTCACCATCCTGAAAAGGGGCATCGATAGATACGTGATGACCGTCTGCCATCAGGCTCTGACCAATCTTGTCCTCGTCCAGACTTGTGGCCTCACTCAATTCCGTGACTGAAGGGTGACGCTGGTTCTCCTGCTCGAATTTATTGATTTCGTGATTGATTTTGTTCAGTGAACCTACCTGATTCAATGGAAGACGTACAATACGGCTCTGCTCGGCGATAGCCTGCAGGATGCTTTGACGAATCCACCATACAGCGTAGGAGATAAACTTAAAACCACGTGTTTCATCGAATTTCTGTGCGGCCTTGATCAGGCCAATGTTACCCTCATCAATCAAGTCTGTAAGAGTGAGCCCCTGATGCTGATATTGTTTAGCTACAGATACAACGAATCTCAAATTGGCAGTAACCAATTTGTCTTTGGCACGCTCGCCTTCAGGTCCGCCTTTGCGAATTTTCTGAGCAAGATCAATTTCTTCATCAATTGAAATCAGTGGGGCACGTCCAATTTCTACCAAATACTTATCCAGGGCTTCGCTTGAACGGTTTGTAATACTCTTCTGAATCTTTAATTGTCTCATCTTTTCTACCTTACTTTCTGTTAATTATCTGATTATCAGGTCGTTACCTAAATTTAACCTGAAAACCATTGCAAAATTACGAAAAATTGTCTTACGTTGTTCTTTTTAGAGTGGATATTTTTAGTTAAAAAACGATAAATTCGGAAAAACTCAAGTGAAAATGTTTGCATATCATAAATAATTAGTATATTTGCATGTCCAAATAGCCAATTTGCCTTATGAAAAAACTATTATTAGCAGTTTTTATCTTGATTTCAAGCGGTGTTTCCTCCATTGCTCAGGTAGCACCGGCAAAGTCTAAGATAGCCACAGCCTTTGCTCAGTTTAAGCCTGCCACCATCACGCTGACAGATGGAAGGGTGCTTCGTCAGAGTAGTTCCAATATTTTTTTAAAAAATAGCAGACTGATATACAAGCATTTAGGTAAAGTGATGGAAGCTAATATGAGTGTTATTGCCAAGGTGGATTTCGGCGACAGAACCTACATTAAGACAGATTCGGCTCTCATGTACATCGTTGATTCCGTCAAAAGTCATTTACTCCTCTGCAAGTCCACCATTGATATGGATTCCTACAAACGTAATATGATTAATAATCAGCAGATTACCAATTTGGAAATCAGTACCATGGTAAGCGTTACATCAACCGATCTCACCAATAGTGAGGATCTGGTTTATCCTTTGGACAATGAATATTATTATTTGATAGACGGCAAACTGATTAAGGCGCATGAGCGTACACTTTCACGCGTGTTGCCTAAAGAGAAGCGTCATTTGCTGAAGACGATTATTTATGACCCAGGATTCTCGTGGGTAGATGTGACGTATTTGAATAAGATTTTGGCTTTGTTCTAATCTAGAGGTGATTTTATGCGTAAGTTATTGCTAATAATGACTCTGATGTTTCTCTCGTCCTGTAGTATGGGTGATTCTGACGGAGAACAGATAGAGAAGGTTGCTACCAGTTTTTCTGATGCTTATTTTAATTATGACTTTAAGCAGGCTGAGCGATACCTTACCTCTGACAGTAAGAAGTGGATAGCCTATGCAGCGTCGAATATCCATGATGCTGATGTGCAGGTTCTCCGTAACCAGCTTGATGATGCATCGGTACAGATAGATGATATTCAGCAGAATGATGATGATTCCACTGCCAGTGTATCCGTCATTGTGAATAATTATATGCGGATGGATACCATCGGAAATGCCGGTAGGATGATAGCAGAGGCTAAGTTCCACCTTTTGTTGGTTCACAGTGGAAGTAGCTGGAAGGTTAGAATGGTAGGCCTACCGCGAAGTGAAAAGTAAAGTCACGGCTTAAACGGGGCTTGATGATGGGGTAGTGCTCTTCGCCTTCCGCAGGATTCACTGCTTTCATGCCTAAGTCAAACCTGACGATGAAATAATCAAAGTTGAATCTGAATCCCGCTCCATAACTGGCTGCCAGTTGCTGATAGAATGTTCCGAATTTAAATTGTCCTCCCGGTTGGTCAGCATAATTACGTAGTGTCCATATGTTGCCCGCATCCATAAAGATAGCACCGTTTAATTTCCAGAACAGATGGGCACGGTATTCCAGATTTAAGTCCAGTTTCATATCACCGGTCTGGTTCAGGAAGTCTATTCTTCCGTCCTGACCGCAGTATTTTCCAGGTCCGAGTTCTCTCACGCTCCATCCTCTCACACTGTTGGCACCGCCTGAGAAGTAGCGCTTCTCAAATGGCAGCATCGAACTGTTGCCATAAGGATAGGCAATACCGAATCCCACATGGAACACGAGTGCATTGTTATAATCAAACTGGTAATTACGGGTGAAATCCACGTCACCTTTCACGTATTGTGCAAAGGCGATGTTAATGAATTTGCTCTGTCCCAGATCGTTGGTAGGCCAGGTGAATATCTTGCTGCCCAGACTGAGCAGGTTACCAGCTGTTTCCACATTGGTCTTGATGGCAATCTTTCCATTATTATAGGTATAGCCGAATCCCATCTTCATGATGAAGAGGTCTTCATAGTTATATCGCAGGATGGCATTGGAGTTGCTCGTATCGTCCAAGTAGTCTTTGCGGAAGGTGTCGCTTATCCAGGGCATGAATACATAGTTCAGGTCAAGTAAGTCAAATACGTACTGGTCATGATGATTGCTGTCGTGCCATTTGTATTTCCAGGCAGCAGAGAGCACTCGCCGGTGATATTCAGGGCGGTTCTGTAGGTCATACATCAGCGACAGCTGTGATGTGGCGATTATTCTGCGTCGGAAATTTCGGGAGAGGAATGGTGCAACCAGCTGTGGGAAGGAAAGTCCAGTCTCCGCGCTGTATTCCAGAAAGTTCTCATTACTGTATCCCTCCAGACCTTTGATGGCTTCATAAGCGCCACGTAATTGTACGCTGAATATTTCAGAACCGTGGAATATGTTTCTGTTTTGATAGGTAAGGGATGCGGCGGCACCCAGGTCACCTGCCGTATTTGTTCCTTCTGGTTCAAAACTGATGGTACTTGGCTTGTTGGTGCTCAACTGGATATTACAGTCCAGTAAGGTAGTGTCTGCCACAGGTGTGAAACTGATATTGGTATATTTCACAGCCTGCAGTCTGCCGAAGTGGTTGTATGTATTCTGCAAGTCCTTATTGGAATAATAACTGTAAGGACGCATGAATGTATTATTGTATATCACCTTCTTTCTCAGGTGAATGATGCTGTCTTCGGGGTCACCGCTTTCGTAATTCACCTGTCGGATGTGGTAGCGCTGGTGCAGCGTGTTCTGCACAGACCTGTTGCTGTATTTTTCCAGTATAAAAGTGAGGGAAATATCTTTACTGTTTGCAATGGTATCAGCGGTATAGCTGATAAATTCCTTGTTGAATAAGAAATAGCCGTTGTCAGTGAGTAGATTCGAGATTCTCGTACGTTCCTGGTTCAGATTATCCGTATTGAATTTGTCTCCAATGTGCAATCCCCATTGTGCTGTGTCATTCATGCAGAGCAGTTCTGCTATATTTTCATCCTTGATTACGTATCGCATGTTACCTATGCGGTACACTTCTCCTGGGTGCAGTATATAGTGAGCTTTTAGCTTTTTCCCGTTAGTCGTGGTGTTCATGTTCACAGATGCCCGCAGATATCCCTGATTTACAAGTGCTTGCTGTAGTTCGTTACAGGATAACTGCGCCTTGAGGGTATCAAAGATAACGGGAGGTTCGCCGAATTGTTGCAATGTACGGTTTATCCATTTTGAAGTGTCTCTTCCTGCCAGTGAATAGGTGGTGAGTGGTATTTTTACAGCAGAGAACCATCGTGAGTTACCTTTTTGTCTCACGTAGTTTTTCATGTTGGATATATTCACGTCAGGGTATTTTCCGTCAGTGGTAACTACCACTTTATCAAGTAGATATTGTCCGTCGGGAACGAATTTCGTTTCCGAACATGCCACCATGACGACTGCGCAACAGACAGCCCAAATACCGTTTATCTTGTGCATAAAGTTGGATTAATGTTTGCAAAGTTAAAACATTATTCTTAACTTTGCGGTATAAAACAGAGATTTTTTGCAAAAATAAGTTTAAATCCTTCTATTTATACAGTATATGGCAGTAAGTAAGAATTTGATAAAATATGTACATTCGTTGGAGCAGAAGAAGTATCGCCAGCGTGAACAGCTCTTTGTGGCAGAAGGCCCCAAAGTAGTAGGTGATTTGATGGCTCATTTCCAGCCTCGTACATTGATTGCCACATCTGATTGGTTGTCAGCCAATCCCTCATCTTCAGAATGTTTTGCAGCTACTGATGAGGAGTTACGCAAGGTCAGCTTTCTGCAGCATCCGCAGCAGGTGGTGGGATTATTTCCCATTCCCCAGTCATCAGATGTGAGGATAGATTCCACAGAACTGAGTCTCGCGCTTGATGGTGTACAGGACCCGGGCAATTTGGGTACGATTATCCGTTTGGCAGACTGGTTTGGTATTAAGACCATTTTTTGTAGTCAGGAAACTGCCGATGCCTATAATCCCAAAGTCATCCAGGCCACCATGGGAAGTATAGCCCGAGTGAACATCGTCTATGCGGATTTGCCCTTACTGATAGCAGAATTGCCCAAAGATTTCCCTGTCTATGGCACGTTGCTGGATGGAGAAAACATTTACGCTCAATCCCTCACTACTCACGGTCTGATTGTGATGGGTAACGAGGGCAATGGTATCTCACCTGCCGTACGTCCATTAGTCAACAGTCGCTTGTTTATTCCGAGCTTCCAGCAGGGTGATACAGCCGAGAGTCTGAATGTGGCTATTGCTACAGCCATCACGTGCTCGGAATTCCGTAGGAGATAGATGAGAATATTTTAAAAAAAAGCCAACCCTACATCTTTTTTTGCGTAATATGCTTACATATAGTAATTTAAGTCATTTGAACCCTTCACCATCTCTACACCAACCCTACACCATCTCTACACATTTATAATGGAGTAAGGATTACAATAAGTCATATTCCCTTCCGTAAAGTACACAAGTAGACTTGCAATATAGGGGTATATTGCAAGTCTACTTGTGTACTTTACGATGTCTGGATATATAATCCGCATCAGCAATATACCCCTATATTGCTACCACGATCACCAAGGAGGGTGAAGGGTTGGTGAAGGGTTGGTGTAGAGATGGTGAAGGGTTTAAATGTGTAACTAGCTGCCAATAAGTAAAATACGGCAAAAAAGGTGAAGGGTTTTGATATTATAGAAGAAATTTTG
>DAIRCP010000046.1:19253-27583 GCA_036796635.1 Prevotella sp. | reverse complement strand
TATTCTTACTTGAGTTACTATTCCTTGTGAGTGCTGGTGCAGCACGGATGAACGACCTTACGGATTTTTATAATCGATGGAACCATCTTACCGAAAAGCAACTCGTAAAGAAGGGCAATGACTACCTGCAACAGAATCAGGCAGACAGTGCTCTACTAAGTTTCAGCCTCATTGCCAACCGCTATTATGACCAAGCTGTGCCAGAGGAAGTGGCTTCAGATTATGTGCGGGCGCTCAGTAACATGGGCTATATGTATAATGATTTTTATTATGACTATCAGAAGGCCTACAACTCTCTGAAGATGGCAGAGGAAGTGGCGCTCAAATATCATACAGTAAAGCAGTTGCCATACGTATATCTGAATCTCGGCGTGGTACTGATGACGTATGATGCCTTGTACCGGAGAAACACCACGAGTAAGCAGACCTTGGCATATTTCCAGAAAGCTTTCTATTCGGCTGCCGACCAGAAGGAATGGCGAGCGGCGATATTCTGCTTCAATGATATGATGAATATCTATGAACAGAATAATGACTTAAAGTCGCTGATGCCTGTTGTGCGGAAGATGAAGCAGCTCCGCGTACCTGCTCATACATCGCTGCTGAAATATACCTTGTTGCGCTGTGATGCCGCAGAAGCCTGGATGGCGGGGCATGCAGACAGAGCAATGGATAAATTCAAGCAGGCTCAGGCAGCTGTGAATCCTACGGAGATGAACAAGGAGAGGCTTGTGATGATGGTGATATATGATCGTGCCAAACTACTGATGGACCAAAACAGGCGTAAGGAGGCGCTGGCGTGCCTGCAGAGTCTGGAACAGCGTGCTCTGAAGAATAAGTTGCAGAATGACTTGGTGTCAGTATATGACATGCTTTATGAGTTTTACTGCGGCGAACATGAAAATGCGTTGGCCGACCGTTATCAACTGAAATATCTGCAGCAGAAGGACAAGCTCACGTATAGAGGATATTTGGGTAATGTGAGTCAGATACAGTTTCTCAATAAGCTCAGAAAGGCCAATGAACAGGTTCAGATAGAGACAGAGAAGCGTAGCAATCTGCGTGTCACCGTATGGATTGTATCGTCCTCGCTCATCGTTATTATCTGCATGCTGCTCATGCTGGCGTATAGCTATCGCAAGCAGCGCCACTATGTGCATGTGCTGTATCAGAAGAATATGCAGTTCCTGCTGAATGAGGTCGATGCGTCGGCTGTGCAGGAGCGCTATCAGAACAGTCTGCTCACAGAAGAAGATAAAGATAAATTACTTCATGCCATCAAGCTTGTACTGAATGATATACCCAGTATCTGTTCACCGTCATTCTCATTGCAGATGCTTTGTGAACGGGTGGAGTCCAACAGCAGTTATGTGTCACAGGTAATCAATGAGAAATATGGTCGCACGTTCAAGGTGCTGCTCAATGAGCTCCGTGTGAATGAAGCTTGTCGCCGACTGAGTGATCCCGACAATTATGGACAGTTTACCATAGAGGCCGTATCATCCAGTGTAGGTTTCAAGTCGAGGGCAAATTTCGCAGTGGTATTTAAGAAGATTACGGGTCTTACCCCCACAGAATTCCAGCATACCGCGCATCGTGAATCGATGTCGGAAGAAGATGAGAAATCGTGAAATAGCCCGAAAATAGGCGTTTTTTGGTTCTGATTTTTAAAATAGAACACATTGGAGGCATTATTTCTATTGCATTTCTCAAGATTTATTTAATTTTGCATGATGTAAGTAAAAGGAGAATGAATGTAGTCCATGCTAAGTGCGTGAGATAGCAGTGATTATGTCATTGTTATCGCGATAGTGGTAGAAAAAATGGACTCGGTCTGTATATGACAGCATGATTGTTTCGTGTAGGATAACATTTTTATTAATTTATATTATTTGAAAAGCTAGGATTCCCCTGTCTGCTCCTGTGGTAGGATTGGGCAGGGGATTGTTTTTGTCGTATCATCAGTTGGCGAATGTGACCTGATACCGTGTTACCGGAGTAACCGATTTTGGGAAAAGAATCGCTAGAGACAAAGCGGCACTTGGCGTAACATTCAAGTAAAACTTGATGATTCTACTCTCACTTGCAATGTCTTTGCAAAAAGAAAAATCCACACAGAGACAGCCCACATCAAGCATGCATGACAACTCAATGGAAATGAATGACAACCAATTCGGGAAGACAAGACAACTGTATTAATAATAACTGTAAACCTTTCCCGGCTAAAGACAAAAGACAAACCACCTTTTGCACGCACAAAAGTAACACGGTAACAGGTCACAATGTTAACACCTTGATATAGAAAAAATTGCTGATATTAAAAAATATTGCCTTCATATAAAAAATATTAGGGATAATATGACGGAGGAAAAAAAATAATTGATATATTTGCAGTTGTTAATTCCTGTAATCTAAATTAGTGTATGTTTGAAAAAATAGTTGAGTTTTCGGTTCGCAAGAAATTGTTTGTGGCCATCACAATGATTATCTTGTTCCTGGGAGGCATCTATGCGATGCTTACACTCCCTGTGGATGCCGTGCCTGATATCACCAATAATCAGGTGCAGGTGGTAACGGTATCGCCTACGCTCGCTCCGCAGGAAGTGGAGCAGTTAATCACGGCGCCTATCGAGATTGCCATGCGCAACATCATGAATGTGAAGGAGATTCGTTCTGTATCGCGTTTCGGACTGTCGGTGGTCACCATCGTATTCGATGAGAGTGTGCCCACGCTGGATGCTCGCCAGTTGGTGAACGAACAGATACAGTCGGTCACGGGCGAGATTCCGTCTAATCTGGGTACACCAGAGATGATGCCTATCTCCACCGGACTGGGCGAAATATATCAGTATATGCTCAAGGTGGCTCCCAAATACCGCAATAAATACAATGCTGCCGACCTGCGTACAGTGCAGGACTGGATTGTGAAGCGACAGCTCTCAGGTATTCCCGGTATCGTGGAAATCAACAGCTTCGGAGGTTACCTCAAACAGTATGAGGTGGCAGTGGACCCTGATGCACTCTATTCGCTGGATATTACCATAGAAGATGTGTTCAATGCCCTGAGCATGAACAATCAGAACACGGGCGGCAGTTATATAGAAAAGGTGAACAAGGCTTACTATATCCGTTCGGAAGGTATGATCCATTCCCTCAAGGACATCGGCAGAATCGTGGTGGTGAACCGCGGTGGCATCCCTATCCATATCAGTGATGTGGCGAAGGTGCGCTTCGGCTCCGCCAAGCGCTTCGGTGCCATGACTTACGATGGCAAGGGCGAATGTGTGGGCGGCATCGCCATGATGCTCAAGGGTGCCAATGCCAATGTGGTGACGGGCGAACTGGAGCAGCGTGTGGCCAAGGTGCAGAAGATGCTGCCTGCCGGTATCACCATCGAACCTTATCTGAACCGTTCGCAGCTGGTGAACCGTAATATATCCACCGTGATCCGCAATCTGATAGAGGGTGCCGTCATCGTATTTCTGGTGCTCATCATCTTCCTGGGCGATGTGAGAGCCGGTGTGATAGTAGCCTCTGTCATCCCATTTGCCATGTTGTTCGGTTTCATACTCATGCGGGTGTTTGGCGTTACTGCCAATCTGATGAGTCTGGGCGCTATCGACTTCGGTATCGTGGTGGATGGTTCCATCGTGATACTGGAGGGCATCATGGCGCATATCTATTTCAAACCCAAGGCAGGGAAGACGCTGAGTCAGGACGAAATGGATGATGAAGTGATCAAGGGAGCCTCGCATGTGGTGAGCAGTGCCACGTTTGCCGCACTGATTATCCTCATCGTGTTCTGTCCCATCCTGTTTCTCACGGGCATAGAGGGCAAGTACTTCACGCCTATGGCCAAGACGCTGGTGTTCTGTATCATCGGAGCACTGCTGCTGTCGCTCACCTATGTGCCGATGATGGCCTCGCTGTTTCTCAAGAAGACTGCATCCGCCAAGAAATCGTTTGCCGACCGCTTCTTTGCGTGGCTCAATGTATATTATCACCGTTCGGTGAAGTTCTGTCTGCACCACGTCACAGGCACCGTAGCCACCGCCTTCGGTATGCTGGCAGTGGCCCTGCTGCTCTTCGGACATCTGGGTGCTGAGTTCATCCCTACCATGGATGAGGGCGACTTCGCCATGCAGATGACGCTGCCTGCGGGCAGTTCGCTCACACAGAGTCTGGAACAGTCGCGCAAGGTGGAGAAGACCCTGAAAGACCATTTCCCTGAAATCAAACATGTGGTGGCGAAGATAGGTACTGCCGAAGTGCCTACCGACCCGATGGCCGTGGAGGATGCCGATATCATGATTATCATGAAACCCTTTAAGGAATGGACCTCTGCCACCAGTCGTGATGAGATGGTGGAGAAGATGAAGAAGGCGCTGGAGGCAGTGCCGGGCGCAGAATATAACTTCAGTCAGCCGATACAGTTGCGCTTCAATGAGCTGATGACGGGTGCCAAGACCGATATCGCCGTGAAACTATACGGTGAGGATACCAAGGAACTCTATAAGAAGGCTCAGGAGTGCAAGAAGGTGATAGCTACCGTACCAGGTGCATCTGATGTAATCGTGGAACAGACCATGGGTCTTCCGCAGTTGGTGGTGAATTATGACCGCAAGAAGATAGCCCAGTATGGCGTGAACATCGAGGAACTGAACAATGTGATACGTACTGCTTATGCCGGTGAGGCTACGGGGGTGGTGTTTGAGAATGAACGTAGGTTCGACCTCGTGGTGAGACTGGACAAGGACAAGGTGCCCGACCTGGATATCGACCGTCTCTTCGTGCATACTGCCGAGGGCGCACAGATACCTATCGGCGAAGTGGCCACCGTGCAGCTCGTCAACGGTCCGTTGCAGATTAACCGCGATGAGACCAAGCGCCGCATCGTCATCGGTGTGAATGTGCGCAATGCTGATATCCAGCAGGTAGTGTCGGGCATACAGGCCAAACTGGACAAGAATATCCAACTCAAGCCGGGCTATTACTTCGAGTACGGCGGTCAGTTTGAGAATCTGCAGAATGCCATCCATACGCTGTCCATCGTGATACCTATCGCACTGATGCTCATTCTGCTGCTGCTGTTCTTTGCCTTCCGCAGCGTCGTTTACTCCATCCTCGTATTCATGACCGTGCCGCTCTCGCTCATCGGCGGAATCCTGGCACTGTGGCTGCGCGGACTGCCGTTCAGTATCTCGGCAGGAGTAGGTTTCATTGCCCTCTTCGGCGTGGCTGTGCTCAATGGTATCCTCATGATCAATAACTTCAATAATCTCCGTAAACAAGGAAAGTACGATATGTGTACAGACAGAATCATCATGACCGGCATCACCCATCTGCTCCGCCCCGTGATGCTCACAGGACTGGTGGCATCCTTAGGTTTCGTGCCTATGGCTATTGCCAAATCAGCCGGAGCGGAAATCCAGCGCCCGTTGGCTACCGTAGTCATCGGCGGACTGATTGTATCCACGCTGCTCACGCTGGTCATCATCCCTACATTCTATAAGATAGTGAATGCCATACCAACCATATTCCGGCGTAAGTTCCATAAGAATCTTCCTGCTGAGGCACCCATCATCGCTATAGCCGTGATGCTGTCGCTGGCTGCTGCATCACCGATGCAGGCACAGACCCGGGTATCCATGGATGAGGCTGTGAAGATGGCACTGCAAAACAATCCCCGTCTCAAGACCGCTTCTGCCATGATAGAGCGCAGCAGGGCGATGAAGGGGGAGAGTTGGGAACCCGGTGCTACCGAAATCGGTTATTCCTTCGGTCAGCTCAACGGCGAGACCAAGAGCGACAATCAGTTGAGCATCACCCAGCCCTTGGGTTCATTCTTCACACCTTATTACAAGAATGCACTGGTGAAGAGCTTGATGACCACCGGCGGACACTACCGCGATATGGTGGCTAAGGAGATAACCGCAGAGGTGAAGCGGGCATGGGCTTACTATCAATATGCCTACAATATGTGTGCCCTGTACAGGAGTCAGATAGAACTCGCCGACAAACTGCAGAAGGCTGGTCAACTGCGCTATGAGCAAGGCGACATCACCGCCCTGCAGCGTAATATGACCACCTCGCTTGCCGCCGACATCCGCACGAAGTTGATGAAGTCTGAGGAGGAGTTGCAGATAGCAGAGCGCCGTTTCTCATGGGCCTGCTATGCCACCGGCGACATCGTTCCGCAGGATACAACGCTGGCGCTCATGCCGCAGAAGGCATCCTTGGCGCTGTCGAGTGCCCATCTGCAGTATTATCAGAGTATGGCCAATGAGAAGCAGGCAGTATTCAAACTGGAGAAGAGCAAGTTATATCCCGAGTTCTCCGTGGGGTATGTGCTACAGAAGATATCCCCCCAGACAGGTCTCAGTTCCTGGATGGTAGGCATGTCTATCCCCCTCTTCTATGGTCCGCAGTCCAGCAGAATGAAGCAGAGTCGCATAGATGCCATGATAGCCGATACGGAGGCACAGGACAATATCCGCCAACTGAATAATAAGGTGGCTGAACTTAATTCCCGTCTGAAGCAGGAGTCGGATAATATCAGTTATTACCAGAAGGCAGCTTTGCCCGAGGCAGAGTCGCTGCTCAAGAATTCGCAGGTGCAGTTCCGTGAGAGCGAGACTGACATCGTGGAGTTTGTGCAGAGCATCAACAGTGCTTACGAGATACGCAGCAGTTACATCAATGCCGTGTACGACTATAATGTATCCGTCATCGAACTGGAACTTTATACAGAATAGGCATACTCAGGCGAGAAATAAAACATAGTTAATTCCCATATAAAAATAAATCATTATGAAAAAGATCATTCTTTCATTCACCATACTCATGTTGGTGGCCTGCGGAAAATCCACAGCTCCCCAACAGTCATCCACAGATTCCGCCGCTGCCGAAGCTGCAGCAGAGGACGCAGACACAACCCAACTGAAGGCTCCCGACAGTCCAGCTGCCCAACCGGATAGTCAGAAAGTGGATGCCGTGACCTCTGCCACAGCACTGCCCAACCATACATCTTACAACGGTACAATGATGATACCCGCCCAGCACCATGCCACGGTATCTGTGACCATGGGTGGCAAGGTACATTCCACCTCACTTATCCCCGGCGGATATGTTCGCAGGGGGTCCGTAGTGGCCACGTTGGAGAATCCCGCCTTCATCGAGTTGCAGAAAGACTATCTCGATGCTTATGCCCAACTCACTTATCTGGAGTCAGAGTATAAGCGTCAGGAGCGACTTGCCACTCAGGAGGCTGCCTCACAGAAGCGTCTGCAGGAGTCGAAGGCTAATTACATATCCATGAAGATACGCATGGATGCATCCGCTGCACAACTGCGCAACCTGGGTCTGTCATCCCATTACATCCTCAATCACGGCATTCGTTATTACATGCCGGTGCTGGCACCTATCAATGGTTATGTTTCCAAGTTGGCTATCAATATCGGCAAGTATCTGCATGAGGGCGACCCTATCTGTGAGATATTCGACAAGAGTTATCCGATGCTCTGCCTCACCGCTCATGAGAAGGATCTGGGCAATATCAGAGTAGGCAACAGGGTAGCATTCCGTGTGAATGGCATGGGCAAGAAGGCGTTCACCGCCGTGGTGACCTCCATCAGTCAGGAAGTGGATGATGTGAACCGCTCCATCGAAGTCTATTGCCGCGTAAAAGTGAATAATCCCCGTTTCCGTCCCGGCATGTACGTCATGGCTAGAGTGGAGAAGAGATAACAGAATATGATGTATGAAAAAGAATCTGCTGGTGATGTGGCTGTTGGCTGTGAGTTGTGCGCTTTCAGCACAGGTGATGGATTTATCGGGGAAATGGAGTTGCACACTGCTGTCTGATAAGGATGGAAAACCGCTGGATGAATCGCTCGTCTGCGCAAAGACGGTGTATCTGCCCGGTACAACAGACACTAATCAGTTGGGATATGCACCCGTGAACACAGAGGAGACTACGCATCTCACCAGACTCTATGCCTATAAGGGTAGGGCAAAGTATGAACGGGATGTGGATATCCCCCAGTTATCATCGACGGTCAAGAAGGAGAAGAAGTGCCACTATCAGTTGCTGTTGGAGCGCACCAAACCATCAGAAGTATATTTAGACGGCAGATATATCGGCAGCAGCAATGATATATCCACCCCACAGCGATATGCATTGCCTCAACTGAAGGCAGGCAGACATCATCTCACCATCATCGTGGACAACGGCAGTGGGGTGCCGACGCAGATTTATGCCAGCAGCCATGCCTATACGGAGGATACACAGACCAACTGGAACGGCATCATCGGAAAGATTGCAATCCAGG
>DAIRCP010000046.1:0-19153 GCA_036796635.1 Prevotella sp. | reverse complement strand
CACAGTCCACAGCGTGCTGTCAGTGACTGTTTCCGCGACTTCCATACAGACGGACATCACTTCTATGCCAATGGCAGGATGGTGTTCCTCCGCGGAAAGCACGATGCCTGTGTATGGCCTCTGACAGGACATGTGCCCATGGATAGGCAGTCATGGACCAGCTATATGGACCAACTCAGGATATATGGCATCAATCATATCCGTTTTCATTCCTGGTGTCCGCCTGAAGCCGCTTTTGCCGTGGCAGACTCTCTGGGTATGTATCTCCAGCCCGAACTGCCTTTCTGGGGCGACTTCAATGCCAAAGATACGGTGCTGATGACTTTCTTGCATAAGGAGGGCGTGAATATACTGCGTGAATATGCCCATCATCCCTCGTTCGTGATGCTCGCTCTGGGCAATGAACTGTGGGGCAGCATCGAGAAGATGAAGGAGTTTACGGATGATTTCCGTAGGATGGCACCACGCATATTTTATACTTTCGGCAGTAATTATTATCTGGGGTATCAGGGCATCAAGCCGGGGATGGACTATTTTACCACCTGCAGGATAGGCGGTGAGGCTTGGGGCGCATACAATACCCACACACGTGGTTCCTTCTCTTATGCTGATGCGTATGAGGGTGGCATGATCAATCACTTTTATCCCGGTACGATGCGCAACTTCGATGAGGCATGCGACAAGGCTACCGTACCTGTAATCAGTCATGAGACAGGACAATTCCAGACTTATCCCGACTATGCGGAAATCAGCAAATACACGGGTGTACTGTATCCTTATAATATGGAGGTGTTCAGAGGAAGATTGGAGAAAGCAGGTATGGCAGACCAGGCAGAAGATTTCCATCGCGCCAGTGGCAGATGGAGTGCGCTGCTGTATAAAGCAGACATAGAAATGGACCTGCGCACTCGGAATATGGCAGGTTTCCAACTGCTCGATATCCAGGACTATCCCGGACAGGGCAGTGCTTATGTGGGTATCCTGGATGCCTTTATGGACAGCAAGGGCATGGTGATTCCCCAGGAGTGGCGGCAGTGGTGTAATGATGTGGTGCCGATGTGGCAGACCGACAGATTCTGTTATGCTGACGGTGAAACACTCCGGGGCAAACTGCTCATAGCCAATTATGGCGGCACTTCGCTACAGGGAAAAACGCTGAAATGGAAACTGCAGGCTGTGGATAAACAGTCTGAAACTGATGCCATGAGCAAAGAGGGAACAATCAATATCCCTGCTGGCGAAGGTTTGCTGGATATCGGTGATATGATAGGTGGCATACTTCATGTGCAGAGGTCGACTGTATGTACATTGTCTTTGCAAATATCAGATACGGAATATGCCAACAGTTATCAGTTGTGGGTGTATCCCCGCTCAACATCGCAACAGTCTGCCAAGTTGCATAAGTCCAAGACAACTCCCGATATCATCATCACGCATGAGATAACGGATGATATAGCCCGCCTATTGGAGAATGGCGCCAAAGTGCTTTGGATGCCGCTGGCGAAAGACAGTGCTGCTACAGCCAAGTCAGAGGCATCAACAGTCAAGTCAGAGATTGCTCAGCAGGCGATGATTCCCTCCGGACTTGTCACCACTGATTACTGGAACTATCGAATGTTTAAGACCATCTGTGATAACAACAAGAAGGCAGTATCGCCTGGTACGTTGGGCATACTGACCGATCCGAAACATCCTATCTTTGTCGATTTCCCCACAGAATACCACACCAACTGGCAGTGGTATCCTATCCTCAAAATCGCCCATCCGCTGATTATCGATGAACTACCGGCCACCTATCGCCCCATCGTGCAGGTGATAGACAATATAGAGCGCAATCATAAACTCGGACTGGTGATGGAATTTGCCGTTGGCAAGGGAAAAGTGCTGCTGTGTATGAGCAATCTGGAAGAAGCTTCCGTACATCCGGAAGGCAAAGCTTTCTATCGCAGTATACTCGACTATATGCGTGGAAGTCAGTTTCAGCCTCAGTCGTCCATTACCCTAGAGCAGTTGGAGGGACTGCTGACAGTAACCCCGCAGCAACTGAAGATAAACAGACTGAATAATATATCGCAATACTGATATCTTTAATATAACAGCGAGCGCCACATACATAGTAGGACGCTCGCTCATTTTAAAGATAGCTGATTGGTATCTTATTTTCCTTCCAGATATCCAGCACCGATATTTGTAACCTTTCCGGTATCTTCGTACTTGTAAAGAGCAAAAGAGTCTTTACTTCCAGTGGTAATCACCGCAAATGTACGGGTATCCTTATAGTCAGAATTATTGTCCACCCATGTGCCGTCGTTGATGTAACATTTCGTGGCTGTCACTGCTTTATAAAGCGGTACGTGCGTGTGGCCGAATACTACGATGTCCACATTCTCATTATTATTGAGTAAGTACTGTGACTTGGCTTGGTCAAAGTAATAACTCCAGAGAAGTGTGCCCTTTACCGCTTCAATGAAATTGGTGGGTACTTTTACATGATTCTGCTGTTGGCGTTCTGCCCATGTGCGCTGGATATTCTTATATAATCTGCCCGAGATCGTGCCGTCCGACTGCAACTGTGGATAGAAGTCCAGGTAGGTATAGTCGTCATCAAATCCTGCAATGTGCATTTTGAAAATCTTCTCTTCCAGCGGTTCATTGGGCGTGTAGCGCTGGGATACGCGTGCCAGCAATTCATAATATTTGTAAGCGCCGTATTGGTCTGTATCTGTCTCATCAGGCACCGTCTTGATTACCGGATAATCTTTCTTTACGGTAGGATAGCCCTCTAGCACCCACGTTGCAGCATAGCGCGCATAGAAGTAGCCGGCGGGCAGTATGGTATTATTATTGCCGCACAGTTCCTTGTTGGTCACGCGGTCAGGCGCAGAGAATACATCGTAGCGATGTCCATGCTCTATGGCTATCTCCTTGCGGTCGCCTGTATAGTAAGTACCAAGTCCCTGTGCATCGCTCACCTGTACGATGCCGGGTATAGCTTCCTGCAGTATCTTCTGTTGCAGCGTGAGGTCATGGTTGCCAGGCACGTACACCAGTTTGATGCCGCTGTTTATCACCTGTTTCAGTTCGTTGATGACCTCCTGATTGTTGGCAACTACACCTTGATAGAATTTCTCCTCGTCCGTATAGGCAGGATAATACACAGGCAGATACCAGGCATCCAGGAAGTCACCGATAATCACCAGTTCGCGTACATCTTTTGTGTTTTGCAGGCGTTTCAGAAAATCGATGAGCAAAAGTCGGTTGTCCACCATTTCCGAGTACTTGTCTTCTATGCCCAAGTGCAAGTCACTGATGGTTACAATTTTGTTTTTCACATTTGTTGCCTCCCAAAGGGGCGTAGCCTCATTATTGCTATTGGCGTTATCATTACTTGTACATGCCGATGTGATACCCAACAACATCATAGCACTGAAGCCCATCACGGCAATGAGCACATTTTTCATAAATGAATGTTTTTTCATAATCTGTTATTAATAATTTGGTTCATAATAAATATTGTCTGCAAATGTATAAATAATAATCGCTATTATGGATTTCTGGATGTTTCAATATTACAATAATGTGTGCCGTTTTTGCAATTTTGATTATGTAACACATATTTTTGTTGATGAAACACAATAGACTATGTGATTCGTTTTGTATCTTTGCATCGTCTTAGTTAATTAATAGAAGAAAAGAGAATGATAGACCACTTTCTGATAGCGACCATTTATACCGCACTGATTGTCATGTTCCTGTCATCAGCCGCGCTGTTCGCCTTCCATAAGAGCGGCGACCGTTCGCGACTGATACTGGGTGCAATTGTATTCATATCCGTAATCAATTATATACCGCGTCTCATCAATGCGATGAACGGAGTATATCAGGCACCTGTCATGAGTGTACCGATGCTGTCGTTGGCCCTGTTTATGATATTGTCGTATACCATTTATCCCATCGAAGTGGTGTCACCGGGATGGATAAATATCAAGAGGCTGTTATTGTTGTATTCCCCGGTGTCGGTAATATTGGCATTTTATCAGGTTACACTGTTGCTTGGAGTGGAATATCGGGACTATTCCAGTATCGTGACTATGATACCACATCTCAGTGAGCTTGATGCTGCGTTCCGACTGGTTTTATGTCTGATACTTTGTCTGCCCGTATTCCTTGTGTTTTATATTCCGTACACCCGTAAATATAGCAATACAGACCGGGTATGGATAAGAGTGTATGTGGTGAGCGGAATCATAGATGTCCTTTCCTATATATTGATATTGGCGTATCATACAAAAATCATATCCATCATCTATTTCCACTTTACCATGGCCATCACGGCACT
Source organism: Prevotella sp. (assembly GCA_036796635.1). Lineage (GTDB taxonomy): Bacteria > Bacteroidota > Bacteroidia > Bacteroidales > Bacteroidaceae > Prevotella. The sequence continues at coordinate 14,814 of DAIRCP010000046.1, read as the reverse complement.
CCGGCTCTATATGGAACTTATCTATCGCATTGTGGACAAGAAGGTGACGAGTGAAGATATCATGGCTCCTAATGTGGATGAGATAATGGCCATAGAACAAACGATAGCCAATAAAGAAAGGTCAAATCCGGGGTCAAGCAATAATATGTATATCCGTTTGGAACTGTATATGATTGATAATCAGGCATGGCGCAATCCAAATCTTTCGATGGGTATGCTTACAGAGGAACTAGGCACCAATCGCACCACGCTGATCAAGGTGGCCCATGAGAATGGGGTAGAGAGCATGACTACCTATATTAATCAGTATCGCATACATGACTTTATCTATCTGCTCAATAAACATCCGGAAATGAGTATCAAGGAAGCATTCTATATCTGCGGTTATCGCTCACGTACCACTGCCTTGAGAAATTTCCGATTGGTTACAAATATGACCCCTTCAGAATATTTCGGGCGGAAAGCGAGTGAAGATGAGTAATCATAAATGGATGAAAATGCAAAAAATACAGCTGGAAAATTTTGCGGAGTGACTGAGAATGTGTACCTTTACACTCTAAACAAAAACTACAATATGAATCGAAAACTCTATCTGGTGGCACTCTCACTGTTTTGTGCCATTGTGGCAATGGCGGGTGAAGTGCCTGCTTTACAGAATATCTATGCACGCAAACACCTGATGCTGAACGGTAAGTGGAACTATATTACGGATGTGCAGGAATGCGGTTATTATGACTATCGGAACAAACCGGCACAGCATGGATTCTTCGATAACTGGAAAGCTAAACGTCCCGGGGACTTGATAGAATATGACTTCGACAAGTCGGAGACAATGAATGTTCCGGGCGACTGGAATACGCAGAATGAACGACTCTTCTATTATGAGGGGACGGTGTGGTTCCGCAGGATGTTTGACTATCAGGCACATGCCGGACATCGTGCTATCCTGTATTTCGGTGCCGTGAATTATGAGGCAATCGTATATGTGAACGGTAAGTGTATGGGTAAGCATGTGGGCGGTTTCACTCCCTTCTGCTACGATGTAACGGATGCACTGCATGACGGCGAGAATGCAGTGATTGTGAAGGTGGACAACAAGCGGCATAAGGAAAATGTGCCTACCAATATTTTTGACTGGTGGAACTATGGCGGTATCACAAGAGATGTGCTGCTGGTGGATGTGCCCGATAGCTATGTGGAGGACTATACCTTACAGTTGGCGAAGGGTGATATGCGCCATCTCACCTTTCAGGTTAAAATGAATGCGCCAGTGGCAGGAAAGCAGATTGCGCTGAACATACCTGAACTGAAAATCAACAAGACGGTGACAACGGATGCTGAGGGACGTGCTTCACTGACGCTCAAGACTAGTCCTATACTCTGGACGCCGGAGAACCCTGTGCTATATCAGGTGAATATCAGCAATGGAGAGGAAAATATATCCGATAAGATAGGTTTCCGTACCATTGAGACCCGTGGAAAACAATTGCTGCTGAATGGCAAACCTATATTCCTTCGCGGTGCCTGTATCCATGAGGAGAAACCATACGTGCAGGGCAGGGCCAACTGTGCTGCAGATGCCGATACGTTGCTCACCTGGGCTAAACAGATGGGATGCAACTTCGTACGTCTGGCACATTATCCGCATAATGAATATGCTATCCGTGAGGCAGAGAAGATGGGTATCATGGTGTGGTCTGAGATTCCTGTGTACTGGACGATAGACTGGGAGAATCCCACCACCATAGAGAATGCACACCGCCAGTGCCATGACATGATAGCACGTGATCATAACCGTGCCAACGTCATCATCTGGAGTATTGCCAATGAGACTCCGCACAGTGAGGCTCGTGACAAGTTCCTCTCTTCGCTTGCTCTGGATGCCAAGAGTCAGGACAGTACTCGACTCATCAGCATGGCGATGGAGGTGACTTCTGCCGCCAACTATGTGAACACGCTGAATGACAATATGAATAAGTATGTGGATGTAGTGAGCTTCAATCAGTATATAGGTTGGTATCGGGATGTGAACGATGCACCCAAGATGAAGTGGGTGATACCTTATAATAAACCGGTAATCATTAGTGAATTTGGTGGCGGTGCCCTGCAGGGATACCACGGACCGAAGGAACAGCGATGGACGGAAGAATTCCAGGCGGAACTCTATCGACAGAATCTGGCCATGCTACAGAAGATAGACGGACTGGCTGGTACCTGTCCCTGGGCATTGGTGGACTTCCGCTCACCACGCAGACCGCTTCCTGGTATCCAGGATATGTTCAATCGTAAGGGACTTGTATCCAGTAAGGGCGTCAAAAAGCAGGCATTTTATGTGATGCGCGACTGGTATTCACAGAAATGATTCAGATATGGTGTTTTATTGATACAGGTCAAAGATTTACTATATTTTGTGCTGTTTGCGCACACAATTCTTGCGAGTGTCGAAAAAACACCGTACCTTTGCATCGTCAATAAGAGAAAAGACATAGAGAAACGTCAATGAAAGGCGTTAGTTTTAATTAGGTAAAAAGTAAAGAAAGGATAACAAAATGACAATGACATTAATGATTGTGGCTATTATAGCTATCAGTATTGCAAACGCAGTGAACGTGAACAATAAAATGAATTTGAAGTAAATTAGAGTTTAAGAAAAATTTTAGAGAATTACTAGGTAATAGTGAGGGAGTGAGCGACTGGCAGCAGTGACTCACTCTTTTTTTTTATCGCTATCTCACCCGTTTTCTGATTTATTATTAGTACCTTTGCCGTGGATATCTGAATGGATTATCCCAAAGGATGAATATTTTCTCGTTCAAAAGGAATAAGATATGAAACAAGTAAGACCCAAGAAGAACCTCGGTCAGCACTTTCTGACTGACCTCACCATAGCCAAACGAATAGCTGATACTGTGGATGCCTGTCCGGAACTGCCCGTATTGGAAGTGGGTCCTGGTATGGGGGTGATGACGCAGTATCTGGTGGAGAAGCCACGTCCGCTGAAAGTGGTGGAGATAGACCGTGAGAGTGTGGCTTATCTCAATGAAACTTTCCCGCGGTTGCGGGAGAACATCCTGGGCGAGGACTTCCTGAGGATGGACTTGACCACCATCTTTGATGGCAAACCTTTTGTGCTTACGGGTAATTATCCTTACGATATATCCTCACAGATATTCTTTAAGATGCTGGACAATAAAGACTTGATACCCTGTTGTACGGGAATGATACAGCGGGAAGTAGCGCAGCGTATGGCTTCTGCTCCGTGTAACAAGGCTTATGGCATACTGAGTGTGCTCATTCAGGCATGGTACAGCGTTGAATATCTGTTTACTGTGGATGAAACCGTCTTTAATCCGCCTCCAAAGGTGAAGAGTGCGGTTATCAGAATGACGCGTAACGACGTGACCTCATTGGGTTGTGATGAACAATTGTTCAAGCGCGTGGTGAAGACGGTGTTCAACCAGCGCAGAAAAATGCTGCGAGTGAGTCTGAGACAGATATTTTCCCAATTACCTACGGCAGATGTGTTCTTCACGCATCCTCTGATGACGAAACGTCCAGAGCAGTTGAGTATCCAGCAGTTTGTGGAACTCACTAATCTAGTGGCTGGGCAACTGGCTGCATCAACGGTTTCTGCCAGTGTCCCCTCATCAGACGAATAAGGAAGAGCAACCCTCTGAACGATAATTCTATCGCCATGGCTGTCCATACACCGGGCAGTCCATACCGTGTGGACAGGTAAGCTGCCAAAGTGAGTCGGATACCCCACATGCATCCCATACTGATTATGGCAGGACGCATGGTATCGCCTGCTCCGATGAATACACCGTTGCAGACAATGGCCGCAGCGAACATCGGTTCGGCAAAGGCTTCTATCCTCAGTGAATATGCACCCACATCGCGGATGGCAGTGACAGGGGTGAGTACAGACATCAGTTCAGGGGCAAATATAAACATGAGTGCACCCATCACCAGCATGGTGAGCATGCCCATGCCTACCGTAAGATGGGCGAAGGACCGTGTCATGGCGTGCTGACCGGCACCGATACACTGTCCTACCAAGGTGGTGGCGGCATCGGCGATACCGTACCCCGGCATATAACAGATACTTTCTACGGTGATGGCCAATGAATTGGCAGCGATGGCGATATCGCCCAGTGGTGCCACAATCATCGTGCTCACAATCTGTGCTCCACCCATCAGTATATGTTGGAAAGCCATAGGTGCACCGATATTGGCAGCTTTGCGAATCGTGTCCATCGTAGGTCGAAAAGCACCGGGACGATGACGGAGTGCCAGCATATCACTGCGGAAAACCAGAAAATACAGCATGAGCAGACAGGTGATGAAAGCTGCCACAAAAGTACCGAGGGCAGCACCCAAAACGCCCATTCCACACATAAAGATAAAGATGTAATTGAAGATGACATCCAGCACACACATGCCTATATTCAGTATACTGGGTATGCGCATGTTGCCGCTGCACTTGAGCATACTGCTGCTCAGGCCTTCCAGTTGCAGAAAAGGTATGGCGAGTGAAAACACCAGGAAATACTGGGAAGAGAGGGGGGCAATATTGTCACCACCACCCAGCCAATAAGGCAATTGACCGTGCACGGCAATGGCGATGAGCATAAAGAAACTGCTGAAAATGATGCCGCAGACCAGTGCTTGGCGCAGGATATGGCGCGCTCCCTCAAAGTTTTTTGCACCTATGGCATGAGCCACCTGCACGGAGAAACCTAATGAACAGGCACTCATTAGTCCGCCGAACAACCAGATGGAAGATTCCACCAGACCTACAGCTGCTGATTCGCGGGCACCCAGAGAGCCAACCATGGCAGCATCAATAAAAAACATCATGATGGAAGACAACTGGGCCAGAATACTGGGCATACTGAAATTCGCAATAAGACGTAATTTCTCATTGCGGGTCATCTCCTGTCCGTTGCGGATGCGTGCTAATAAATCCTGTTTCTCTTCTACTACTTCTTGCATTTGGCTGCAAAGGTACTTAAAAAAGCACTGATATAGTTGCGAAAAGTCACAAATCTATGTGAAAAATCTGTTCCAAAAGCAAAAAAATGTATCTAATGACTGCTAGTTGTATCTTTTTGCTTACTTTTGCAGAAGCGTATCTTTGAAGGATACAGACTATTATTAATAATGAAACTATAAAAAATGACTAATCACAAGATGAGAAAGAAAATTTTTGTGCTGGCTGCCATGCTTATGACGGCGGCTTGTGGCTGGGCTGACAATTATGCACAGTATTACAATCAGTTGCCAACACCGGTTAAACAGGTGTCGGCTCCTGTTATTCCAGATAACAAGGTGGTGATAACAGAAGTCGGAGGTGTGGGCGATGGTATCACGCTCAATACGGATGCTATCACCAAAGGTATCAGTAAACTTAACAAACTGGGAGGTGGCCATCTGATTATTCCACAGGGTGTATGGCTTACAGGTCCTATCTCACTGAAAGATAATATAGACCTGCATCTGGATAAGAATGCCATTCTGTTGTTTTCGCCGGATAAACGATTATTCCTGGACGAAGAGGGAAAGTCAGAAAGAGTAGATCCAGCCATTCGCGCATCCAACCGTAAGAATATCTCCATTACCGGCGAAGGTATAATCGATGGTAATGGTGACTACTGGCGACCGGTAAAACGCGGAAAGGTGAGTGATACAGAATGGAATAGATTTAAACAAACAATAGGTGGACAGGTTACTCCGAAAGGTGATCTCTTCTATCCCTGGAATGAAAAGGATACAGCAGCCAACATAGCCTCCAGCGCCCAAAAACAGGAAGGGTTACGTAATGACTTGATTCGTTTCACACAGTGTGAAAATGTATTGATTCAAGGTGTGACAGTGCAGAATTCTCCCCGATTTCATGTGCATCCTTGTTATTGTACCAATGTGATTATTGACGGAATCACAGTCCGTTGCCCATGGAATGCCCAGAATGGTGATGCCATCGACCTGAGTGACTGTGCCACTTCGCTGATAGTAAACAGTACGGTGGATGCAGGTGATGATGGTATCTGTATGAAGAGTGGCAGCAAGAAGGGTGATGCCCCTTGGGGATGTCAGGATATCTTGATACAGAATAATACTGTTTTCCATGCACATGGCGGTTTTGTGATAGGTAGTGAGAGTGTAGGCGGAATGCGTAACATCGTAGTGCGCAACAACCGCTATTCCGGTACAGACACAGGACTAAGATTCAAAAGTAGCGTGGGAAGAGGTGGAATGTGCGAAAATATCTACATCAGTGATATTGTGATGAGCGATATCAGGGGTGAGGCCATCGTCTTTGAATGTGACTATGCCAATAAGGCGGCAGGAAGAGAGGCTGATAAGGCCTCTGCAAAGATGGAGAAAATACCCGATTTTCAGGATATTCATATCAGCAATGTGGTATGTAGGGGTGCGGAGACTGCCATCAAGGCTTCCGGTGTGGAAGGACAGCAGTGTGTACACAACATCAAAATCAGCAATAGTACCATCGCATACCACCAAACAGCTCAGAATATTGATGCCAAAACAGCCCAAATACAATTAGAAGGTGTTAAACTCGTGGATTTAAACAAATAATTTGTATATTTCAGTTTTATTTAGTACTTTTGCAAACTTAGTATAAAATAAAGCTGTTGTGATAAACGATAAATTGAGGCTTCTGAGCCAAATACAATATCCTAAGGACCTGCGGCAACTGGACGTGAAACAGTTGCCGCAAGTTTGCAAGGAACTGCGGGAAGATATCGTAGATGAGTTGTCTGTTAACCCAGGACACCTAGCATCATCGCTGGGCGTGGTGGAGATAACGGTAGCACTGCACTACGTATTCAATACTCCTGATGACCGTATCGTGTGGGATGTGGGGCATCAGGCTTATGGCCATAAAATACTTACGGGACGAAGAGAACAGTTTTGTACTAACCGTAAGTTACATGGTATCATGCCATTCCCATCTCCTTTAGAGAGTAATTACGACACATTCGTATGCGGACATGCCAGCAATTCCATTTCTGCTGCGCTGGGTATGGCTGTGGCTGCTCAGAAGGAGCATCCGGATCATCCTCGTAAAGTTGTGGCAGTCATTGGTGATGGCGCTATGAGCGGAGGTCTTGCGTTTGAGGGACTGAATAATGTGTCGTCTTCGCCCAATGACATGCTCATTATCCTCAATGATAATGATATGTCGATAGACCATGCCGTGGGTGGTATGGAGAAGTATCTGCTGCAGTTGGATACCAATGAGCATTACAACCGGTTCAGATTCAAGGTCTCTCGCTGGCTACATTCCAGAGGAATGCTGGAAGAAGACCGCAGAAAGGGTATTATCCGTTTTACCAATGCACTGAAGTCGGCCATCAGCCATCAGCAGAACATCTTTGAAGGTATGAATATCCGCTATTTTGGCCCATATGACGGTCATGACATAGAGGACTTGGTGCGTATCCTGCGCCAGTTGAAGGAGATGAAGGGTCCAAAACTGCTCCATCTGCATACCGTGAAGGGTAAAGGATATGAACCTGCCGAGAAGCATGCGACTATCTGGCATGCTCCGGGTAAGTTTGATGTGGATACAGGCGAACGTCTTATTCAGGATACCAGTGACCAACCGCCTAAATATCAGGACGTGTTCGGTAAAACACTGCTGGAACTGGCGAAACAGAACCCCAAAATCATGGGTGTTACACCTGCTATGCCTACTGGATGCTCCATGAACATCATGATGAAGGATATGCCCGACCGCGTGTTCGATGTGGGCATCGCCGAGGGACATGCCGTGACTTTCAGTGGCGGTATGGCTAAGGATGGATTGCAACCTTTCTGCAATATCTATAGTGCTTTTGCACAGCGTGCTTTCGATAATATCATCCATGATGTAGCTATACTCAATCTGCCTGTGGTTCTCTGTCTGGACAGGGCTGGACTGGTGGGAGAGGATGGCGCTACGCATCATGGTGCCTTTGACTTGGCTGCCCTGCGGCCGATTCCAAATCTGACGATAGCTGCACCTATGGATGAACATGAACTGCGCCGACTGATGTATACGGCTCAGTTGCCTGATAAGGGAGCCTTTGTCATCAGGTACCCTCGAGGCAGGGGCGTACAGGTGGACTGGTGCTGTCCACTGGAGGAGATTAATGTAGGTACAGGCAGACGACTGCGCGAGGGTGAGGATGTGGCTGTACTTTCCATCGGTTCTATTGGAAATGTGGCTGCTGAGGCGATTCAGGAAAGTGGTGTGAATGCTGCTCATTATGACATGCGCTTCCTCAAACCTCTGGATGAAGGGCTTTTGGAAGAAGTGGGACGAAAGTTTAAGCGGATTATCACCATAGAGGACGGCGTGAGAACAGGTGGACTGGGCAGCGCTGTGCTGGAATGGATGAGTGACCATCATTTTACACCGCAGATAACCAGATTAGGACTGCCTGATGAATTTGTGGAACATGGTACTGTACCGCAGTTACTGCACATCGTAGGACTGGACAAAGAAAGAATTATCAGTGAGTTGACTCACTAATAGAATAAGAAATATAGCTTATGAAAATCATCGTTGCCGGTGCTGGAGCCGTAGGCACCCATCTGGCAAAACTGTTGTCGAGGGACCACGAGGATATCGTGTTGCTGGATGAAAGTGCCAATAAACTGGCAGGACTGGATTCGGACTATGATATACTTACTATGGTGGGCTCACCGACCAGCATCAAAACACTTGGTGAGGCAGGTGTCAAGGACGCAGATTTGTTTGTGGGTGTTACGCCAGATGAGAGTAAGAATATGTATGCCTGTACCTTGGCTCATTCCATGGGCGCTCATAAGACTGTGGCACGTATAGACAATTATGAATATCTGACTCCCAACCTGCAGGACTTCTTCCGCAAGCAACTAGGAGTGGACTCTCTGATTTATCCGGAAGTGTTGGCTGCTGCTGATATCAACAACGGACTGAAAATGAGTTGGGTGCGACAGCGACTGGATGTGCATGGCGGGGCATTGATACTCCTGGGCATCAAACTGCGTAACACCTGTGAAATCCTCAATCAGCCGCTGAAAGACCTCTGCGGACCAGATGATCCTTATCATATCGTTGCCATCAAACGTGGTGGTGAGACCATCATTCCCGGTGGACTGGACGAACTCCATCACCTGGATTTAGCTTACTTCATGACCACAAAGGAATATATACCTTACATCCGCAAGATAGTGGGCAAAGAGCACTATGAGGATGTGAGAAACGTAATCATCATGGGTGGTGGAAAAACAACGGTGAGAGCTGCTCTTACTGCACCTGACTATATGAACATCAAGATTATAGAACAGGACGAGGCGCGCTGTGAAAAGTTGAATGTATTGCTTAATGATTCTTCCATTATGGTGATACATGGTGATGGTCGTGATTTGGAACTTTTGGGAGAAGAAGGCATCCGCAATACACAGGCATTTGTGGCGCTTACTGGTAATGCGGAAACCAATATTCTAACCTGCCTGATGGTGAAGCGACTGGGAGTGCGCAAAACCGTGGCCATGGTAGAAAACATGGACTATGTGAGTATGGCAGAAGGGCTAGATATCGGCACGATTATCAATAAAAAGAATATCGCAGCCAGTCATATCTATCAGATGATGTTGGGCGATGAGGTGAACAATATGCGCTCACTGATGATGGTGGATTCTGAAGTGGTGGAGTTTACGGCTGCCGAGGGTTCCAAAGTCACCCAGAAGCAGGTGAAGAACTTAGGACTGCCTTTTGGCGTGACTATCGGTGGACTGGTTCGTAATGAGGAAGGTATGCTTGTGAATGGTAATTCTCAGATTCAGGCAGGCGACATTGTGATGGTGTTCAGTCACGAACAAGACCTGAAGAAGGTTGAGAAATATTTTAGGGCGAGTACATTGCCATGGTAAATTTTAAAATAGTTTCAAAGATTATCGGACAGTTGCTCTTCCTGGAGAGCATGTTTATGTCTTGGTGCCTGATAATGGCCTTGTGCTATCGGGAAGACGATGTAATGGCTTTTTTGATGTCAATTATCTTGGCTGTGGGTTGTGGATTGATTTTTATGTATTTTGGACGCAATGCCAGTAATAATCTCAGTCGTCGTGATGCCAGTCTTACTGTCACGCTGGTTTGGATTATTTTCAGTTTCTTCGGTATGATGCCTTTCCTGATAGGTGGCTATATTAATAATGTGGCAGGTGCTTATCTCGAAACGATGTCCGGTTTTACCACGACTGGTGCTACCGTAATAGATAATGTGGAATGCCTACCTCATGGTATCTTGTTCTGGCGTTCGCTTACCCATTGGATAGGTGGACTGGGTATTGTGTTCTTCACCATTGCCGTCCTGCCGTCTATGGTGGGTGGAAGTGTGAAGATATTCGCTGCGGAAGCTACCGGACCTATCAAATCCAAGATGCATCCCCGACTTACTACAAGTGCCAAATGGATTTGGATTGTCTATATTGGTCTTACATTGGCTTGTGTGCTCTCTTATTATTTTACGGGAATGGGGTGGTTTGACAGTTTCTGTTATTCCATGTCCACCACGGCTACGGGAGGCTTTGGTACTCATAATACCAGTATCTCTTATTTCCATTCTCCGTCGCTGGAGTATGCTGCGTCTTTGTTTCAGTTTTTGTCTGGAGTAAACTTCGTTTTGCTATATACATGTGTGGTCAAGGGAAAGTTCAAGAGTATGTTTGTTAATTCCGAATTCCGTCTGTATGTGATGGTGGTACTCTGTTGCTCTGCCTGGATAGCTTATACGTTGGTGAGTCAGATGGGATATGATGTGGAGCATGCCATCCGTTCAGCTCTCTTTCAGGTAGTGAGTTTCCTCACTACGACTGGTCTTTACAGTGATGATGCCGGTAAATGGCCGCATATCACTTGGCTGATACTTAGTTTCTGTATGTTTATCGGAGCCTGTTCCGGGTCGACTACCGGAGGTTTTAAGTGTGTGCGTGGCGTGATGGTACTCAAGGTGGTTCGCAATGAATTCCGACAGATATTCCATCCCAATGCAGTACTGCCTGTGAAGATAGACGGTCAACCGATTCCTCAGTCTAAGATATCCGCATTGTTGGCATTCTTCGCTCTCTATGTGTTGGTATTGCTGATAGCTGCCACGATTATGATTATGACGGGTATCGATAAGATAGATGCCATCACGATATCACTGAGTAGTATGAGTAATGTGGGACCGGCGTTGGGCCGCCAGATTGGTCCTACTATGTCATGGTCCATATTGCCTGATGGCATTAAGTGGATATGTTCGTTATTGATGCTGATGGGGCGTCTGGAAGTGATGACAGTGCTTGTGATATTCACCCGTGCATTTTGGAAAGAAAATTAAAAATAAGAGGACGTTTTTTGGAAGAGTATACGCATAGAAGCGTATTTGCTATTGTTGCAAATACGCTTCTACGTTTTTCTGAATCTTTAAGAACTGTGGCATCAGGGCATAGCCGGTATTCTTTTTGAGCATCTGGCGAACATCCTGGAGCGAATTCTCATAACATGACAGTTCATTATGAAGTTGTGTACGGTGTACTGAAGTGCGGTATATCTCGTTTTCACGTTCCATACGCAATTGGTCGCACACTTTGCCAACCATTGGAGCTACCACTGTATCAAAGATATGATGTCCCTGAATATACAGATATGTCTCATCAGGTCTGACGCCCAGTCGCTGGATGTCATCACTTACTCTTTCCAGAGAATCTCCCGTATCAGGGAATATCCGATGAAGCGACTTGATGGCATGTTTTACCTTGTTTCTCAAGTGCTCCAGACTTTCTTCTGGGCGATGGATGCTGAAACGGCCTGTATCAATAATCTTGGCAAAATCAGTAAGAGAGAATCGTGAGTAATTATTGGTACGGTATGCCCAGATGTTCCATACGAACAATGGGTAACATATCTCGCTGTACTCATGCAGAAACGATTCGAAGTCGAAGATGGAATGGTCATTGAGCGTAACCATCACGCATACGTTATGCAGACTTTCAGCATAACACTGGAAATTCTCAATGGCATACACATAAGTATGAAACACGTATGGACTGTTGATGACCCTCTCCGATGTAGGTGATGCGCCTTGCATCAGATAGTCATAGTCTGCATCCACGCAAGCTATCAGGTCCTTGCCCACATGGTCGCCCAGAAAATTCATAAGTACAGACTTCTTGCCGCGCTGCAATGTTTCATGAGACGGAAGCATCACCTCGAAGTATCGCTCGCTGTTCTCAAATTTGCTGAGCACCGTGCGCCAGAACAAGATATCATCATAGCTCTCCACGTAAGCAATAATCTTACGCCGGGCCTTCTTGGAGGCCAATTGGTTGGCCGCCTCAAAGTAAGCTGAAGTAATATTGTCTTTCAGTCGTTGTGACATAGGCCTATACTGTGATATCCGATACTTCTGTCACCTTGTCCATCCATCCGTTCATGACGACAGCAGGACTGTGGGTGGTAAGGACTATTTGAACGTTAGGATTGAGTTCCACGATCATGTCGATGAGTTTCTTCTGCCATTCTATATGCAGACTCACTTCCGGTTCATCCAGGAAGAGCACATAAGGCATGTTGTCTTCAACAAGTACCGTAAGCAGAATGGCCAGAATTTGCTTTTCGCCGCTGGATAGTTGGTAAGGTAACAGTACCTCACCTATCTGAGAGAAGCGTATCTCGTTTTCTGTTCTGATGATAGTTTTGCCCGTTTCGGTAAACAATTCGTCCACCATATCCTGAAATCGTTTCTTGGGTTCGGATATACATTGAGCCTTCTGGGCAGCATCAGCAGCACCCTGTTGCAGACAGTTGATGATGCGGTTGCCTATATTTACCTGATAATCCAGATATTTGCGTTGTAAGTGATACAGTTGGAAATCGAGTGCCGACTTGATAAACGGGTCAACATGACTCATTGTCTCCAAATCGAGAACGGGACTGTCCAGTGTACGAATCAGATCATAGCGTATCCATTTGGCATCGGCGGGTTGCACATCGATGTGTACCCCCTTGAGCAGATGACTGGGAAACTCGCCACCAGGTAGCAGTCCGTGGACTACTTTATTGAGAATGGTGCTTTTTCCAACGCCATTGATGCCACTAAGAATATTGACTTTCGGGTCCAACTGCCAGATAATGTGCTTGTGGCCGCTCCAAAGAGAGTCAATCTCAATTTTCTCGATATAATCAGCGTATTTTTGCATAGGCGTAGAGATATTAAAAAAGGATTAGTTTATAGGTTATAAGTATGAACGGAATCACAGGATTCCATAATCAGAGAGTAGTGGAATAGTGGAAATTGGCTATTAGCTAGCCAATTTCACTCTCCATGATTTTACTAGTCTTACATCGAATATCAAAGTGCTGTAAGCAGGTATCGTACTGCTAGTTGTCGTACCGTAGCCCAACTGATAAGGGATGTAGATAATCCAGTGATCGCCTTGATGCATCTTTTGTACGGCTGTGGAAAAGCCGGTTATCAGGGAGGATACGACTAATGTCGTAGGTCGGCTGATTGTTGCATCGAAAGGCAATGAATATGTGGTATCGAATACGTATCCTTTAGGATAAGATGTGGATGGAAGCAATGTACCTCTGTAGTGTATACTTACACTGTCAGTATAGAGTGGGGTAGCACTGCTGTGGTTCACCGTACTGTCTGCCATTTTATGTACATAGATATAATCACTTACTGCACCTGTAGCAGATGCAGAAAGTGAGTATTTCTCGATTTTTACCCAGTTGCTCTGCGTCATGGAATCGGTAGCAAGAGTCTGTACGAAGGCTTCATTCTTGGTTTGCCAGTTGGGAAATTCCTCCACGGTGCCATCGTCCTCTTTACACGACTGCAGGCTCAGTCCCATCAGTGCGCACAGAACTAGTAATATCCAGTTGTTCTTATTCATTTATTGCAATTTTTTCAGTAAGCTGGTTATGCTCACTTTATCCTCAATGATACTACGCAATTGTGCGATATCCACACGCTCCTGTTCCATGGTGTCACGGAAGCGGAGTGTCACCTTATTGTCACTCAGTGTATCGTGGTCTACAGTTACGCAGTAAGGAGTACCGATGGCATCCTGACGGCGATAACGCTTACCGATGCTGTCCTTCTCCTCATAATGAGTATTGAAGTGAAATTTCAGTTCATTTACAATCTCGCGTGCCTTCTCTGGCAGACCGTCCTTCTTGATAAGTGGCATCACTGCGCACTTCACAGGAGCAAGTGCTGCTGGTAACTTGAGCACTACACGAGTCTCACCATTCTCCAGTGTCTCCTCGTCGTAACTGTGGCACATCACACTCAGGAACATACGGTCTACGCCGATAGAGGTCTCGATATCGTATGGAGTGTAGCTGGTGTTTGTATCAGGGTCGAAGTATTTGATCTGGTGACCGCTAAACTTCTCATGCTGTGACAGGTCGAAGTCTGTACGGCTGTGGATACCCTCCACCTCCTTGAATCCGAAAGGCATCTTGAATTCGATATCCGTAGCTGCATTGGCATAGTGAGCCAGCTTCTCATGATCATGGAAGCGATAGTTCTCTGCGCCGAAGCCCAATGTCTGGTGCCACTTCATACGAGTCTCTTTCCATTTAGCAAACCATTCCATCTCTGTACCTGGCTTCACGAAGAACTGCATCTCCATCTGTTCGAATTCACGCATACGGAAGATAAACTGACGGGCTACAATCTCGTTACGGAAAGCTTTACCAATCTGAGCGATACCGAAAGGAATCTTCATACGACCGGTCTTCTGTACATTCAGGTAATTGAC
>DAIRCP010000045.1:21748-27586 GCA_036796635.1 Prevotella sp. | reverse complement strand
ATGCTGGCACTCATCATGCTGGCGATGGCGGGCGACATCTGCTGGAATATCGTCTTGTCCTCTATACGGATGAGGAGCTTGTCGATATTCTTCACCTGGTCGGCGATGCGCTCCAGATTGGATATCATCTGATAGGCAGAGATGATTCGGCGGATATCAGATGCCACGGGGTTCTGCAGGGCGATGATGTCAATAATCTCATTGCCCAGACTCGTCTCGAAACCGTCTATGCGGTTCTCGTTGTCTTCTATTTCCTGTTGTACTTCAGTCGGTATGTCGATGATGCCGTCTGCAAGCAGATGGTTCATGATGTTCAACTGGCGCATTACCAGTCCTACCATCTCATTGAAATGGTCTAAAATGGAATGTAATGCATTGTCTTTTGTAATTGCCATAATGTGATTGTGTTTTATCCGAATTTACCTGTGAGGTAGGCTTCCGTGCGTGGGTCTTTAGGGGTGGTGAACATCTTCTGCGTATTGTCATATTCCACCAGTTCGCCGAGGTACATAAACATGGACTTGTCGGAGATACGTGCCGCCTGCGACATGTTGTGCGTGACCATGATGATGGTATAGTCCTTTTTGAGTTCCACGAGCAGATCTTCTATCTTCGATGTGGAGATAGGGTCGAGTGCAGAGGTGGGTTCATCGAGCAGTATCACCTTGGGACGGAAGGCGATGGTGCGGGCGATGCAGAGTCGCTGCTGCTGACCACCGGAGAGAAAGTTGCCCTTGCTGTGGAGGGTATCCTTCACCTCATCCCACAGAGCCACGTCGCGCAGCGATTTTTCCACGATTTCATCGCGCTCCTGCTTCTTCATGCGGATGCCGTTGAGTCGGTAACCGGCTATCACATTATCATAGATGCTGAGCGTGGGAAACGGGTTGGGACGCTGGAATACCATACCCACCTTACGGCGCAGGTTGATTGTGGACATCTCATATACATTTTCGCCGTCCAGCCATATTTTTCCCTCAGTCGAGATGCCGGGGTACAGTTCGTGCATACGATTGATGGCACGGAGCAGCGTGGTCTTGCCACATCCTGAAGGTCCCATGATGGCGGTGATGGAATGCTCGTCTATCTTTGCCGATACATTTTTTACCGCATATTTGTCGTCACCGTAACTGATGGAGATGTCCTCTATATCCATGACCGGTGCTGTAGTCTTTTCTTTCATATTCGTCATTACTTGATATTATTTCCTTTTTGCCCCAATCCATCGGGCAATCAGATTGAGCAGAAGCACAAATCCCATGAGGAATATTGTGGAACTCCATATCAGATTCACCATATTGGGGTCGTTGTAAAACTGCCAGATAAGCAGGGGAACGGCACTGCCTGGCTTCATGATGTTCCAGTTGATGTCAGGATTGCCCAGGGTGGTGAGCATCAGTGGCGCTGTCTCGCCCAGTACTCTGGACACTGCCAGCAGGATACCGCTCATCAGTCCCGAGAATGCGGTAGGAATGAGTACGCGCCAGATGACTTTATAGTAAGGTGTGCCCAGGGCGATGGCTGCCTCCTTGAGTGTGTCGGGCACCATCTTGAGTGATTCCTCCGTGGAGCGTACTATCAGCGGCAGCATCATGATGGCGAGTGCCACACCGCCTGCCAGTACGGAGTAGCCCTTGGTAAGGGGTACCACTACCCATATATATGCTATCAGACCAATTACGATGGAGGGTACGCCCTGCAGGATATCAGCGAGGTCGCGTATCACGCCGGCATACCGCTTCTTACTGTTTTCCGAGAGGTACACACCGATGACAATGCCGATGGGGATGGCGAGCACCGAGGCGATGAGTACCAGATAGATGGAACCGAGGATGCCGTTGGCGATGCCGCCGGGGATAATCTCGCCGCTGGCTGTCGCCATCATGGCGGTAAACGTATCGGGTGCCACCTGGGTGAAGAATGCCCAGTTGATCTGCCTGTAACCTTTCACCAGCAGGGTGCCGATAATCAGGAACACCATGGAGATGGTCAGGAAGGAAAGAAGCATCACTCCCGCCTTGAAGAGATTGTTCTTGGCTTTTCTATAGATGATATTATCCATTATCCTATCTTTTTAATGATATATTTGCCTATCGCATTGATGATGGTGGTGATGACCAGCAGCAACAGGCCCAGTTCTATCAGGGAACTCAACTGGAGTCCGCTTGCCTCGCCGAATTGATTGGCTATGACGCTCGCCATGGTATTACCGGTGGAGAAGAGTCCGTGTGGTATCACATTCTCATTACCTATCAGCATGGTCACTGCCAGCGTCTCGCCGATGGCTCGACCGAAGGCGAGGATGTAACTGGCCGTCATGCCTGAACGGGCATTGGGCAGCACCACGGTGCGGATGACTTCCAGACGGGTGGCGCCCAGGGCATAAGCTGCTTCTTTCAGATCATTAGGCACCATCGCTATGGTGGTGTTACTCAGAGAGGTGGCGTAAGGTACCACCATAATCGCCAGTATCAGGGCAGAGGTAAAAACACCGAAGCCCTGCGGGCTCCATCCCCAGGCAACAACCAACGGACAGAGGATGTAAAAGCCCCAGAGTCCGTAGATGATGGAAGGGATGCCAGCCAACAGGTCTACCAATGTGCCGACTACCGATGCCAGACGCGTGCCCCGGAAATACTCTGCTACAAACAACGACGTGCAGAATGCCAACGGGATGGCGATGACCAGTGCCACGACAGACGTGAGCAAGGTGCCGACTATAAAAAGCAACGCGCCATATTCCTCGTGTCCCTGAGTGGGGTTCCACTGGTCCGAGATGAGAAACCGCCATCCAAACTTCGAAATCGACGGTAACGACCTCTCGAACAGTGAGAACACCATCGCTGCTGCTATCAATACGATAACCAGGGAGGAGGCGAACAGGACGCGTTTAAGTATCTTATCACTATTCATTTACTTCCGTATCTGTGTTACTTCAGTATTCGCTTGCCTTTGTAGGTCACTGTGCGGAGTATCGCTTTGGCTCTGGCGGCAACTCCTGCGGGCAGTGGAGCGTAGTTGGTCTTCTTGGCAAGTCCCTGTGCATTGCGGCTTACCATCCAGTCTATCAGTTTGAGGGTAGCCTGTGCCTGAGCGAAACTGCGGTTGCTGTAAGCCTGTTCCTTATAGAGGATAAGCCAGGTGAAACCGGCGATAGGATAAGCACTTGGTGCTGATGAATTGTTGAGCATCACACGAGTATCTGCAGGGATTCTGCCTTTGGCAGCGGCACTGGTTGAAGCTACGGTGGCCTTGATGAATTTGCCTGCCTTATTCTGGATAAGAGCTGACGGCTCACGCTGTGCGAAAGCATATTCAGAACCTACGTATCCGATGGCACCTGTGGTCTGGTGAATGGTTCCTGCCACACCGGGATTGCCTTTGGCACCGATACCTGTAGGCCAGTTCACGGTTTTGCCGGCTCCTACCTTGGATGCCCATACCTTGTTTACCTTAGTCAGATAATCGGTAAACATATTGGTGGTGCCGCTGCCGTCGGAACGGTGAACCACGGTGATGTCCATATTCGGGAATCTTACACCGGGATTCAGTTTCTTCAATGCTGGATTGTTCCAGTTCTTGATCTGTCCCATAAAGATGGAAGCGAGTACAGCCGGTGTGAGTTTGATCTGCTTAACGCCCGGCAGATTGTAAGCTACAACCACGGCACCGCTACAGGTAGGGATGTGCACGATAGGTGCCGGCATCTCTTTGAGTTCCGCATTGCTGAGGAATGCATCGGAAGCACCGAAATCCACGATTTTATCCTTCAGACTGCGGATACCGCCACCAGAGCCGATGCCACCGTAAGTCACTTTTGTATTGGTTACTTTTTCGTAGGTTACGAAAGCTGCATTATAGAATGGCTGTGGGAATGTGGCTCCCGCACCTGAGATGGACTGCGCACTAACCTTGTTGCCCAGAGTCATCAGACTCAACAGTGCAACTAAAACAATACTTTTCTTCATACGATTTACTTTTTTAAATGAATGTTTTTATTTTCTTGTCTCTTTTATCTATCTTGTTTTACAGATTCAAGCAATGATATATGATTGTCTTTACAAGCTATATTTGAAACTTACCAGATAACTGGTGGAAGTCTTGGAACCAGTCTTTGAAGGGTCGCTGATCTGGATGTTAGGAGCGATGGCCATACCTTTTACAGGGAATATTTCCAGACCTGCTGCATAGAGATTGCCGTCGCTACTGTTCCATCCCTCACTGGCACCATTGAGTTTCTTGGAAGTAAGATTGTCGTAGCGTGCAAACACTGCCAATGTCTTGCTGGGACTATAGGTGCCCCAGAATGACAGACCGCTCAGATTGTGGTCTTTTACTTTGCCATGACCGGTCTGCATGTTGTATTCGCCTGCCAATGTGAGTTTATCGTCCTTGTAGGCAATCATCGCATTCAAGGTGGTCTGTGCCTCTTTTTTCTTCAGATAATCGCCGTAAACACGTACATAGAGTTTCTTGATGGGTTGATAGGTAAGTCCTGCCGATACTTTCACGGCACTGTCAGCCTGTATATTCTTGTAACCTTCACCGTTTACCAACTGAGCATCTATGCTCAATTCAGGTATAATCTGGTATCTGATACCCAGTCCGAGGTCGGCGCTGGAAGCGTATCCGTTGAGGTCCTGGAATGATTTGAGCAGATATCGTTTACTCCAGAGCGATTCTTGAAGGTTGAAGGTATTTGTGCCAATCAAACCAAAGTCTATCGTTAGACCATTTCTGGAATATTCACCGAAGGCATTCTTTATATAAGCGGTGTAAGCAGAGCCCTGATACCCGTTGTTTTTATCTGTCACATCCATCACTGCCTTGGCAGAGAAATAGGGAGAGAAGTTGTAAGCATAGCCCAAATAAGCTCTTGACAGTTCGAAAGCCGTATTGGTTTTCCCATCAGTAGACTGCACTCTGAAATCAGTGAACACTGTGACTATTGGTTTTCCATTTGGCTTAAACGTGGTCGTTGCATCTTGAGCCATACCGGCTATTGCCAGCATCATGCCCATCACTGTGATAAAAATTTTCTTCATCTTGTTCATCTTTTAATTAATATGATTTATTCTGTTTTGAATCACGCTGCAAAATTACAACCAGTATATTTCATATACGTTACCCTCAGATGATGATTATAAAACAAGAACGTTACGATTCTGTTTCTTTGCTCAGATGAACAAACAAAAAAGCCACCTTGCATCTTCATGCTCCCAATAAGGGAGTGAAGAGTTGCAAGGTGGACAAAGAATTATGTATAGACTAGATTTCTTATTATCACAATAAGATTTCGCGTTCACAAAATTACAAAAAAAAGAATGTTATAGTGCAATATAGACGAGAAATATTTCGCTAGAGGTGCAGATTTTGTTGCTCATTCAAAAAATTGTTGCTCATTCAAATTTGAACGTATGCGAATGTAAGGTTCCTTATTATAATATGTGTACCATTCGCAAAATTGAATAACTAAAGAACAGGTATATTAAGTGATATTTTCCTGGTGCAAAAAGCGATTTTTAATCGGTCAGATAAGGTAGAAAATGTATGCATGCTATTTTTTATGGAGTAAAAATAGGAGATTCTCATTCTTTATTTATAACTTTGTAACCGATAAGAATAAGAAAAAATGAAGATGGAGCAGATCATATACAGCGACTCCTTACTTGTTGCTTGGGCTATGCTTTTTGTTTTTGGTATTTGTTTGATTTTTACCAGTGTACCCAATATAACCGCCTTTAAGAATTATCTGCGTTCGCGTACTATTCTTGGCGTGGCGTTAATTATTTTCGGTATCCAGATTATGTTGCAGTGGATGTTTGATTTCCGTGGCAA
>DAIRCP010000045.1:0-21648 GCA_036796635.1 Prevotella sp. | reverse complement strand
TGGCTCTCCAAGAGCACATACGGCATCGTATTCTTTGGACTCACTGGAGCCGTACTTGCTTTTGCACCCAAGGCTGTTATCGCTGTTCAGATGCTATTAGGAATAGGCATGTTTATTTATATATTTCTATCCTTCCTGAATTACATGCTCAATGCACAGGTTGTGGAAGTTGCCACCATGACGGATGATGAGGCAGGCAGTATGGAGAAATTGACAGAAACGGATTCTGGATATTATCTCACTGAAGAGCAAGAAGAAAAACTAGTCAAGGAGATAAAACGTTTCACGGCTGAGGCTGGATTTGCAGAATGTGGACTCAACATAGATACGGTGTCTGCCATGTTGAGAACCAACCGTACCTATCTTTCCAATTATATCAACAGTCATTATAACTGTACTTTCCATGACTGGATAGGCTCGCTCAGACTTGATATGGCCAAGCGCCTGCTGATGGAGTATCCTACGATGCCATTGGGTGAGGTAGCCACTCGTACCGGTTTCTCATCGCAGTCTAATCTTGCACATCGCTTCAGAGCGGTGGAGAGCATGCCTCCCGGAAGATGGCGTAAGAAGATGTTATAAGTCATCAGGCACAGGTTAGATATTCAGAATAGAATCCGTTAGGTTTTCCTCAAATATTGGAAATAAATAAAAAAACATTCAGAAAAGTTTTGCAGTCTCCTTGGAAATGACTACTTTTGCATCACGATTATCTCAATAGGGGCGTAGCTCAGCTGGTTTAGAGCGCTTCAGTCACATTGAAGAGGTCATCGGTTCGAGTCCGATCGTCCCTACTTTTCCCCCTTATTTATTTATGAATACCCTTACGGCAGAATTTATCCGATTGCATGCACACGATGATGTGAAAACATTGGCTTTGCAAGGTGCGCGGAATGCTGACGTGGATATGCCCTTTGCCCTCAATCAGATTGCCGGGCGACAGACGGCTCAGAAGAAACTGCCTGCATGGGCAGCAGTGGATGATATTCTGTATCCCCCTCACCTCTCTATGGAACAGTGCAGTAGTGAGCCTACGGCCCGTTACAAAGCAGAATTGGCTGCTCAGGCGATACAGGCTGCTCATCAATCTTCTTCTCCTGTTACATTGGTAGATCTTACTGGTGGCTTCGGCGTAGACTTTTCTTTTATGGCACGTGCCTTTCAACAGGCGGTATATGTGGAGCGACAAGTTCACTTGTGTGAACTGGCCAGTCATAATCTGGCAGCATTGGGAGTGGCTGCTGAGGTGGTAAATGCTGATGCGGAGACATATCTGCAGGAGATGGGAAATGTGACAATGGTCTTTCTGGACCCGGCACGCAGAGATAATCAAGGCGGACGCACGTATGGTATTGCAGACTGTACGCCTAATGTACTGGAAATGCTTCCATCCTTGCTCCAAAAGGCGGAAATGGTGATGCTGAAACTCTCCCCGATGTTGGATTGGAAAAAGACGGTGAGCGACTTGGATGGCACTCTGGCACATGCCGGATATACAGAATTTGGGGTGATGGAAGTCCATATTGTGGCGGTGGATAATGAATGTAAGGAACTACTGGTACTTATAGGCAGGAAGACTGAAGTTCCTTTGACGGTAGTCTGTAAGAATGACGAGGCAGTCTTTGCTTACATGCCGGTATCAGAACTGCTGTCTGCTGCATCTTATGTCGCACCGCAACCAGGCAATCAGTTGCTTGTGCCTAATGCAGCCTTGATGAAGGCTGGATGTTTTGCAGAACTAGAACATCGGTATGGCGTACATCAGATAGCAGTCAACAGTCATCTGATGGTGTCAGATGCCCGTATAGTCGATTTCCCCGGCAGGCACTTTACCGTGGATGCGATATGTACGATGAACAAGAAGGAACTGCGTGAAGCACTGAGAGATATCCGTCAGGCCAATGTGGCAGTGCGGAATTTCCCGATGAGTGTGGATGAACTGCGCAAACGTCTGAAAATAAAAGAGGGTGGTAGCGTGTTTATCTTTGCTACCACCCTCACTGACCAAAAACGTGTGCTGCTCGTCTGCAGCAAAAAATAATCTATATTCTCCTAACTACTTAACTTTTTCTCATAAATCTCATTCTATTACTCAACTACAATTAATGTCTAACTAACTTAACTACAAATATTATTAACTATATATTCCACCCTAGGAAACAACCTTTATTAAATTACATAACTACAATAATCAATCAACTATCTAACAACCAATTTTTTCTTATTCATAATATAAATACCCTTCTTCAGACCAGTGGTTGATGTACCCATGTATTTGCCATCCATACTGTAGACTGATGCGTCACCAGCCATACTGGAAGTTTTTACTGTGTTGATACCAGTTGTGGTTACATCCGTGTAGCCAGTGGCTCCATCATAAGTGAAGAAGGAATTCGTGGTAAGTCCCTTGATATCGGCAGTCTGTTTGCCACCGTTACCAGTATTGAATATGATATTCAGCGATGAGGCTGCATTGTCATAGAAAGGAACAGCCATATAGTACCAGGTGGCACCGTTATATTCCACAGTCTGAGTCATCAGTGTGCCGGGCCAACTGCTTGACATTTCTTTTCCGTTACTGTCCCATGAATAAAGGTAAGGAGCAGTACTTGCCTGTACATAGATACCCAGAGTATTGGTCTTTGCATCCACTACCGTAGCCTGTGTGGTACTGGTATAGTAAGCATAGTTGGCGCCACTGTCCACAAGAGTATAACCTGTTGTGTCATAGTCGTTCACAGTGCCCAGAATAAGCAGTACACTGCCATTGGTGCCGTTTACCTTCATCACATAGCCATTGTCGTAGCTTTTTTGTTCTGCAATGACACTCTCATTGTTAATGCCTGTAGCCTTGCGGGCAGCTATCATCTTCTGCAGATTGCTCTTGTATAGACTCCAGTGTGGCTGGAAAATACAGGGAGTGCCTGGCAAAGCCAGTATATAAGCATTAGCTGGCAACATGTTGGCGGATAGTTTGTCATTATTACGGTACGTATCATGATTATCCACGAAAGTAACTGCATAGCGTTTCAGATCTGTCGTAGCCACACCGCCATAACCCAGCATCTTCCAGTTGGGAGTGACGCCAAAAGCAGCATTGATAGTATATTTCAATGGAAAATCAAAAGCTGCAGATTTTCTGCTGGTATTTTCTATCCATTTGCTTACGGCACCTACACTACCATCCCAATATTCACCTACACTATAAGTAGGATTGGCATGGTCATTGTATTGTTGGGTATATTTAGGCGCATAGCCTTTCACCATATCATAACGGAAACCTACATATCCCAAGTCATTGAGCAGGTAATCCAGATAAGTCTCACAGTTGGCTTGTACATTGGCGCTGGTGTGGTCCAAATCACGGTATCCACTGAAGTCTTCGCCTGTGTCGTTGGCTCCGGTAATATTATATTTAGCTTTAGTTGCGCCACCGTCATCGTTGATACAGATATCAGCGAGTGACCAGTTCACGGCATGTGTAGTGCCGTTGGCGTCTGTCCATGTCTCATTGGGAAAGTCACACCAATTGGAAACACCGTTCTTATGATTGATGACCACATCCTCGATAATACCTGTACCTTTAGCTTTAAAGGTATTAATCATGGTGCGCAATTCTGTCTCATTGCCGAAACTGCTAGTCTGTTTGAACCAGTACTGAGGATTATATCCCATACTGGTACTCATACCCGTGTAGGCAGAGTTAGGAACCCAAATAAGATTGAAGGAGCTGGACAACTCATCAGCCTGGTCTGTAAGAACAGTCCATTTGCTGGAAGAGTAAGAGTCCCAGGAGAATCCTTGGAGCATTACCCCGCCGTAGTTGGCTGGCCAACCTTCTGCTGCTTGTACTGAGGGGATTGCCGTCATGGCAAGCATCATTCCGATGATGAATGTATTCTTCTTCATATTGCTTAATTGTTTTTTGCGTTGTAGTTATATACTATACGTTGGTTTCTGGTTGCAAAAGTAGTGCATATTCATAAAGTTGATTCTCAAAAGTGCTGAATTTTTGTATATTTCGAATGCAATCGTTTGCATTTCCTGTTGCACAAAAACACAGGAGTTGGATTCATATAATCCAACTCCTGTGTAAAGAGTATCTATTAATCAATAGG
Organism: Prevotella sp.; assembly: GCA_036796635.1. Classification (GTDB taxonomy): domain Bacteria; phylum Bacteroidota; class Bacteroidia; order Bacteroidales; family Bacteroidaceae; genus Prevotella. Next base: position 17,530 of record DAIRCP010000045.1, on the reverse strand, counting down.
ATTATTGTTGTTGACTTGGGGCAGCTTCCTCGTAAACAGTCTCCTGGACAGTTTCTGTTACGGTCTTTTCGCCCTTACCGTCTACGATGACGCAACGGTTCTTGTCATTCTCTGTGAATGGCTGAACGGTATCGCCTTTGGCATCTGTACTGATACGGCTACCATCGGCACCATATTTATCTACCAGTTCCTTCTTGAAGTTATCTGCACGATCCTGAGAATACTTCATATTGATGGTGGGGTTACCAGTACCCTTGTCTGCATATCCAGTAATGTTGACAGTTGCATTAGGATAAGTTTTCAAAAAGTCGGCAATGCGCTGCATACGTGCCATTTCCACAGGACCAGCCTCACGGATATTGAAGAAGGCTTCTTCATGGATATTCACGGGTTCCTTCTTCTCTATAGTACGTGTCTTTACTACAGGCACTTTGGCTGGCTTGGGTGTCTCTGTCACTACAGGTACAGGAACAGGAGCAGCCTTGGTGTACTTATGACCGAAACGGAAACTTACACCTACCATACCGGTAATCATCCAGTCATCAGCATCGTTCATCTTTGAGTTGAAGCGGTCGTCCAGACTGTTGGCAGCTACTTCCAGAGATACGCCGATGGGTTTGGTTACATTTGTTTCCAGACGCAGACCAGCACGGATGTTATGGCTCAGACGGTTGCCACTCCATACCAATGGCATGTTAAGTGTGCGATTAGCCTGATACATTGTGTTGGCATCACCGTTATGCCAGGCATTGGTAAGACCGATACCGCCCAGCAGAATCACGTTTAGAGGATGACTACCAGATTTATTGGAACTGACGAGATTAGTAAGATTCAGCAGCAAGTCGGCATCAGTAGTGATAAAGTTCCACTTATAAAAGCCTAAGTCGTTGAATCCACTTTTGGCCTGCCAACCGTTCACGTGCAGACGTGCACCGACCACAGGCGTAAAATAATGTCCGAAGGAGAGTGCTCCCACAGGAGTAATCAGCTTGTCCATTTTGGCATCAGTCAGTGTCATCTGGACACCACCCTGAGCCTCTACATAACTGTAAGATTTCAGTTTTCCTCCACTGTCATCTTGAGCCATTGCGGTAGTGCATGCCATCAGGCCTGCGACAACTGCCATTAGGGTTCCATTCATGTTCATTCGTTTTAGTATTATGCAAATATGCGTTAATAAATATAGATTCTAAATACAAAAGTAATCTAACTTAATCAAAAATCCAAATAAATCTTTCCTTTTTTTAATTTTTATCGCTATCTTTGCGCACCTATTTGTACAAATAACCCATTTAAAATGGTTAGATAATGACTTCTATTGAGATAAAAAGAGTAACTGATAGACGTGGACTTGATGCGTTTATCCAGTTTCATTACGACCTCTATCAGGGAAACCAGTATGCCGTATCAAATCTGTATCAAGGTGAACTGGATACGCTGAAGAAAGACCGCAATGCAGCTTTTGAGTTCTGCGAAGCAGAATATTTCTTGGCTTATCGTGAGGGTAAGGTTGTAGGCCGTATTGCTGGTATCATCAACAATCGTGCTAATGGAAAATGGAACCGTAAGAGTGTGCGTTTCGGATGGATTGACTTCATTGACGACATTGAGGTGTCCACTGCCTTGCTTAAAGCTGTGGAAGACTGGGGACGCTCCAAAGGTATGACCGAGATTATCGGTCCACTTGGTTTCACGGATATGGATCCTGAAGGTATGCTTACCTGGGGATTCGAGGAACTGGGTACCCAGTTTACTATCTACAACTATCCTTATTATCCCCAGCACATGGAGAAAATGGGCGATTGGGAGAAAGACAATGACTATGTGGAATACAAACTCTACGTACCAGAAAAGATACCTGATAAGTATGTGCGGGTCGCCAAGATGATAGGCGAGAAGTATAATCTGCATGTACACAAACTCACGAAGCATGAAGTGTTTCATGAGGGTTACGGTCAGAAGGTGTTTGATGTGATTAATGCCACATTTAAAGACTTGTATGGATATTCTGAAATGACTCCCCGACAGATACATGACTATATCAGCATGTATTTCAATTTTCTGGACCTCAGTCTCATTTCGACAATAGAGGACTGGAATACACCTGACCATAAGATGGTGGGTGTGGGAATCATGGCTCCGTCTATGTCCAAGGCTTTTCAGAAATGTAAGAATGGTCGCCTGTTGCCCTTCGGATGGTGGCATGTCATTCGTGCATTGAAATTCCATAAGACCGACATCGTGGACCTGCTTCTGATGGGTGTGTTGCCGGAATATCGTGCCAAAGGTGCCAATGCACTTGTATTTACTGATTTGATACCTATCTGTCAGGGATATGGATATAAGTGGGGTGAAACCCAGGTGGAGATGGAAACCAATGAAAATGTACAAAGTCAGTGGGGACCGCTTAATCCAGTGAACCATAAGCGTCGTCGTTGCTATAAGAAGAACTTGTAAAATAAGAAAAATCAGAAAGGAAATATATGCCAGAAGAAGAGCAATTATCCAGCACTCAACAGTCTGCACCGGATACCCAGCAACCCGCTTATACAGATGACAACATACGCCACCTGTCTGATATGGAGCATGTACGTACCCGTCCGGGTATGTACATCGGTCGTCTGGGAGATGGTTCACACGAGGAAGATGGTATCTATGTGTTATTGAAGGAAGTCATAGACAATTCTATTGATGAATTCAAGATGAACGCAGGTGACCGGATAGAAATCGATGTGGAAGACCATCTGCGCGTAACGGTACGCGATTATGGACGTGGTATTCCTCAGGGGAAACTGATTGAGGCGGTGAGTATGCTGAATACAGGTGGTAAATATGATAATAAGGCTTTCCAGAAAAGTGTAGGCCTGAATGGTGTGGGTCTCAAGGCAGTTAATGCATTGAGCAGTCACTTCGTAGCCAAAAGTTTCCGCGACGGAAAAGTACGTACTGCCAGTTTCGAGCGAGGTATCCTTAAAGGTGATGTCACCGAGGATACGCAGGATGAAAACGGTACATTCGTGTCTTTTGAACCGGATATTACTCTATTTGCCAACTATAGTTTCCATGATGACTTTGTGGAGACGATGCTCCGTAACTATACTTATCTGAATACAGGACTTGCCATCATGTATAACGGTCGCCGGATATTGAGTCGAAACGGTCTGAAAGACTTGCTCAATGACACGATGACTACCGATGGCATCTATCCCATCATCCATCTCAAAGGCGAGGATATAGAAATAGCCTTTACACATACCAATCAGTATGGTGAGGAATATCACTCCTTCGTCAACGGCCAGCATACCACACAGGGAGGTACGCACCAAAGTGCCTTCAAGGAGCATATAGCCCGGACTATCAAGGAATTCTACAATAAGAATATAGAATACGGCGATATCCGTAATGGTCTGGTGGCTGCCATTGCCATCAATGTGCAGGAACCTGTGTTTGAGAGTCAGACCAAGATAAAACTCGGTTCACTCACCATGGAACCCAATGGTGGGGTTAGCATCAATAAATATGTGGGTGACTTCATCAAGACGGAGGTAGATAACTACCTGCATAAAGATGCCGACGTGGCTGAGGTGATGCTCAATAAGATACAGGCCAGCGAGCGGGAACGCAAAGCGATGGCGGGTGTTACCAAACTGGCGCGTGAACGTGCCAAGAAGGCTAATCTGCATAACCGTAAGCTCCGTGATTGCCGTATTCACTTCAGTGATGTGAAGAACGACCGTAAGAATGAGAGCAGTATCTTTATTACCGAGGGTGATTCTGCCAGTGGAAGTATCACCAAGAGCAGGGATGTGAATACACAGGCTGTATTCTCACTGCGAGGTAAACCGCTCAACTCATTCGGACTGACCAAGAAAGTGGTGTACGAGAATGAGGAGTTTAATCTGCTTCAGGCTGCCCTTGATATAGAAGACGGACTGGACAATCTGCGTTATAATAAGGTGATAGTGGCTACCGATGCCGATGTGGACGGTATGCACATCCGACTGCTTATCATTACCTTCTTCCTGCAGTTCTTCCCTGAACTCATCAAGAAGGGGCATGTATATGTCCTGCAGACACCGCTCTTCCGTGTGAGAGCCAAACGTGCCAAAATCAAGAATAAACAGGTGTTGGCCGATGCCGATGCCAAGGCTACAGGAAAGAAGAGTGACTACATCGTGCGCTATTGCTATAATGATGAGGAGCGTCTCAAAGCCATCAGCGACTTGGGACCCGATCCAGAGATTACCCGATTCAAAGGTCTGGGCGAAATTAGTCCTGATGAGTTTGCCGGTTTTATCGGTCCAGATATCCGTCTGGAACAGGTATCCCTGCATAAGACAGACCAGGTGCAGAAACTCCTGGAATATTATATGGGCAAGAATACGATGGAGCGTCAGAACTTCATCATAGACAACCTCGTGATTGAGGAAGACCGCCCGGAAGAAGACACGATAGAAGAGAGAGAATAAAAGGACTCAATAGAAGTAAGAGAATAAACAAACATGAATAAAAGAATTGCAGCAGTGATGCTGATGAGCGCCATGACGGTGATGCCGGTGTGTGCACAGCGTCCTGTATTTAGTCAGTCAAGTGAAAATGCTTTGCGCAAACTGAATATAGCGGAGATGGCCATCAGCAATCTCTATGTGGATAGTGTAAACGAGAATAAACTGGTAGAGGATGGTATCCGTGGAATGATAGAGAAACTGGACCCCCATTCTTCTTATACCACAGCGAAGGAAACCAAACAGATGGATGAACCGCTGAAAGGTTCATTCGAGGGCATTGGTGTACAGTTTAATATGGATCAGGATACACTGCTCGTGATACAGACCATCAATGACGGACCTTCAGAGAAGGTGGGTATACTGGCTGGTGACCGCATCGTGAGTGTGAATGACAGTGCCATTGCCGGTGTCAAGATGGCTCGTGAGGATATCATGCGCCGTCTGCGTGGACCTAAAGGTTCACAGGTGAAGCTGGGAATTGTTCGTCGAGGCATTGCCGATAAACTGTATTTCACGGTTACCCGTGATAAGATACCTGTTAAGACGATAGATGCCACCTACATGATTCGCCCGGAAGTGGGCTATATCCGCATCGGCAGTTTCGGTGCCACCACGCATGAGGAGTTTGTGAGCAGTCTCACCCAGTTGCAGAAGCAGGGTATGAAGTCGCTCATCCTGGATTTGGAGGAAAACGGCGGTGGTTATCTGCAGGCGGCTGTGAATATTGCCAATGAGTTCTTGCAGGCCAACGACCTGATTGTATACACCAACGGTCGCCGTGCGCCTCGCATGGAATATCGTGCCAAGGGTGACGGTAAGTTTATGACCGGAAAGATAGCAGTGCTGGTGGATGGTTATACTGCCTCTGCAGCCGAGATTGTAACTGGTGCCATTCAGGATCAGGACCGTGGTATCGTTGTAGGTCGCCGTTCTTTCGGTAAGGGACTCGTACAACGTCCTATCGACCTTCCCGACGGTTCGATGATTCGTCTCACCATTGCCCATTATTATACACCATCTGGGCGTTGCATCCAGAAACCTTATACCAAAGGTGACAGTAAGGATTATGCGATGGATATGATGAACAGACTGAAGCATGGTGAACTCACCAACGCAGACAGTGTACACATGGCCGATTCTCTGAAATGCTACACCTTACGTGAGCATCGCGCCGTATATGGCGGTGGTGGTATCATGCCTGATTATTTCGTTCCACTGGATACGATGAAGTACACCCAGTATCATCGAGAACTGGCAGCCAAGAGTATTATCATCAATGCCAATATGCATTATGTAGATCAGCATCGCAAGGCACTCAAGAAACAGTATTCTACTTTTGCAGCCTTCAAACAGAGTTATGAAGTGCCGCAGTCATTCATAGACGAAATACGCGAAGAGGGAGAAAAACAGAAAATCAAGCCGAAAGATGAGGCTGAATATAAGTTGACGCTTCCTTATCTGCGCGAACAGCTCAAGGCATTGGTTGCCCGCGACCTCTGGACGATGAGTGAATATTTTGATATTATCAATGAGCAAAGCGATGTGGTACAGAAAGCATTGCAGTTGTTAGCTAAATAATCAGGTATGGACGAAGATTTCGATGTACGCGAGGAGCAGGTTTCCTCTGCCGAAAAGGAATTCGAAAACGCCCTCCGGCCGCTCCGCTTCTCGGACTTCAGCGGTCAGCAGAAGGTGGTAGAAAACCTGGAGGTGTTTGTGGAGGCTGCCAAGTATCGTGGTGAACCGCTTGACCACACCCTCTTGCACGGTCCCCCTGGACTGGGTAAGACTACCTTGAGCAATATCATTGCCAATGAGTTGGGCGTGGGCTTCAAGATTACCAGTGGACCGGTACTCGACAAGCCAGGTGATCTGGCGGGCATCCTTACCTCATTAGAGAAGAACGATGTGCTCTTCATTGATGAGATTCATCGTCTGTCACCGGTAGTGGAGGAGTATCTCTATTCCGCGATGGAAGATTACCGCATCGACATCATGATAGACAAGGGACCTTCAGCCCGTTCCATCCAGATAGACTTGAATCCTTTCACATTGGTGGGAGCTACCACCCGCAGCGGTCTTCTCACAGCTCCGTTGCGTGCTCGTTTCGGTATCAATCTCCATCTGGAATATTATGAACCGGAGATATTGAAGAAGATTATCAAGCGCTCAGCCAGTCTGCTGAATGTGCCTATAGATGATGACGCCGCCGTGGAGATAGCAGGTCGCAGTCGTGGTACGCCTCGTATCGCCAATGCCCTGTTGCGCCGTGTGCGTGACTTCGCCCAGGTGAAGGGCACCGGTGTGATAGATACCCACATCACCAAGATGGCTTTGACGGCACTCAACATAGACCAATATGGTCTGGATGAGATAGACAATAAGATACTGCTCACTATTATCGATAAGTTTAAGGGTGGTCCCGTAGGTATCACGACTATCGCCACCGCTATCGGTGAGGACAGCGGTACCGTGGAGGAAGTATATGAGCCGTTCCTGATTATGGAGGGCTTTATCAAGCGAACACCGCGAGGAAGAATGGTCACCGAGTTGGCTTACCGCCATTTCGGTCGCAATCCATACTCCGGAAATATGATGCAACCAGATTTGTTTGATTCATGAATATAGGAATATTTGTGGGGAGTTTTGATCCCTTTACCGTTGGGCATGATGCCATTGTCCGCCGTGCTTTTCCACTGTTTGATAAGATAGTGATAGGTGTGGGTGTGAATGAGCGCAAACAGTATATGTATTCCGCTCAGGACCGCATGGATGCCATTGTTGCACTTTATGCAGCGGAGCCACGTATCGTTGTGGAGCAGTACAGCGACCTCACCATCGACTTGGCGCATCGCCATCAGGCGCATTATATAATAAAAGGTGTGCGCAGCGTGAAGGACTTTGAGTATGAGCGCGAACAAGCCGACATCAATCTTCGCATAGGTGGAGTGGAGACACTCTTGCTTTATGCCCAGCCCCAATATGAAAGTATCTCTTCATCTCTTGTGCGTGAGCTCATCCATTTCGGTAAGGATGTAGCTGCTTTTCTTCCATCACCCATCACAGAAATCATCAATAGAAAATGATTACATACAACGCAGAAAACGTAAAGATGCCCGCTATCAAGCGTCGCATCACCAATGCCTGGATTAAGGCAGTAGCAGCCACATATAACCGCAAGGTAGGCGATATTGGCTACATGTTTGTTGACGACGAGAAGATACTCGAAGTGAACAAGGAATATTTGGGTCATGATTATTACACCGACATCATCACCTTTGATTATGATGAAGACGATGTAATCAATGGCGACCTGGTCATCTCGCTCGATACTGTCCGTACCAATGCCGAGCAGTTTGCCAAGAACTATGATGAAGAGCTTCATCGTGTCATCATTCATGGTGTGCTCCATCTTTGTGGTATCAATGATAAAGGTCCCGGAGAACGGGAAATCATGGAAGCAGCGGAAAACAAGGCTCTGGCCATGCTCCCCGCTGCTCACTGATATCCTATCTTATTAATATATATCAGCGTGTCTGCAAACAGTGTAGGCACGCTGATTTGTTTTATTCCGTGATAGTCTGCTTTCTGCCGTTGATGATGTAGATACCTTTAGGCAGACTGCGTGTATCTGTTTCTGTGGCATGAGTAAGTAACTGTCTGCCGTTCAGGTCGAATACTTGATTCAGACTGTCTGTGGCTGCTGTCGGCGTACTGATGGCAGTGGCATGGCTCTCATCGAAGATTTGTGCATCATAAGATGAGTAAAGTTGCGCGCCCGTGGCAGGTTTGATCATCGAGCCATTGATAAACTGCACACTGTCGGCAAAGTTGATGACAGCACCGTAAGGAGCGGAGATGGTCACATTGTCGAAGGTGATATTCTTCACATGCTGTTCCGGGCGACCGTAGATGAAGATAGCATTGTTCTTCTTGTAGGTGCTGGTGGCAGTAATATTCTTGAAGTAGATATTCTTAAATGCCGGGGTAGTGGTAGTCACAGCCTTGGCATTTGCCTTGTCATTGGCAGGTGTGGTGTATTCTTTGTCGTAATAGCAGTCGATGTATACAGCACTGTTCACGTTGTTCATCGTCAGATTAGAGAACATGAAGTCCTCTTCACCGCCGCCCCGGTCTGTGTTTGATTTCAGTCTGATGCCATTGTCGGTTCCATTGTAGATACAGTTGTCTATCAGTACATGTTTTACATTGCTGGTATAGCTGCCCACGGAAGTACCGTGGCCAGAACCGAAAGTACAGTTGGTGATGCGGATATACTGTGAGTTCTTATCTATGGCGATGTTATCATCACCGTCAGATATATAACAGCTGTCTATGTTTACATTGGTACCCCATACATCTATGCCATCTGTATTATGAGATGGTACCTGTGTATTGATGGTCACATGTTTGATGGTGGCATTGTTGGCATTGCCGCCGGAACCAATGGTGATATGCGAGCCCGGCGCATCTTTCATTGTGATGTCGCGTATCTCTATCTGTGAGCACTTCATGAAGCGAATTACTGCACCGCGCTTAAACTTAGTTGTAGCTGCATCATAGGCAGTCCACCAGGCAGAACCGTCCCCATAGATAGTTCCCGTTCCGCTAATCATCAGATTCTTGGCGTTACTTGTCTTAGCCTCAATGAAGTTGGGGTATTCAGTGGTACTGCCACTGATCAGTGGATAAGTGCCATAAGGCAGCAACTGGAGTACAGCACCTTCGGAGATAAACAGATTGGTATTGGACCCCATCTTGATAGGACCGCACAGGAAAGTGCCTTTCGGAATAATCACCTTACCGCCTCCTTCTGTTGTACAGGCATCCAGTGCTGCTTGTATCGCAGTGGTATTGTCTGTGGAACTGGTGGTGGCTCCGTAAGTAGTGATGTCAAATGTCTTTGTACTGGTAATGACTGGCAGGGTTACTGCAGGCCATTCAGTAGCTGATGATGATATGCTTAATGAAAGCAATACCACAGGAATGATAAAACTCTTTAGTTTCATTTTTTTATGATTTGTACGGCGGCAAAGTTACAACAAATCAACTGAATATGGTGAAAAATGTAATTAATAATCTCTCATAATACGAAGAAAATAAAAAATAATCCACTTTTTCAGGGATTTTATTCGTATCTTTGCGCTTATATAGAAACTACAAGAAACTACAACTATAATGAGATGTTGTTCCGTTTATCTTTTCTTGTTTGTACTCTGTCTGTCATGTATTCAGGTGGGGGCACAGTCCTTTTGCCGTATCACGCGATATGATGAGGCTTCCGGTCTGCCGCTCCGCCACGTCACGCAGATAGTGGAAGATAAGTACGGACTCATCTGGATGGGTACCTGGAATGGACTCTGCAGGTTTGACGGTTATCAGTTTACTACCTTTAAGTCTGGCGTGGGTGATGGTTGTAATATGTCCACCGACCGTATTCGAAATTTGGCACCGTCAGATGATGGTCACCTTTACTGTAAGGTGGATGAACAGTACTTCGGATTCAATCTGAGTAATTACCGATTTTATAATCTGAATGCTAGGGATCCCCGTCGTGCTTCCGATAAAATGGGCGAAAATCGCAGAAATGGTGCCTTTGTGAGTGCAAAAAAAATAGATTGTTATCATACCCAGTGGCTATTGATGCGTACTGGCAAACTGTATTGTCGTTATCCCGGTGATGCCGCTTATCATGAATATCCTACTGATGTAACTATCCAATCGATAAAATTGGTGCATGCTGATAAGCAGGGAAACCTTTGGGCAATTAGTAATGACGGTATATATAAGTTGAGTTTCTTTCCGCAGCGTGCCATACAGTTGCCCCAACAGGTTCCCGCACAGGTACGCTGTATGTTTCTGGACTATAAGAATAGGTATTGGGTCACTACCAGAGAAGATGCCACCGTCCGTATATATGACGCGCACAACCGTCTTTTGGGTTATCTGGGTAGGGATGGAAGTTTGCATCAGCAGTACACATCCTTTGGCTCGCCTGTCTATTGTATGTATCAGTCCGCCTCCGGAACGATTTGGTTGGGCTCCAAACCCGACGGGCTGTATCGACTGAAGGAAACTACTTCAGGCCATTTCTTCATAGAGCATTTTACCCAGCTGCCATCCACTGATATTTACCATATCATTGCCGATAGCAGTCATCGCCTCTGGATAGCCACTTCCGGCGGTGGCATCGTATGTGTGGATTCCGCGGAAGCAAAAAAGCCCCATTTCATCGTACCGAAATACTATCCGAAAAATCAGTGCGACAGAGTGAGATATCTGCATATTACCCGTCATCACATACTCATGGCAGCCACGACGGGAGGGCTGGTCATCACCCGACTGCAGCCGCAGGTAAGTGCAATGAAGTTTACCTGTCACCACAAGGAACCTTTGCGGGCGAACAGTCTGAGCAACAATGCTACCATGGATATCTGTGAAGATGCCGGCCATCATCTGTATATCAGTACGGAGAGCGGCGGTATCAATGAGATAGTCAGCAGCAATCTACTGGCTGGAAAACTGGTATTCAGACATCTTGGTGCCGATGGCGACAGGTTACCATCAGATGTGATATTCTCACTGACAGCCATTCGCCCGCATGAGCTGTTGGCAGTGAGTAGTCATCAGTTCTTCCGTATCAGGAATCATCATAAGATTCAGACACTGGATGATTGTTTCTTCCATCATAATTACCTCTATAATGATGCCCATCCGTTGCGTCTGCCCGATGGCAGATGGATGTTCGGACTGATGGATGGTGCTATGTTGGTACATCCGGATGTCTGGAAACCGACTTGCTTTAGTCCACGTATCGCACTGACCTCATTGACCATACAGAATAGTCACGAGAATTTGGCTGTGGAAGATGAGGATACCCTGACACTCCAACCCGATGAGCGCAGTATTACCATCCGATTCTCCGCTCTGGATTATCGGGAACCAAAGAATATCAGTTATCGGTTCCGCATGCTGAAGGAAGGTGAAACCACCAAGACATGGAATGAACTGGGGCAGGACCATACTGTTACGCTTCTGGATTTGCAACCAGGGACGTATCGCGTAGAAATCATCTCTACCAATGCCGAAGGAGTCTGGCAGCAGAATATGCGCCAACTTACTGTTATCGTAAAACCCTATTTCATTGAAACAGCTTGGGCTAAATTGCTTATTTTCTTACTTGTAGCTGGTATTCTTTCCGGTGTTATGGCTACCTATTTATATATTAGGCGGATGAAGCGGAAACAGCATGAGACCCTTGAGGCCTATCTGTCATTGTTGGACCAGCATACATCTGTCGGGAGTATCAGTTCATCCACCTCGCAGTCTTCCATAGTTCCAGCTGAAAGTGAAATTCATACGGAGACTGATGTTTTGATGCAACGGGTGATGACTTACGTGGAGCAACATCTACAGGATACTGATATTAATGTGGGCGATATGGCGGAAGCGGCAGCTACCAGCAGGTCCGGTCTTCAGCGCAGGATGAAGCAGTTGATGGGCATTACTCCGATAGAGTTCCTGCACCAAGCCCGTATGAAGCGTGCTTGCCAACTCCTGCAGGAAACAGACAAAACAGTGAGTGAGGTAGCCTGGATGTGTGGTTTCAATGACCCGAAATACTTCAGCAGATGTTTTAAGACTGCCACAGGAATGTCCCCCAGTGACTACAAAAATCGCTCTTGACGCAATTTTCAACCAATTTGATGTATTTTTCACCCCATTCCATCGCGGAATAGACGTAATTTTGCCCCCATATCAATCAATAACAACTAAAACGATGAAATCAAAATTACGTTACATGGCCTTTGCGCTCCTGGCATTATTACTGATGAGCGCAGGTCAGAAGACCGTACACACGTTAGGTGACTCTACGATGGCCACTTATGATGAGTCAGCCACCGTTACCCGTGGCTGGGGTATGTACCTGTCGCAGTTTCTCACCAATGGATGGACTTCCGTCAACTATGCCAAAGGCGGGCGCGACAGCAGGGTAGGTTATACTGAACTGTGGGCTACCGCCAAGACTAAAGTGCAGCCCGGCGACTATGTGATTATCCAGTTTGCACATAATGATGAGAAAAACGGCGGTATGGATGGCTATCAGTTGAAAGCCTATTATGACAGTATCGGCGATGCCACCAGTGCAGCCGCAGTGGATTTGCGCGGAACAGTCCCAACAACCACCTATAAAGAATATCTCCGTAAAATGGTGGATGAGGCTGAAGCCTTAGGTGCCCGTCCGATATTAGTAGGTCCCGTCTGCCGCAGTTATTTCGGCAGCGACGGCAAGATAAAACGTAATGGCAGACATGATTTGGGTGACAGTTATTCCCTGTTGACCGCTACAGGCCCTACTACAGGTAATCAAGTGGCATCCACCGATCATACTATGGATTATGTTTATCAGATGAAGTCCCTCGCAGAAGAGAAAAATATACCGTTTATCGACCTTACTACGGCTACAGCCGAACTCTATGAAAGTTATGGAGATGCCAAATGCCACGAACTTCTGTTTGATGGCAATGGTTCCACCCATTTCAATACCACCGGTGCACTGCTCGTAGCCCGCACCTGTGCCAAACTCATGAAACAACAGGGCATACTGAATGACAGCATCACATTACCTTCCGATATTAGTGTGAATCCATCATCCGCCGACTTAGGCGAAGCTTACAAGGGGCAGACACTACAGAAGGAATTCACTCTGTCCGGTTTCGGACTCTCACCTGAATCCGGAAGTGTTAGTATAACTTCCAGTGATGGCATGACCCTCTCTACCGACAAACAGACATGGAGCCAAAACCTCAATGTAAGTTATCAGGCAGCTACCCTTATACAGACCTTCTATCTCCAGCTCACCCTCAATCAACCAGGTGAGACAGCCGGAACAATAACCATCATGCAAGGAGAAAAGAAAATCACCATCCCCGTGAAAGCTACGGCAGTAAGCATGGAAGGCGGTACAGATGTGCAAGCATACTGGCGACTGGAGAAAGACAGTACCTATACCGTGAGCGGACCAGCTACCGTATTGGGTGAACAGATGCAGGGCATGTATGTACAGCGTTATTCCAATCCGAATGCCAAGACCGTTTGGCCCACTTGGACCGGTTTCGACAGTACCCGCAAGATGCAGCGTACATTGATTACCGGCGATCAGTGGCCTGCCGATGAAATCGATGATAATCCAAGCAGATACATCCAGTTCGGTATTACCCCTAACGCAGGCAATACCCTCAAGATAGATTCACTCGGACTCTTTGTCTGCGGTTGCGGTGGCAATGGTATGATGTGCCACATCTATTATTCCACAGATAATTTCGAGACCCGCCATACCATCTATGCACCAAATAATATGGTGGCCAATAATCCGGAAGCCGTACAGGCTCAGCCTGTAGTCACCCTGACAGAGGGCCAGCAGTTGCTCATCCGCATTTATCCTTGGTATAATGGAGCCGCATCCGGCAAGACTTACTGTATCAGTGATGTCACCATCCATGGCAAGGCGTATGACAGCAGTTCCACGGGCGTTATGAATCATGGGATAACTAATCCTAATGTGGTGAGCCGGACCTACTATGATATGAATGGGAGAGCCGTGACAGCACCTCAAAAGGGAATAGTCATCCTTCATCAGCAATTGGCAGACGGCAGTATATCCACCCGGAAAGTCAATCACAACTAAAGACAGACTTACATCTTATTACATAACTAATAATAGACAATGATGATGAAAAAAAGTTTTTTGTCATTGTTGGCCCTCTTACTGGTATGCATGACCAGTTGGGCTGACGATGCCGTGACCTGGACATTCAGTCAGGGAACAAACAGCGCCACCGGCGCCACAGTCACCACAGAAAATAAGGTATCTGCCAGCAGCTATACCTTGGGTACTAATCTTTCCATTACAGGTACGGCTGCTGCCGGAGATCAGACACTGACCAAACTTCAGCCAGGAGTGGCTGTAGGTAAGACAGCTCCAGACAATAACACTTACGTAATGTTTGCCATGACTCCCAAGAAGGGAGTCACCTTCACGCCTACCAAACTCGCCTTTAATGCAGCCCGTTTTGGTACGAGCGGTGGCTACATAGACACGTATGTAGTATGTGGCGACAAGAAAGTGCAGCTCACCACGGCACTCAATCCCTGTCGCCCCAGTGATGGCGATGCTTCCACCCCCGAATATTCTGCCGAATCCTTCGATTTGACCGATTTCATCGCATCAGGCGAACGGGTAGAGGTGTGGTTCTATATCTATAATCTGGCAGCCAATAAGCAGATAGGTCTGAACAACATCACCTTGACCGGTACTTTTGCAGGCACCGCGCAGACAGTGCCCGCCTATTCCGTGGCAGTAAAACTGGGTATGGAAGGAGCAGGCGACGTAAGCTGTAACCCCACAGGTACAACTTTCGATGAAGGTACGCCCCTGACCGTGAAAGCGACAGAGAACTTCGGTTATCATTTCATAGGATGGTATGATGATGCCGCTCAACAGGTCTCTACAGACAATCCTTATTCCTTCACCTTGACAGCCAATACATCGCTCACCGCCAACTATATCAAGAATACGGTCTATGCCCTCAATCTGAATCTGCAGGGCGGCGCCAACAGTAATCTGGTACAGGTGAGTCCTGCAGGCAATATCGTGGATGGCATCCATCATTATGAGACAGGTACCGATGTAAAACTCACTGCCGTGAACAACAGAATACTGACATTTACCAACTGGGAAGACAACAGCACAGCACAGGAACGGGAAATCAAGATGGATGGTGACAAGAACATCACCGCCAGTTTTTCCGCAGCCGATTATATTGTGGGATGGGACTTCTATAATGAGTCACCTAGCAGCAGTCGTCAGGGTGATTATATGTCAGCTACCGACAATGCAGGCATGCTCAGTATGCGTCAGGCGGACGGCACTACCTCCACCTGGTTGGCACTGGGTGCAGCACGGGGTATGCAGAATGGCAAATACTGCGCCCGTATCTGGCGCCCGCTTAC
Organism: Prevotella sp.; assembly: GCA_036796635.1. GTDB lineage: Bacteria > Bacteroidota > Bacteroidia > Bacteroidales > Bacteroidaceae > Prevotella. The sequence goes on along the minus strand of DAIRCP010000045.1, from coordinate 2,009 downwards.
AGATAAATGGTATTTTGAGTTTACCTGTTCCAGTAAAGACTATTCCAATCTGAAACTCTCCGCTGCCATAGGCGATGATTATAATGCCTACAGTGTGGTCAATGCGCAGTACAGTACAGACGGCATCACCTATACCACCTTCGGTACTTACAATCTTCCTGCCCGCGGATGGGATTCTCAGGAGTTTGCTTTGCCTGCTGAAGCAGCAGGTCAGGATAAACTGTACATCCGTTTTATGCCTGATTACACTTCAGCCTTGACCGGTGTGACCAGCACCAATGACGGTCTGTCTATTGCTGAAGTATTCCTGTTGGCAGATCAGAACACCATATCCGACCATACCGCCCCCGTACTTATGAGCAGTATCCCTGCCAATGGTTCTACGGGAGTATCAGCTACCGGTTCCATCATCCTCACCTTCGATGAGAAAATACAGTTGGGCACGGGCAGTGCCACCTTTGGCGGTGAGACTATCCAGCCCACCATCAGCGGAAAGAATGCCGTCTTCCAGTATAGCGGTTTGGATTATAATACCACTTACACCCTCAACCTCCCCGCAGGAGTGATAACCGACCGCACAGGCAATGTTTATGCAGGCACCACCCTCAGTTTCACCACCATGGAGCGCCAGCAACCAGAGGCACGCTTGTTTGATGCCGTTGTTGCTCAGGATGGCACCGGTGATTACACCACCGTACAGTCAGCCATCGATGCAGCTCCAGCCTCCCGTGTAAAGCCCTGGCTTATCTTTGTTAAGAAAGGCAGATACAATGAGCATGTGGATATCCCTGTCACCAAACCGTTTATCCATCTCATCGGTCAGGACCGTGAGAGTACAGTCATACTGGACAATCGTCTGAGTGGTGGTCCTACTGCACAGAGCGTCAATGTAGGTGCCACGGTCGTGGTCAATTCCAATGACTGTTACTTTGACAATATCACTTTCGAGAATTCCTATGGATATGAGAAGCAGGACGGTCCGCAGGCATTGGCACTCAATACCATCGGCGACCGCACCATCTTCAACCGTGTAGGCATGCTCTCCTATCAGGATACATGGATTACCCCTTCATCCTCTAATTATCGTGCATACGTGAAGAACAGTTTCATAGAAGGAGCCGTTGATTTCATCTATAACAGCGGAAACATCTATATAGACCATACCACACTCTATATCAATCGCCTCAGTGGTGGTTATATCGTGGCACCTAGCCATGCCAAGGATGTAAACTGGGGATATGTATTCATGAACTGTACCATCACAGCGCCCGCTCCTGCCAGTGCCACCAGTGTCTGGTTAGGTCGCCCCTGGCATAATTTCCCCAAGACTGTGTTTATCAATACCCGTGCTGAAGTAACCATTCCGGCAGAAGGCTGGTATCCCGTGATGGGTGGTCTTCCTGTGCTTTGGGCAGATTACAACACCACCGATGCCAATGGCAATCCGCTTGATCTGAGTAATCGCCGCGACAGTTATTATTATCTGTCTAATGGTGATACTATCAGAGGTACCGCCAAGAATTATCTCACAGCTGATGAGGCAGCCCAGTACACCATCAAGAATGTATTGAGCGGTGATGACAACTGGCAACCCACCCTCAAGACCGAAGGTGTGAATGCCCCGACTCCGATTGTCAGTGGCAGTAAGATGCAATGGCAGGCCGTACCTTATGCCATCTGCTATGTGATAACCAAGGACGGTGAGGTGGCAGGTTTCACCACCTCCACGGAATATGATTATGCCGCTGGTCATGATTGGCAGGTACAGGCTGTCAGTGAGTTCGGTAGTTTGAGTACTGCAGCAGTACCTACGGTAGCGAATGTCATCAGTACAGCAATTGCAGTCAGTGGTACTCCGGCCGCAGTTTATTCACTGGCAGGTCATCGTTGCAGCCATATACAGAAAGGCATCAATCTGGTTCGTTCACAGGATGGCAGCACCCGAAAAATCATCCGATAAATAAAAAAAAGGCATATCCACGTCACCTTTCGTTAGTTTTCTTCGTTAT